>JBJTJO010000180.1:0-12080 GCA_046095965.1 Planctomycetaceae bacterium
GGTTCTTCGCGACGGGGCCCGACAACGAGCCATCGGCCTCCACCTTCAGCCAGACGAGGCCCTTGGCCCCGCCCTCGATCGCCACCGCCGTGAGATCGTCGAGATCCTTGCGCGAAAAGCGGGCGGCGGCTCCGGGCACACGAATGCCGCGCACGCGGCCCCCGGCCTCGAGCGCCCCGCGGAAGACGCGGAAGTCGCTCTCGCCGGCCACGGCCGTGAGCGTGTCAAGGTCCTTCCTGGAGAATCGCTCCGCCACGCCGGGCACGCGGATGCCGCGGACCCGGCCGCCGGCCTCCACCGCCGCCCGGAACACGCGGAAATCGCTCTCCCCCGCGATGGCCGTCAGGTCGACGATCTCGAGGCCGTAGCGGAGGTCGGGGGCGTCGTGCCCAAACCGCTCCATCGCCTCGTCCCAGGAGAGCCGGGGCAACGGCAGCTTCACGTCGAGGCCGAGAATCTCCCTTGCCGTCCGCTTCACGAGCCCCTCGCTCACGCCCATCACGTCGTCGGCCTCGATGAACGACATCTCCACGTCGAGCTGCGTGAACTCCGGCTGCCGGTCGGCCCGCAGGTCCTCGTCGCGGAAGCACTTCGCCACCTGCACGTAGCGGTCGAAGCCCGCCATCATGAGCAACTGCTTGTAGAGCTGCGGCGACTGCGGCAGGGCGAAGAACGCGCCGTGCTCGAGCCGGCTGGGCACGAGGTAGTCGCGGGCCCCCTCGGGCGTGCTCTTGCCGAGCATCGGCGTCTCGACTTCGATGAAGTCGAGCTCGTCGAAGTGGTCGCGCATGATCTTCACGATCCGGCTGCGCAGGAAGAGGTTGTCCTGCATCTGCGGCCGCCGCAGGTCGAGCCAGCGGTTGGTGAGGCGGACCTCCTCGCCGGGGAGCTCCGTCGCCCCCGGCTGGAACACGGGCGTCGCGGCTTCATTGAGCACCTCGACCTCGCGGGCCACGACCTCGATCTCGCCGGTGGCGAGCTTCGGGTTCGTCGTGCCGGCGGGCCGCGCCCCCACCGTGCCGCGGGCCCGGATCACCCACTCGGGCCGCACGGCCCGGGCGGCCGCGAGCGTCGCCGCCGGGCTCTCGGGGCCGATCACGACCTGTGTGCGCCCCCAGCGGTCGCGGAGGTCGATGAAGATCACGCCCTTGTGGTCGCGGACGCGGTCCACCCAGCCGCAGAGGTCGACGGCCGTGCCGATGTGCGAGGAGCGGAGTTCGCCGCAGGAGTGGGTGCGAAGCACGGACGTGCCTTTCGGGAGGACTACGATTCGGTGTCGAAGGCCGACCACACGAGCAGCGCGACGGCCAGCACGATCGAGACTATGAGCACGGGCAGGGCGACGTACCAGACCAGCGTCCGCGCGGTCTCACCAAGATCCGGCCGGTAGAACAGGGCCACCAGCGCGATGATGGCCGACAGGAGCATCGTCCCGAAGGACGACCAGGCGAGGATCTTTGTCACCATCGCCCGCACCTAGCCCGCGGTCGGTGACACGAGGCGGCCGGCCCGTGCGGCCTCGGCCTCGGCGCCGAACTCGAGTTCCAACTGCCCGTCGTCGCCGGGCGTGACGAGCTCGCGGAACAGCTGGCTCGGCTGGATGTCGCGGTTGTGCTGGTACTTGTCGCTCGCGTACTCGGTGATCGCGCCGTGGATCTGGTGGAAGAAGATCTGGCAGATCGGCACGCCGGGGTAGATCTTCACGGGCTGCACCGCGAACATCTCCAGCGTCCAGTAGCCGCAGAAGCCGACGTCACCGAAGCCGGCGGTGACGTGGACGAACAGGCCCAGCCGGCCGATCGAGCTCCGCCCTTCGATCATCGGCACGAGGTTGTGCGTCTCGGTCCGCTCCACGGTCCGCCCGAGGTAGAGCTGGTTGGGGGCCAGCACGAGCCCGTCCTCGGGGATGCGGATCCGCTCCACGCGGTTGCTCTTCCGCATGTCGAGCACCACCTCCTCGTAGACGAGCAGCTCGTCGTGCAAGGAGAGGTTGTAGCTGTTGGGGTTGAGCCGGCTCTCGTCGAAGGGGTCGATGACGATGTTGCGGCCGAGCTGCTGCTTGATCTCGTTGCCGGACAGGATCATGACGGTGTTCCCCGGGGCGGCGGGCACATCGGGCGACCTGCGACGCGGGAGGGAGTCTACGCCGCCCGGGCGGTTCTGCCCACGGGCGCGGTCAAGTCACGCCGACTTTCGGGCACAGGTCGGCGAGCGGGCAGGCCTCGCACCGGGGCTTGCGGGCCATGCAGACGGTGCGGCCGTGCTCGATGACCCGGTGGCTGTAGGCGATCCAGTGGTCGCGGGGCAGCAGGGACACGAGGTCGCGCTCGGCCTTCACGGGGTCGGCATGGCGCGTCAGGCCGAGCCGCCGGGAAATCCGCCCCACGTGCGTGTCCACGACGACGCCGGTGGCCTCGCCGAACGCCGAACCCATCACCACGTTGGCGGTCTTGCGGCCCACGCCGGCGAGCCGCACGAGTTCCTCGAGCGACCGGGGCACCTCCCCGGCGTGCCGCTCCACGAGGGCCCGGCAGCAGCCGAGGATGCTCTTCGCCTTGGCGCGGAAGAATCCCGTCGTGCGGATGGCGGCCTCGAGCTCCCGCGGCTTCGCGGCGGCCAGGGCCGCGGGATCCGGCCAGCGGCGAAACAGCGGCCCGGTCACCACGTTGACCCGCTTGTCGGTGCACTGGGCCGAGAGGATCGTGGCCACGAGGAGCTGGAACGGGCTCCGGAAATCGAGCGAGCACCGGGCATGCGGGTAGGCCGCCGCGAGCCGGTCGGCGATCCGGGCCGCCCGCGCCATCCGCGCGGCCTTGGATTCGCGGCGGGGCACGGCGGCCGCGGCCGCTCGCCGCGGCCGGGCCGGCTTCGCCTTCGGTCGATGGGTGCTACGATTCAACGGTGGAACCACGGCAGCGGGCCGGCGGCGACGGGACGTGACTGAAACAGGCGGGCATCATGCAGGGCGACGCCGCCGACGGGCAGGACTACGAGCCCCTCTACCTCGAGGGCATCGAGAGGTTCAACGCCTGCGACTATTTCGAGGCCCACGAGGTATGGGAGGAACTCTGGACCGACTACCGCGGCCCGTCGCGGAAGTTTTACCAGGCCCTCATCCAGGCCGCCGTGGCCCTCTACCATTTCAACAACGGCAACCTCCGCGGGGCCCGCAAGCTCCACGCCAGCGTCCACGGCTACCTGGAGCCCTACGCGCCGCGGCACCTCGGCCTCGACGTGACCGCGTTCCTCGGCGCGTTCGACGTCTGCCTCGCGGAGGTCACCGCCAGCACCGAGGAGGATCCGCGGGCCGAACTGAACCCCGACCTCCTCCCCGAGATCCACCTCGACCCGTCCCCGGCCTGACCGCCGCCCGAGCTGCCGCATGTCCGACGAACCGCTCGCCTTCTCCCCCGACCAGTTCTCCGGCCGCGCCCGCGTCTTTCCGCTGCCGAACCTCGTCATGTTCCCCCACGTCATGCAGGCCCTCCACATCTTCGAGCCCCGTTACCGGGCGCTGTTCGAGGAGGCCATCGAGGGGGACCGCCTCGTGGCCCTCGGCGTGCTCGCGGCCGGCTGGGAGGGGGACTACGAGGGGCGACCCCCGCTGCGGCAGACCGCCTGCCTGTGCCGGATCGCCACGCATCAGAAGACGAAGCAGGGCACCTACAACGTGCTCGTGCTGGGCGTCCGCCGGCTGCGGCTGCTCCGCGAGCTGCCTCCCAAGAAGCTCTTCCGGGTGGTCGATTCGGAACTGCTCGACGACGTGGAGCCCGCGGGCACGACGACGGAGGCCGCGGCGGCGCTTCAGCAGGAGCTCCTGGCCGCGTTCAAGCGGTCGATGCCCAAGATCCCGAACGCCTACGAGCAGCTCGACGAGCTGCTCGGCAGCCAGATCACGCTCGGCATGTTGGCCGACATCGTGGCCTACACGATCGACCTCGGCCTCGACGTGAAGCTGCGGCTGCTCGCCGAGTGCGACGTCATCGCCCGCACGCGGCTTCTCCTCGACGCGATCGCCGCCCGCCCCGCGCAGGCCGCGTCAACGCGGGTGTTTCCGCCGGATTTTTCGGTCAACTGACGGCTCGCACAGGTCGGGCGCGCTTCCGCGGAGCAAAGTAGGTGCAGACTGGCAGTCTGCACACGGTGGCCAACCACACGACAATGCCGTGGCCGGACGGGGTGACGGACCGCCTCCCGCAGAGTGCCACTGTGCGACAACTCCGGACGGGGCGCACCTTGAGGTGTTGCATTCACTCGCCCGACGGCGAGTGTCGGTATCGTGATGATCCGGAGTTCCGCGGAGACGCGAGCCACATGAAAACCACGATCGGCTTCATCGGCACCGGCATCATGGGGCGGAGCATGGCGGGGCATCTGCTTGTCGCCGGCCATGCCCTGCACGTGCATAACCGCACGCGCGAGAAGGCTCGGGACCTGCTCGACCGCGGCGCGACGTGGCACGACTCGCCCGGCGACGTCGCGGCGGCGGCCGACGTCGTGATCACGATGGTCGGGCTGCCGGCCGACGTGGAGGAGGTGTACCTCGGGGGCACAGCGGCCGTGCCGGCGGGGCGGGGCATCGTGGGACGGGCCCGGCCCGGCACCCTGCTCGTGGACATGACGACGTCGAGCCCGGCGCTCGCGGGGCGGATCGCCGCGGCCGCGGCGCCGCGCGGCTGCATGGCGATCGACGCGCCGGTGTCGGGGGGCGACGTGGGGGCACGGAACGCCGCGCTCGTGATCATGGCGGGGGGCGATGCGGCGGCGTTCACGCGGGCGACGCCGATCTTCGAACTTCTGGGGAAGTCGATCACGCACCTCGGGCCCGCGGGCGCCGGCCAACGCTGCAAGCTCGCGAACCAGATCGCGGTGGCGGTCGGGATGGTGGCCTGGTGCGAGGCGCTCGCCCACGCGCGGGCCGGCGGGCTCGACCCTGCGGCCGTGCAGCGCGTGATCGCGGGCGGGGCGGCGGGGTCGTGGGCCCTCACGAACCTCGCGCCGCGGGCGGGCTGGTAGAGTATCCGCATGCCCCAGCACCACGCCGTCGATCAGCCCCGCATCGAGAAGGCCGTCCGCGAGATCCTGCTCGCCGTCGGCGAGGATCCCGACCGCGAGGGGCTCGTGGAGACGCCGGCCCGCGTGGCCCGGATGTACGCGGAGCTCTTCGCCGGCCTGCGGCAGGATCCCGCCGTCCACCTCCGCAAGGCGTTCACCGAGAAGTACGACGAGATCGTGCTCGTGAAGGACATCGACTTCAACAGCGTCTGCGAGCACCACCTCATGCCGTTCATGGGGCGGGCTCACATCGGCTACCTCCCCGACGGTCGCGTGCTCGGGCTCTCGAAGCTGGCCCGGCTCGTCGAGGCCGTGGCCCACCGGCCGCAGGTGCAGGAGCGGATGACCGAGCAGATCGCCGACTACCTGGAGAACGACCTGGGGGCCAAGGGCGTGGCCGTCGTCGTCGAGGCCACCCACACCTGCATGACCGTCCGCGGGGTGCGGAAGCCCGGCAGCGTGTGCGTGACGAGCGCGATGAAGGGCGTGTTCCGCGCCAACGTGTCGAGCCGCGCCGAGGTCATGTCGCTCATCTACGGCGGCAGGGCCACCTGATTCCACCGGCCATCCAGGCGCATCGGGCCTTGAAGAACGACATCAATCCAGTGCGGTCGCTGTCGCTCCGGGCTTCCAGGGGTCGATACTTTCGAGCGCGAGGCCCGTCGCGATTCCTCCCTCTCCCTCTGGGAGAGGGCCGGGGTGAGGGTGCTTTCGCGGCGATTCATCAGGCACCCTCACCCGGCCTGCGGCCGGCCTCTCCCCGAGGGAGAGGCGAAAGGAAGACCTGACTCAGCCTTTCGGTGGTCATCTCACGGGATGCTCCCGGGAGTGACTGACGCCCGCACTGGACGCGACAGCGATGCGACTGCTCCTCGACTTCCTCTTCCGGTTCGGCTGGGGCCTCGCCGCGGGGCTCGTGATCACCTCGCCGGCCGCCGTGACCGCGGGCTTCTTCCGCGTCAACAGCCTCGTCGTGATGGGGCTCGCCACGTTCGCCGCGCTCCTCGCCCCGACGGCCGGGGCGTCATGGCCGCTGCCCGCCGCGGCGGCCGTCGTCGCCTGGATGGCGAGCGTGGCCTGGCTCGGCGAGAAGCCGCGGGCCGGGCTGGTGCTGTGCGGCGTCACCGCGCTCCTGCTCGCGGCCGCGACGGTGCGCTTCTCGTGCGGCGCGGCCGGGCAGGAGGCCGCCGCGGGGGGCGGGGCGCTTGCGCTGCCGCTCACGGCGTGCGGCCGCCTGCTGAGCGGCCTCGTGGTCGGACTCGTCGTCCACGCGATGCTGCTCGGTCACTGGTACCTCAACGCCCCCGGCATGAGCGTGGCGGCGCTCCGCCGGGCGATCGGGCAGGCGCTCGCGGCGTGGGGGGTGTGCCTCGCGGCCGCCGCGGTGGCGATCATTCCCGGCCTCTCCGAGACGCTCCGCACCGCCGATCCGGCCACGCTATCGCTCCTGTCGTTGCGCTGGCTGGCCGGGCTCGTGGGCCTGCCGATCCTCCTCGTCATGGCCCGCAAGACGCTCGACATCCCCAACACGCAGAGCGCCACGGGTATCCTGTACGTGGCGTGCCTGGCGGCGATTCTCGGGGAGTTGACCGCCGAACTGCTCGCCGCCGCGGCCTGACCCATGCGACTCACCTACGCCTGCCCCGCCTGCCACGCCACGGTCGCTCGCGACCGCGTCGAGGAGCTCGCGTCGCTCGACTGCCCGGCGTGCGGCGCCGCGTTGCCGGTGCCGGCGGGGGCCCTCGAGTGGAGCCGCGCCGGCGGCGTCGGCCGCGCCCGGCTGCGGCGCTGCCTCGTCTGCCCCAGCGGCGAGCTCTTCGCGCGGAAGGATTTCCCGCAGCGGCTCGGCGTCGGGATAGTGGTCGCCGGGTTCGCCGCCAGTTGCGTGACCTGGGGCATGCAGCTGCTCGTGCCGACGTTCGCGATCCTGTTCGCGACGGCGCTCGTGGACGTGGTGCTCTACCTGTTCATGCCCGAGTGCCTCATCTGCTACCGGTGCGGCGCCCGCTACCGCGGCGACGGGGTGTGCGACGACGCCGGCGGCTTCGACCTCGAGACCCACGAGCGGCACCGGCAGGGGGCCGCGCGGTCCCGCACGCTGACCGCCGGCCGCAGGTGACCCATGGCGGAACGCACGCCGGTCGAGGAGGACCTCCGGGGTATCGTCGCCGGCGAGGTGGTGTGCGACGACGCGGCCCGCGGGCTCTACGCCACCGACGGCAGCCTGTTCGAGGCGCGGCCGCTGGCGGTCGTGCGGCCGCGTTCGGCCGACGACGTGGCCGCGACGGTGGGCTGGGCGGCGGAGCGAGGCATCCCGGTGCACGCCCGCGGCGGGGGGTCGAGCATCTGCGGCGGCCCGCTGGGCGCCGGCGTCGTCATCGACTGCGCCCGCTTCATGCGGCGCATCGTCCGCACCGACGTCGATTCGGGCACGGTCCGCGTGCAGCCCGGCGTGGTGGCCGCGCAACTCGAGGCGCACGTCGCCCGGTTCGGCCGCACCTTCGGCCCCGATCCCTCGAACTTCGCGATCACCACCGTCGGCGGCATGATCGGCCGCAACGCGTCGGGCAGCCGGTTCCTGCGCCACGGCGCCGTCCGCGGCCGGATCGCGGCGGCACAGGTCGTCCTCGCCGATGGCCGCGTGGTGGAACTGACGCCCGCGCCCGCCGAGCCCGTGCCCGCCGGTGGTGAACCGGCCGAGGGCGCCGTGGTCTCGGGGCTCGCCGCGCGGGTGGCGGCCGTGCTCGCCGGGGCCCGCGCCACCATCGCCCGCTTCCAGCCCTCCACCCGGCTGTCGCACGGCGGCTTCGGGCTCCACGATCTCGAGTCGGCCGGGTTCATCGACCTGCCCCGGCTCCTGTGCGGCGCCGAGGGAACGCTGGGCATCGTGACGGAGGCCACGCTCTGCACGGTGCCGGCCGACGGGGCCAGCGCGGTCGGGCTCATGCTCTTCGACTCGCTCGACCGGGCTGCGGAGACGGCGCTCGCCGTCCGCGGGCTGGGGCCGAGCGCGTGCGACCTGTTCGACAAGCGCCACCTGGCGCTGGCCCGTGGCACGAAGCCGGCGGTGGACCTGCTCATTCCGCCGGTCGCCGAGGCGGGGCTGCTCGTGGAGTTCACGGCGGACGAGCCCGCCGCGTGCGCCGCGCGGCTCGACGAGGCGTTCACCGCCGTGCAGCGGCCGCGGAGCGGATGCATCGACGTGCGGCGCGCCGAGAACGAGGTCGATGCCGCATTCTTCTGGGAGCTGTCACGGACCGCTGTGGCGACGCTGGCCGGGGTGCGGGCCACCGTGCGGCCGGTGCCGTTCATCGAGGACATCGTCGTGCCCCCGCCGGCGGTGCCCGAGTTCCTGCGACACCTCCAGGACGCGCTCAATCGCTGCGAGTTCACCGCGATGATCTTCGGCCACGTGGGGCACGGGCAACTGCACGTGCGCCCCTACGCCGACCCGCGCGCCGCGGGGGAGCGGGCGAGGCTCGAGGCGCTCGCCGAGGCGGTCTACGCGGAGGTCGCGGGCTTCGGCGGCACGATCGGCGGCGAACTCGGGCTGGGCCTGTCGCGAACGCCGTTCTTCGCGCGGCTGTTCCCGGACCTCGTCGCGGTGTTCGCGGACGTGAAGCGGATCTTCGACCCGGCGGGAATCCTCAACCCGGGGCGGGTCGTGCCGGCCGACGGCGTGGCGGCCGATTTCCGGCCCCCGCTGGCGACGCCCGCCGCGGAGGCGCGGCCCGCGCCCCCGCCGTTGCCGGTGCTCGCCTGGCCGGCCGACCGCCTCGCCGGCGAGGTGGACGCCTGCAACGGCTGCGGCAGCTGCCGCACGTTCGCGGCCGGCCAGCGGATGTGCCCGCGCTACCGCGAGGATCCTTCCGAGGAGGCCTCGCCCCGCGCGAAGGCCAACCTCGTGGCGAGCGTGCTGGCCGGGCGGCTCGACGCCCGGGCGCTGGCGGGCAACGTGCTCCGGGAACTGGCCGACACCTGCTTCAACTGCCACCAGTGCCGCTCCGAGTGCGCGGCGGGCGTGGACATCCCCGCGCTCGTCACGGAACTCAAGGCGGCCCACGTGGCGGCCGACGGGCTCGATCTCAACGCCTGGCTGCTGTCGCGCGTGGACACGCTCTCGGCCTGGGGCGGCTCGCTCGCGCCGCTGGCCAATCGCGCCCTCGCCGACCCGCGGGCCCGCTGGGTGCTCGAGAAGGTGCTGGGCATCGCGCGGGGCCGCAAGCTGCCGCGGTTCACCGGCAACCAGGTGCTGCGCTGGGCCGCCCGCCGCGGGCTCACGAAGCCGTCGCGCCGCAGCGGGCCGCGGGTGCTCTACTTCCTCGACACCTACGCCCGGCGGCACGACCCGGCGCTCGCGCGGGCGTTCGTGGAGGTGCTCGAGCGGCACGGCGTCGGCGTGTTCATCGATCCGCGCCAGGTGGCCGCCGGCATGCCGCTCGTGTCGGCCGGCGACGTGGACGCGGCGCGCCGCGTTGCGCGGCGGAACATGCGCGTGCTCACCGAGGCGGTGCGGCTCGGCTACCGGATCGTGGCCACCGAGCCTGCCGCGGTGACCTGCCTGAAGCACGACTACCCGCTCCTGATCGACGACGAGGACATGGACCGCGTGATCGCCGCCACCAGCGACGCGGCGAGCTACCTCTGGGAGCTGCATCGCGAGGGGACCCTGCGCCTCGACTTCGTCCCCCTGCCCGCGGTCGTGCAGTACCACTCGCCGTGCCACGTGCGGGCCGCGGGGGGCACGCCCGCGGCCGAGCGGCTCCTGCGGCTCGTACCGGGGCTCGACGTGCGGGCGATCGACCGCGGCTGCTCGGGCATGGCCGGCACGTTCGGCCTGTCGCGGGCGCACTACCGCACGAGCCTGCGCATCGGTCGGGGCGTGATGGCCGCGGTGCGCGGGGGCGACGGCGTGGGCGCTACCGAGTGCAGCGCCTGCCGACTACAAATGGAGCAGGGCACCGCGACGCCGACGATCCACCCGGTGAAGCTGCTCGCGAAGGCCTGGGGGCTCGGCGCGGGGCCGGGGCCCGACGGGCTCGACGACCTGCTCACGAGAACCAGCGGCAGGCTGACCGCGAGCTGACACCGCCGACCCGTCCGCTTTTGCGCGAGGTGCCGTCCGCATGCACGACGATCCGCGAGGCCTGTCCGCCGCGCCTGTGCGCGTGGCCCTCTTCGCCGGGCTCGCCGAGGCGGCCGGCGGCCGGTTTCTCGACCTGCCGTGGGCCGGAGGCACCGTGGGCGACCTGCGGGCCGCCGTCGCGGCGCACGCGCCGGCCGCCGCCGCGCTGCTCGCGCGGAGCGCCGTGGTGGTCGCCGGTCGGCACGCCACCGACAGCGACGCCGTGGCGGGGGGCGCCGACGTGGCGATCCTGCCGCCCGTGAGCGGAGGCTGACATGCTCGTGGCCCGCGACGTGGCAGGGAGCGTGCGGGACGCGGGCGCCGGTGCGCTCGTGCGCGGTCCTGTCGAGCCCGACCTGTTGCGGGCCGCCGTGGCCGACCCCGCCGCCGGCGCCACGGTCGTGTTCACGGGCACGGCGCGGGGCGTCACCGCGGGCGTGGCCACGCGGAGCCTCGAGTACGAGGCCCACGAGCCGCTCGCGGAAGCATCGCGCGCGCGGCTGTGCGCGGCCGCCGTCGCGCGGTTCGGCCTCGTGGCCTGCGCGGTGGAGCACCGGCTCGGCGGGATCGGGATCGGCGAGGTCGCGGTGTCCCTGGCGACGAGCGCACCGCACCGCGCCGCCGCCTTCGCGGCGGCGGAGTGGCTGATGGAGCGCATCAAGGCGGAGGTGCCGATCTGGAAGCGCGAGGAGTGGGCCGACGGCCGCCGCGAGTGGATCCATCCGGGCGTCGCGCCGGATGCGGTCGGGGGAGGTGCGGCATGACCAGGCACCCTCACCCCGGCCCTCTCCCAGAGGGAGAGGGGGAAAGGCAGGGGCACGTGCAGCCCGGTGCGTTTCCGGTGGGGGAAAGGCAGGGGCACGTGCTGCCGAGTCCGCTCGCGGAGGACGCGGGGGACAGGCAGTCACGGCTCGTGGACGGCTTCGGCCGCGCGCACACCGACCTGCGGATCAGCGTCACCGACCGCTGCAACCTGCGCTGCACCTACTGCATGCCCGCCGAGGTCGTGTTCCGCGGGCGCGAGGAACTGCTCGACTTCGACGAGATCGCGCGGGTGGCCGCCGTCGCAGCCGGCCTCGGCGTCCGCACCATCCGGCTCACGGGGGGCGAGCCGCTCATGCGGCGCGACCTCGCCGGTCTCGTGCGGCGGCTCGTGGCGGTGCGCGGGATCGAGGAGGTGGCGCTCACGACCAACGGCCTCCTGCTCGAGGAGCAGGCGGCCGATCTCCACGACGCGGGGCTCGCACGGCTCAACGTCAGCCTCGACGCCCTGCGGGCGGACGTCTTCGAGCGGATCGCGCGCCGGTCGGGACTCGACCGCGTGCTCGCCGGGCTCGCCGCCGCGAAGCGGGCCGGGTTTCCCGACGTCCGCATCAACGCCGTGAGCATCCGCGGCCTCACCGAGGACGAGATCGTGCCGCTCGCCCGGTTCTGCCGCCGCGAAGGCTTCCGCCTGCGGTTCATCGAGTTCATGCCGCTCGACGCCGAGGAGGCGTGGGACCGGTCGCGGGTGCTGTCGGGGGCGGAGGTGCGGGCGATTCTCGAACGCGCGATCGGGCCGCTCGTCGCCGAGGGTGCGGCCGATCCGGGCCAGCCGGCGCGGGACTACCGCTGGGTGGACGGTGGCAGCGTGGGCTTCATCGATCCGGTGACGCGGCCCTTCTGCGACCGCTGCGACCGGCTGCGGCTCACGGCGGACGGCCAGTTCCGCAACTGCCTGTTCTCGACCACGGAGTGGGATGCGCGGGGCGTGCTGCGGAACGGTGGCAGCGACGAGGAATTGGCAACGCTGCTCGAAGCCTGCGTGGCCGCAAAGCGGGCGGCCCACGGCATCGACACGCCTGCGTTCCAGCGGCCACGCAGGCTTCGAGCAGCGTTGCCAATTCCTCGTCGCTGCCAC
>JBJTJO010000181.1:0-9494 GCA_046095965.1 Planctomycetaceae bacterium
GATCATGGCGTTCCCGTCGTCGAACACCACCCCCGCCAACGCCAGGCAGAGCACCCTCTTGCCGACCCCCGTGGGACCCAGGACGATGCACGACCCGATGGGGCGATTCGGATCCTGGAGGCCGGCCCGGCTCCGCCGCACCGCGACTCTGACGGCCGTCACCGCCTCGTCCAGCCCCACCACCCGCTGGAGGAGCCGCTCCTCCAGCACGAGCAGCTTGGCCCGCTCGGTCTCCACGAGCCGCGTGACCGGGATCCCGGTCCACGCGCTCACCACCTCCGCGATCTCCTCGGGGCCGACCTCGCGGCGCAGGAGCCGCTTGGCCCCCGACTTCGCGGCGTCCTTCGCGTCCTTCTCGCTGCCCTCCTGCTCGAGCCGCTGCTGGAGCGCCTTCCGCTGCACGTCGAGCTCGTAGAGCTTCTGGTAGAGGTCTTCGGCCACCGGCTGCCCCGACGCCTGGCGCTCCTTGATCTGGATGCCGACCTGGTCGAAGGCGAGCTGGGCCGCGTCGAGCTGCTTCCGCAACTCCTGCGTGCTCCCCACGCCGAGCTTCTCCGCCTCCCACTGCTTCCTGAGGTCGGCGAGCTTCTTCCGCAGTTCCGTGGACTCCTTCTCGATCTCGACGAGCCGCTCCTTGGCATGCTCCTCGGTTTCCTCGGCGAGCTGCCGGGCGGCGAGCTCGAGCTGCACGAGCCGCCGCTGCACCTCGTCGATCTCGCTCGGCACACTCTGCAGTTCCATCGCGATCCGGCTCGTCGCCTCGTCCATGAGGTCGATCGCCTTGTCGGGGAGGAAGCGGTCGGCGATGTAGCGCTGCGAGAGCTCGGCGGCGGCCACGAGCGCGGAGTCCTTGATCTTCACCCCCTTGTGGTGCGCCTCGTAGCGGGGCTTGAGCCCCCGGAGGATCGCGATCGTGTCCTCGACGCTCGGCTCGCCCACCATGACGGGCTGGAACCGGCGCTCGAGGGCCGCGTCCTTCTCGATGTGCTTGCGGTATTCGTCGAGCGTCGTGGCGCCGATGCAGCGCAGCTCGCCCCGGGCCAGGGCCGGCTTGAGGAGGTTCGCCGCATCCGAGCCCCCCTCGGCGGCGCCCGCGCCGATGACCGTGTGCAGCTCGTCGATGAACAGGATGACGTTCCCCGCCGCGGCCTCGACCTCGCGGAGGATCGCCTTGAGCCGGTCCTCGAACTCGCCGCGATACTTCGTGCCGGCGATCAGGGCGCCGAGGTCGAGGGCCACGACGCGGCGGTTCTTCAGGGTCTCGGGCACGTCGGCCTGCACGATCCGCAGCGCGAGCCCCTCGGCGATCGCCGTCTTGCCCACGCCCGGCTCGCCGATCAGGACGGGATTGTTCTTCGTCCGCCGCGAGAGCACCTGGATCACGCGGCGGATCTCGGAGTCGCGGCCGATCACCGGATCGAGCTTCCCCTGGCTCGCGCGCTTCGTGAGGTCGATGCCGTACTTCTCGAGGGCCTGGAACTTCTCCTCCGGACTCTGGTCGGTGACCCGCGACTGGCCGCGGACGGCCTGCAGGCCGGCGAGCAGGTCCTGCTCGCCGACCGCGGCGAGCGTGAGCACGTCCTTCGCCTTGCTCGGCACCTTGGCGAGCGCGAGGAGCAGGTGGTCGGTCGAGACGAACTCGTCCTTCATGGCGTGCGACTCGGCGGTCGCCGCCTCGAAGACCTTCATGAGTTCCTGGTCGGGCTGGGGCTGCGCGCCCCCCTGCACCTTGGGGAGGTGCGAGAGCTCCGCCTCCACGATCCGCTGGAGGTGCCCGCGGTCGGTCCCGATCTTCTCGAGCAGCGGCTGCACGATCCCCTCGCGCTCGCCGACGAGGCTGTGGAGCAGGTGCACCGGCGTGATCTGCGGGTTGCCCCGGTCGGCGGCGAGCTCCATCGCCCGCTGCACCGCCTCCTGCGCCTTGATCGTGAACTTGTCGAACCGGAATGCCATGGCTACTCCTGCCTACTCTCGCTCCGGAAGAGGCGACGAACCGCCCTCCTCCTTCTGTCTTTGGGAGAGAACTTGCCCGTCTTCCTCCCTCTCCCTCTGGGAGAGGGCCGGGGTGAGGGTGCTTCCACCCGCCCGTCGCTTGAGCCTACCCGCCACTTCGACGAACCGATGCATCACACCCTCGATCTCATCCATCACCTCACTGCTCCAGAATCGCGTGACGGTAACTCCACGAATCGCCAGGAAATCAGAGCGTCGCACGTCATATGCCCGAGCCTGATCGGTGTTGTGTTGCCCGCCATCGACTTCGATCACCCAACGTAATTCATCGCAATAGAAATCCGCGATAAACGGTCCTATGGGATGCTGACGGCGAAACTTCAGTCCGAGCATTCCGCGGTCGCGCAGGAGAGACCACAGCACCCCCTCGGGACACGACTGTCCATGTCGAAGCGATCGGGCGCGGGCCAGTAGTTTCTCTGAAACCAACTGCCCAGGATCCATGATCCCTGCACCCTCACCCGGCCTTCGGCCACCCTCTCCCCGAGGGAGAGGGACATGGGACGCTACCCCTTCACCTCGAACTCCGCGTCGATCGTGTCGTCCGGACCCTTGCCGCCGGCCGCGGCCGTCGCTCCCTCCGGGGGCGTGCCGGCCCGCTGCTGGGCGGTGGCCTCGTAGAGCACCTTCGACAGGGCCTGCGCGGCCTGCTCGAGCGCGCCGTGGGCCGAGGTGATCGCATCCACGTCGTCGGCCTTGGCCGTCTCGCGGGCTTTGGCGATCGCCGCCTCGAGCGGGGCCTTGTCGGACGCCGACAGCGCGGCCTCGTGCTCCTTCATCAGCTTCTCGGTCTGGAAGCAGAGCGTCTCGGACTTGTTGCGGGCCTCGGCGAGCCGCAGCTTTCGCTTGTCGTCCTCGGCGTGGCTCTCGGCATCCTTCCGCATCCGCTCGATCTCGGATTCGTTCAGGCCGCTCGACTGCTCGATCTTGACCGTCTGCTCCTTGTTGGAGCCAAGATCCTTCGCGCTCACGTTGAGGATGCCGTTGGCGTCGATGTCGAACTTCACCTCGATCTGCGGCGTGCCACGCGGGGCCGGCGGGATTCCCTCCAGGTTGAACTGGCCGAGGAGGCGGTTGTCGCGGGCCATCGGCCGCTCCCCCTGGAACACGCTCACGGTCACGGCTGTCTGGCCGTCGGCGGCCGTGCTGAAGACCTGCTTCCGCTCGGTGGGGATCGTGGTGTTGCGCTCCACGAGCTTCGTGAAGATGCCCCCCTCGGTCTCGATGCCGAGCGAGAGCGGCGTGACGTCGAGCAGGAGCACCTCCTGCACGTCGCCGCCGAGCACGCCCCCCTGGATCGCCGCACCGAGCGCCACGACCTCGTCGGGGTTCACGCCCTTGTGGGGCTCCTTGCCGAAGAGCTTCTTGACCAGCTCCTGCACCTTCGGAATGCGGGTCGAGCCCCCGACGAGCACCACCTCGTCGATGTTCTTGGGGTCGAGCTTGGCGTCCTTGAGGGCCTGGAGCACCGGGCCCCGGCAGCGCTCGATGAGCGGGTCGGTGAGCTTCTCGAACTCCGCGCGGCTGATCGTCACCTGCAGGTGCTTGGGGCCCGTGGCATCGGCCGTGATGAACGGCAGGTTGATGTCGGAGCTCTGGGCGCTCGACAGCTCCTTCTTCGCCTTCTCGCAGGCCTCCTGGAGCCGCTGCATCGCCATCGCGTCGCGGCGGAGGTCGATCCCCTGCTCCTTCTGGAACTGGTCGGCCACGTGGTTGATGAGCGCCTGGTCGAAGTCGTCGCCGCCGAGGTGGGTGTCGCCGTTGGTGCTCACCACCTGGAACACGCCGTCCTTGGAGACGTCGAGCACCGACACGTCGAACGTGCCGCCGCCGAGGTCGAACACGACGATCTTCTCGTCCTTCTTCTTCTCGAGGCCGTAGGCGAGTGCCGCCGCGGTCGGCTCGTTGACGATCCGCATCACCTCGAGGCCCGCGATCTGGCCGGCGTCCTTGGTGGCCTGCCGCTGGGCGTCGTTGAAGTAGGCCGGAACGGTGATCACCGCCTTGTTGCCCTTGTGCCCCAGGTAGCTCTCCGCCGCCTCCTTCAGGGCGCGGAGCACCTTCGCCGAGATCTCGGGGGGCGTGAACTCCTTGTCGCCCGCCTTCACCTTCACGTAGTCCTGCGGGCCGCCCACGACCTCGTAGGGCACCATCTTCTCCTCGTTGGCCACCTCGTTGTGGCGGCGGCCCATGAACCGCTTGATGGAGTAGACGGTGCGCTTGGGGTTCGTCACCGCCTGCCGGCGGGCGATGTCGCCGACGAGGGTCTCCCCTTTGTCGTTGAAGGCCACCACGCTCGGCGTGAGGCGGTTGCCCTCCTTGTTCGCGATCACCTTTGGCTCCTTGCCCTCCATGACCGCCACCACGGAGTTCGTGGTGCCGAGGTCGATGCCGATGATCTTCTCGCCCTGCTTCGTCGCCATGAGTCGTGTTCCTCGCGTGCCGCCAGAATCGTCCGTCGCTCTGGCTGCCCGGGGAAAAAGCAAAGGCCGTGCCACCCTGCGGCGCAGTCGGAAAGCGGGCCCGGGAGGCCGGATTTACAGGGCATTTACTGGGCGGTTCTTCGGGGTACAGTTGGCAGATTCATCCGGCCGGGATGCGGAGCCGCCCATCGCGGCTGCCATTTTGGCCGTTCGGGATTCCGCCATGGCCAAAGCCTCGCCGTCCCAGTCCGCCGACGGTGGCCGCACGCCGGGTTTGGGCGTGCTGCGGTCGCAGATCGACGGGATCGACCGCGAGCTCGTGGGCCTGATGAACCGCCGCGCCGAGGTCGCGCGGCAGATTGGCCACCTCAAGCAGTCGGCCGGCCAGCAGACCTACGATCCGGCCCGCGAGGAGCTCGTGCTCGGCCGCGTCACCGCGGCGAACGCCGGGCCGCTCTCCGACGAGTGCCTGAAGGCGGTGTGGCGCGAGCTGATCTCGGGCTCTCGCGCGATCGAGCAGCACCTTCGCGTGGCCCACCTCGGGCCGGCGTGGACCTACAGCCATCTCGCCGCCCTGCACCGCTTCGGAAACGCGGTGGACTTCGTGCCCGTCGCGAGCATCTCGGCCGCCTTCGAGGAGGTGGCCGCGGGCCACTCCCACTTCGGCGTCGTGCCGCTTGAGAATTCGACCGACGGCCGCATCGCCGACACGCTCGACAACCTCGCGCGGCTGCCGGTGAAGATCTGCGCCGAGGTTCCGCTGCGGATCCACCACACCCTGCTCGCGGCCTGCGACCGCTCGGCCATCGAGGCGGTCTACAGCCGGCCCCAGGCCCTCTCGCAGTGCCGAAACTGGCTCGCCCGCCACCTGCCCGCGGCCCGGCTCGTGGAGGTGACGAGCACCGCCGTGGCCGCCGAGACGGCCGCCAAGACACCCCCCGCCGCGGCGATCGCGAGCCGGCAGGCCGGCGTGCACCACGGGCTCACCGTCCTCGCCGAAAACATCGAGGACGTCGCCGGCAACACCACCCGCTTCGCCGTCATCGGCCATGCCGACGCGGGCCGCACAGGCCACGACAAGACCGCGATCATGTTCGAGATCGAGCACAAGCCGGGCGGCCTCGCCGACGCCCTTTCCATACCCAAGCGCCAGAAACTCAACCTCACCTGGATCGAGTCGTTTCCGATGCCCGGCAGCGAGCGGGGCTACATCTTCTTCGTGGAGCTCGAGGGCCATCGCGGTGACCTCCGCGTCCGCCGGGCGATCGCGGCGCTCGAGAAGAAGTGCAAGCGGGTCGTGATCCTCGGCTCCTACGCGTCGGCGGCGCCGGTCGGCTGATCCGTCACCCTCTCCCTCGGGGAGAGGGCCGGGGTGAGGGTGCATCAGTCCCCTGCCGAAATGCCCATGCACCCTCACCCGGCCTGCGGCCGGCCTCGCCCAGAGGGAGAGGCGACGTACGCTCGAACCGCCCGAAGGCGGCGTCGTTCTTTGTCGCCGACGCTCCCGCCGATACGCTGATGGCCGGACCCGCACCCGAGGAGCACCGCATGCCACGCACCACGATCGTCGCCGGCAACTGGAAGATGAATCTGGACCGCGCGCAGGGCCGGGCCCTCGCGGCGGCGGTCGCGGCCCGGCGGGGCGAGGCGGCCGCCGCCGAGCTCGTCATCTGCCCGCCCGCGGTCTACCTCGACACGGTCGGCGCCGCGCTCGCGGCCGCGAAGTCCGACGTGGCCCTCGGCGCCCAGAACGCCCACGACAAGCCGGCCGGCGCGTTCACCGGCGAGATCGCCCCGGCCATGCTCCGCGACGTGGGCTGCCGCCACGTGATCCTCGGCCATTCCGAGCGGCGCACGCTCTTCGGCGAGACCGATGCGGTCGTCAACGCCAAGACGAAGGCCGCCCTCGCGGCCGGCCTCGTGCCGATCGTCTGCGTGGGTGAGACGCTCGAGGAGCGGGAGGCAGGCCGCACCGACGACGTCGTGACCGCGCAGGTGCGGGGCTCTCTCGCGGGGCTGCCGCCGGCCGACCTGGAGAAGATCGTGGTGGCCTACGAGCCCGTCTGGGCGATCGGCACCGGCAAGGTGGCGACTCCCGAGCAGGCCCAGGAGGTGCACGCCCGGATCCGCCGCCTCCTCGGCGAACTCGCATCGCCCGCCGTCGCAACGCGGGTGCGGATCCAGTACGGCGGCAGCGTGAAGCCCGACAACGCCGCCGACCTCGCCGCCCAGCCCGACATCGACGGGGCCCTGGTCGGGGGCGCGAGCCTCAAGGCCGACGACTTCCTGGCCATCGCCGCCGCGTTCGCCCGGTCCTGACGCGGCCGGGGTAGGCCGTCGGCCGTCGCCACGATACGCTGTGGGGCTTCCGCGGTCCCCGATCCGCGCCCCGAATTCCCGTTTCCCGGAATGGTTCCCGGACTCCCCCCATGATCGCCCTCGTCCGCTTCGCCCTCGGTTTCATGCTGGTTCTCACGGCGCTGTTCCTCATCCTGCTGGTGCTCATCCAGCGCGGACGGGGCGGCGGACTGACCGGCGCGCTCGGCGGCGCCGGCGGCCAGAGCGCGTTCGGCACCAAGGCCGGCGACGTGTTCACCCGGATCACGGTGGGCGTGGCCGCGTTCTGGATCGGGCTGTGCATCCTGTCGCTCAACGTGCTGGGACGGCGGGAGTCGCCCTTCAGCGGCGGCCTCGGCGGCAACGCCCCGCAGGCCGTCGCGCCCCAGACGCCGCCCGCGGGCGCCCCGGCCCCGTCCGGCGCCGCCCCGTCCGGCGGCGAGGGGATCGTGATTCCCGACCAGCAGCCGCAGCCACCGGCCCAGAAGGCCGACGAGGGGGCGAAGCCGACCCCGCCGGCGACCGAGACGAACGCCCCCGCCGCGCCGCCATCGGCCGCCGAGGCTCCGGCCTCGACACCCGAGGAGCCGGCAGCGGCGGAAACACCCGCCGAGCCCAAGTGACCATGACGGCACCGGCCGTCCCGACGACGCCGCTCCGCAGCATGACCGGCTGCGGCATCGGGCTCGCGAGCGACGGGCCGAGCACGTGCCGCGTCGAGATCCGCTCGGTCAACAACCGGTTCTTCAAGCTGTCGTTCCGCGGCCCGGCCGGGTTCGCCGCCCTCGAGGGGCGGATCGAGGCGGCGATCCGCGCCCGGCTGAGGCGCGGCGCGATCCAGGTGGACGTGGACGTCGCGGGCCCGGTCGCGCCCGCCACCCGCAGGCTCGACCGGGAACAACTCCAGGCCTACCTCGACGACCTCGAGACGTTCTGCGCCGACCGCGACCTGCCGTTGCCGCAGTCGGTGGACGGCCTGCTCCCGCTTCCCGGCGTGCTCGTCGATGCCCCGCCCGACGCGGCCACGATCGACCGCGCCTGGCCACTCGTGTCGCGGGCGCTCGCCGAGGCCCTCGACCGGCTCGACGCCATGCGGTCCGCCGAGGCGGTCGTGCTGGCGGGGGACCTGAGACGCATCTGCGGCGAGATCTCCGGGATCGCCGCCACGATCGCGGCCCGCGTGCCCCGGCTCGTGGAGGAGCACCGCACCCGGCTCGTGGAGCGGGTCGGCGCCCTGCTCGCCCCGCACGGCGCGACGGCGCAGCCGGTGGACGTGCTCCGCGAGGTCGCGCTCGTCGCCGATCGCGGGGACGTGGCCGAGGAGGTGGCGCGGATCGGGAGCCACGTCGTGCAGGCCGAGCGGCTGCTCGCCACCGAGGCTGCGGGGCGGCCCCTCGACTTCCTGGCCCAGGAGTTCGCCCGCGAAGCCAACACGATCGGCTCGAAGGTCGCCGATGCCGAGGTGGCCCATGCCGTGGTGGAGCTCAAGACCCGGATCGAGCGGCTCCGCGAGCAGGTGCAGAACATCGAGTGAGCCCCGCGGCCGCGGCGGCTTTTCAACGCCCCGGCGGCCGCGGTACAACATCGGGATGGATGACCGCCTCGGCAAACTCGTGGTGATCTCGGGCCCCTCGGGTGTCGGCAAGACGACGCTCCTGCGCCGGCTGCTCGCCGACGTGCCCGCCCTGCTGCCCAGCGTCTCGGCCACCACGCGTCCCCCCCGGAGCGGCGAGCGCGACGGCATCGACTACCACTTCCTCACGCCCGAGGATTTCGAGCGGCGGCGCCAGCGCGGCGAGTTCCTCGAATGCTGTCGGGTCTACGGCCGCCAGCACTGGTACGGGACCCTCGTGGACGAGGTCAGTCCCCGTCTGGCCGCTGGAAAATGGGTCGTGCTGGAGATCGATGTCGAGGGTACAATCTCGATCGTCGAGCGGTTTCCCGACGCGATCACGATCTTCGTCGAGCCATCCCATCCCGACCAGCTCCTGCACCGGCTCCAGGGCCGCGGCACGGAGACGCCGGAGGCGATGGCCCGGCGGCTGGAGGTGGCGCGGAAGGAACTGCACGAGGCCCACCGGTATCGCCACCGCGTCGTCAACGACGACGCGGACGCGGCCCTGGCGGAGATCGAGCGGATCCTGGCGGCCGCCGGGCTGCGCGATGCCGAGATGCCCGCCCGCCGACCGCTCACGTCCGCCTGACCGTTCCGACCACCCCGTTCCCGAGGAAGCCGAACCATGATCGAGGATCTGCGCGAGGAAGAGATCGTCAACAAGGTCGGTGGGCGCTTCAAGCTGTCCACCCTGATACAGAAGCGGCTCGTGGCGCTCAACGCCGGCAGCCGTCCGCTCGTCGATGTCGCGACCACCGACAAGATGCAGATCGTCATCGAGGAGATCAAGCAGGACAAGATCTTCCTCGACACGTCACTCAACCTGCGGATCACCGGCGAGTCGCCCGAGGCGGGCGGCCCGCTCGACTTCGACCCCACGATTCTCTGATTTCACGCCCGCAGGGGCCATGGATAGCCCTGCGGGCTTGGGCCGTCGCGGCCGAACCCGAGGTTCGACCGGACGGCGGACGGCCGCACCCCCGGGCGGCCGTCGGTTCGCCGACGGTTTTCATCCGATGCTGCAAGGTCGTGAGATCGTACTGGGCGTGACCGGGGGCATCGCCGCCTTCAAGGCGGCGGCGCTCGCGAGCGCCCTCGTCCAGGAT
>JBJTJO010000182.1:0-8600 GCA_046095965.1 Planctomycetaceae bacterium
TCTACTACGCCGTGAAGGTCAACAGCGACCCGGCGATCGTGAAGACCTTCTACGAGCTCGGCGGCAGCTTCGACGTCGCCAGCATGCAGGAGTTCCACACGGTTTACGAGAACATCCGGAAGCTCCCCGCCAAGGCCCGGCAGGACTTCATCTGGGACAAGATCATCTACGCCAACCCGATCAAGCCGATCGAGACGCTCCAGGAGCTCGACCAATACCGGCCCCTCGTGACCTACGACAACGAGGAGGAGGTGAAGAAGATCGCCACGCACGCCCCTCACGCGGGGCTCGCCCTGCGGCTGCGGGTGCCGAACACCGGGTCGATGGTGGAGCTCTCGAGCAAGTTCGGGGCCCTGCCGGGCGAGGCCGTGGACCTGATCAAGTGCGCCCACGACCACGATCTCGTCGTCGAGGGGCTCTCGTTCCACGTCGGCAGCCAGTGCACGAACCCGGAGAACTACATCCAGGCGATCCACCTCTGCGCCGGGATCTTCGCCGAGGCCAAGTCGCGGGGCTTCAATCTCAAGCTCCTCGACATCGGCGGCGGGTTTCCTGCCGCCTACGACGCCACGGTGCCGAAGTTCTCGGCGCTCGCGAAGAAGATCAACCACGAGATCGACCGCCTGTTCCCCAAGCCGATCGAGATCCTCGCCGAGCCGGGCCGGTTCCTCGTGGCGTCGGCGGGTCATGCCGTGAGCACGATCATCGGCAAGGCCTTCCGCAACGACAAGCTCTGCTACTACGTGAACGACGGCGTCTACCACACCTACTCGGGCGTGATCTTCGATCACTGCACCTACCACCTGAAGAGCTTCACCAGGGGGAAGACGCAGATCTGCGCCGTGTTCGGGCCGACGTGCGACGCGCTCGACACGATCAGCCTCGCCGAGCAACTGCCGGACCTCGAAATCGGCGACCACCTCTACAGCGAGAACATCGGCGCCTATTCGGCCGCGAGTTCCACGCACTTCAACGGGTTCCCGCCGGCGAAGGTCGTGCACGTGAATCAGTGACGGGCACGCGGTGCAGAGCCAAACCGGATCCTCTCCCTCTCCCTCGGGGAGAGGGCCGGGGTGAGGGTGCTTCCGTGGCCCGACCAAGGCACCCTCACCCGGCCTTCGGCCACCCTCTCCCAGGGGCGAGGGGTTGCGGAGCGGGACACAGGCTCACCCCGGCCGCACGGCCTCGACGAGGTGGTAGCCCTTCACCTCCTCGCGGGCGACGTTCGTCCACATCCGCGGGAGGTTCTCGACGTACCACGTCGGCTGCTTCGTGACCACGAGCAGCGTGCCGCCCGGCGCGAGCGCGAGCCGCGCGGCCTCCACGAAGAGTTCGGCCAGCCGGAAGTCGGAGTAGTAGGGCGGGTTGGCGAGCGCGAGGTCCCACGAGCCCGGATCCGGCACGCGTCCCCGCGCCTCGAGGACCACCGTCACGTTCGCGAGGCCGTTGAGCTCGACCCCGCGCCGCGTGCACTCGACCGCCCGAGCGGCCGAGTCGAGGGCGTGCACGCGGACGCTCGGGTCGCGGCCCGCGATGCCGAGGGCCACGCAGCCCGAGCCGCAGCCGATGTCGAGGACGCTCGTCTCGGGAGCGACGTCCACGGCGTTGAGCAGGTGCCGGGCCCCGGGGTCGATGCGACGGTGCGCGAACACGCCCGGCCGGGTGACCGCCGTGAGCAGCCGGTCACGGTCCCGGAACACGACCTCGCAGGAGAAGTCGCGCACCTTGGCGGGCTCGCGGGTCTTCTCCACGACGTAGGCGACCGTCGCCGGCTTCGGGCCCCCCTTCACGTGCTCGACCGGCCGCACGCGGACGGTCTCGCCCGTCTCGGCCAACTGGCCGTGGAGCCAGGTGTCCCGCGGATTGTCGATCGCGGTCACGAGCCGGCCACCGATCACGACGTTCAGAAAAGCCGCCTGGAGGATGTCGCGGGAGAGTTCCGCCTCGCCGTCCTTCGCCAGCGGCACGACCGCGAGGTCGTAGGGACCGGGCGGCATGTCGGCCACGCACTCCGCCCGCAGGTTCGCGGGCGGCGTACCCCACGAGTCGCGGGCCGATTCGAGCGGATGGAGGTCGAGGAACCAGGCCGTGACGCTCGCGTCGGGTCGCTCGAGGGCCAGCGCGTGGGCCGCCTGCGCCCGGCCCGCCGTCGTGCAGACGACGCGGGTGCCGGGGAGCGACCGCGCGACATCGAGGGCATGGGCCTCGGCAGGGCGCGGGGGCAGCGGTGCGGTGGCGACGGGCATGGAGAAACGATCATAGCCGGCCGACGCACCCCATCTGGCAGTGGGGGACTCGGTGAGGCCAATCATTCCCACCGCTTGCGGGGGCGTGTGCGGTCATCTACAACGTGGAGGTTCTTCATCGGCAGGAGGGTCTCGTATGAATCACTCGATGCCGTCGAGCCGCGTCGGGTGGCGCAGCGTGGCCCTGCTCGCACTGCTCACGGCGGCCACGGCCTTGCTCGCGCCCCGGCCGGCCGTCGCCGCCCCGCCGCTGACGGCGGGGTTCGTCGGCCCCGATACGGTCGTGTCGGTCGTCATCCGGCCACGGCAGATCCTGGCGCGGCTGGCGGATGGCGGGGAGGCCGTGTCGCTCTACGCGGTCGAGGCGGCCCGCTGGTCCGTGCTGCAGCGCGGCAGCCTGCAGCACGTGCTCCGGGTCATCGAGACCTGCGGGTTTCTGCTGCGCGACGTCGAGGAGATCGGCGTCGTCGGCCTCGGGTCGGGCGACGTGGCGCACCTGATCCGGTTCGCAAGGCCGGTCGATCCCGCGCTCGTCGGCGACCTCTTCCGTCGGCCCCTGGTCCGGGACGTGCATGGTGTCCGTACATTTCGTGTGGATGAGCGTGCCCTGTATGCGGTCGCACTCATCGATGACAAATCGCTGCTGGTCGGTTCGGTTCCCGCCGTAGACTCGCTGCTCGAGCCGGCTTATGCGGCCGGGCCGGTGCACGACGCCCTCGCGAGGATGCCCGCCGACGCCGACGTGGCTGGAGCCTTTTCGAACGAGCGGCTGCCACGCGACGGATTGCCCCCCGGGTCGTCGTTGGTGTCCCTCGAGGTCTGCGAGGCGACGATGAGGCTGGGGAGGCGGCCCCAGGTCGCTGGAACCGCCACGTTCAAGGATGCGACGGCGGCTGCGCACGGGGCCGAGGAACTCGCGGCCGTGCTCCGGCAGGGGACGACGGCTGCGGGTGGGCTCGTGGAGACGCTCGCCCAGGCCAGGCCCGGCGTGCCGGACGACACCATGGCGTGCCTGCGGACGATCGTCGGCAGCCTCGCGAAGTCCGCGGCCGCGGTCGAGATCCGCAGTGAGAAGGAGCGACTCGTCGTCAGCGCGACCGCGCCTGCCGATGCCGGGTTCCCCGGCGACGTCGCGCCGCTTCTCGTGCTGCCCGACATGGTCGCTGCCGCGGCCGCCGCCCGTGACGAGCCGGAGGATGAGGAGGCCGAGGAACCGGCGGTGCCGACCCACTGGCGACGGTTCGACGTGGCCGCCGCGCGGGCCCGGCGGAAGGCACTCCAGGCCGATCCCGTCGCCGTTCGCCTGCGGAACCGATTTCCGGCGGCCGCGGGTTTCGATACGGCCTCGTTCCTCGCGATCGCACGTGATTCCTCGCCGCCCCCGCGCGACCTGCCCGACCAGCCGCTGAGCCTGCTGGCTCTCACCGGAAACTTCTTCGACACCGCGGGCGTGATTCCGGCCCGCGACCGCACGCTCGTGGTTCGCAGCATTCGGCCGAACGAGGTCCTGCAGCCGTTCACCGAGACCCTCGGCTTCGGGTATGCGTCGCTCATCCGCATCGAGGACATCACCGGCGTCTCGTGCACCGTAAAGGGCGACGCGGCGCAGGGCAGCGTCACGTTCGAGTCGGACCTCGCCGCGGGCGAGGTGCCGTACCGCGCCGTACGCGATGGCGATGGCTGGAGGTTCACCGGGTTCGACCTACCCGGCTGGGGCCTGACATGCGCGTTCGAGCCGGACGGCACGCGGAGTCTGCGGAGCGAAGACGGGCCCTCCGGCGGCGAACCCCCCCCACGCTGAACTCACTCCGGCCGCCGCGGGCGCTCGGGCCGCTCGCCACCGTCGCGCGGCGGGCCGCCGGAACCTCCCGGCCCCCGGCCGCGCATCCGCTCGGCCATTGTCTCGGCCCACTTCTTCAACTCGCCCTCGTCGAGCTTGCCGTCGCCGTCGGCATCGAACGATTTGGCCCGCTCGAGGAACCGTTCGGGGGACGGGCGGTCACCGGAGCCGCCGGGCTCGGGGCGCCCGCCCTCGCGGGGGCGCGGCGGCCCCTCCGGCCGCTCGCCGTCGCGCGGTGGCCGGCCACCGGAGTCACCCGGCCGGCGTGGTGGGCCGCCCTCGAATCCACGATCGCCGGGCCCGCGGCCCTCAGGCCCGCGGCCTTCGGGACCCCGTCCCGGACCGCCCGGCGGCGGGCCCATCGGCGGTCGCATCTCCTCGCGATCGAGCCTGCCGTCGCCGTTCCGGTCGAGCTTCCTGATCGCGTCGGGCGCATTGGCGATCTCGTCGGCGTCGAGTTCCAGGTCGTGGTTCTGGTCGAGCGCGGCACGCAGTGGGTCGCGGTGCTCGGGGGGCGGTCCACCCTCCGGCCGTCCTGGCGGCGGCTCCGGCGGCTGGGCCAGGGCCGTGGAGACCAGCGCCACGAGAGCAAGCGCCGTCGCGTGCGGTGCGAATCCCGCGGCCAGCGGGCCGCGGAACCAGAGCGTGCGATTCATGTCAGGAGCCTCCTGATACCCGGGGTCGTCTCGTCCACCACCCCTTCAACGGCCGAAGCCGCCGCCGGTTGCGGCCGGCGCGTCGGACGTGGCGCATCACTGGCGGGCGGCATTTTCCCACGTGCTGAAGATTTCGCCGCGCGGCATGCGGGCGGCATCCTCCCACATGACCGCGGGCGTCCGCCGGGTCACGCGGCAGGTTGTGCGACCGTGCCGCCAGACCCGGGTGTGGGCCGCCGCGGCGGGGCCGAGCGTGCGGGGCTGGCAGCATGGGCCCGGCGCGGGCGGGCACGGCGGCGCCGCGCCGGCGACCGCCGCGACCAGCGCGATCGCGAGTCCCGCGGCACGCCTCACGGGGTCGCTCCCCCGGCCGGCAGCGGCTCGAGCGTGAGCGGGTCGCGGAGCGGCAGGTGCTTCACCTTCCCGCCGAAGAACTCGGCCATGCTCGCCCGCTTCTCGAGATCGCCCGGGGCGATCGCGTCCCAGTCGCCGACCACGAGGATCGCCATCTTCTCGGGGTCGAGGTGCTCGCGGGCCACGCGCTGGAGGTCCTCACGGGTCACCGCGGCCACCTTCTGCCGGAACGTCTTCCAGAAGTCCTTCGGCCGCTTGGTCCACTCGTCGTTGACGAACACGCCGAGCATCTTCGGCTTGCTCTCGAACTGGCGGGGAAAGGTCTCGATGAGGCCCCGCTTCGCCGTCTCCAGCTCCTGTTCCGTGACGAGTTCCCCGCGGACCGCGCGGATCTCGTCGAGCACGATCTTCGTGGCCAGGGCCACGGTGGCGTTCTTGCTCTCGAAGCCGGCCCGGAACTCGCCCGGATACCCGACCCGCGGTGCCACCGTGCTCCGCACAGAGTAGGCGAGCCCCTCGTTGCTGCGCACCTTCTGCATGAGGCGGCTCGTGAACCCGCCGGCGCCGAGGATCTGGTCGAGGAGCAGCAGCGGGATCGCGTCGGGGTCGTCACGGACGATCGACCGGCAGCCGATCACGACCTTGCCCTGCGGGATGTCCTTGGGAACGTGGTACAGGCCCGGCTCGAGGACGGCCGTGGGCGGGGCCGGGTCCGCGGTGACGGGCCCGCGCGGCCAGGCCGCGAAGGCCTTCGTGAGCTTCGCGAGCATCTCCGACTCCTCGAAGTCGCCCGACACGGCCACGATCGCGTTGCCCGGGTGGAACAGGCGGGCGTGCATCTCCGCGAGCTTCTCGCGCGAGAGCGCCGCGACCGTGGCGCCGGTCTGCTCGGCGGCCTCGAAGTGGTCGGCGGCGAACAGCAGCCGCTTCCACTCGCGGCCGAGAATCGAGGCGGCGTCGTCGTTCCGCTGCTTGAGCGCCTCGACGAGGCGGGCCTTCGTCGTGTCGAGGCGCGCCGCGTCGAAGCCCGGCGTCCGCAGCATCTCCAGGAACAGCCCCAGGCTCTCGTCGAGGTTCGCCTTCAGGCAACTCATGGTCGCCGTGGTGAACGTGTCGCCGGCGGCAACCGCCGCCTCGGTGGCGAGGAAGTCGAGCGTCTCGTCGAACTCCGCCGGCGGCAGCCGCTGCGTGCCTCCCTCACGGACCATCCGCGCGGTCGTCGCGGCCAGGCCCGGCAGGTCGGCCGGGTCGAGCGCCGCGCCCCCCTTGAACGTGATCGACAGGGTCACGAGCGGAAACTCGTGGGACGGGGCGAGGTACACGACCGTCCCGTCGGGAAGCATGCGGCGGAAGGCCATGGGGTCCGGGGGTTCGTACGCCAGCGGCGGGAAGGCGATCTCCTCCGGCCGCTTCGGCAGCGCCGTGGCGGCGGGGGCTTCGGCCCGGGCGACCCCGCAGGTGATCGCGGCCACGACGGCCAGGAGGCTGATCCAGCGGCTCATCGGGCGGCTCCTTCCGGCTGCGGCTTCCTGGGCGCGGCTTCCGCGCGACGGTACGTCGCCACGCTGCGGTTCGTGGCGTCGAAATACCTCCTCGCGACGCGGCGGATGTCGGCCGCGGTCACGGCCTCGTACTTCGCCGGCCCGTCGTTGATCTCCCGCCAGTCGAGGACGGCCTCCGCGAACGCCAGCTGGATGAGGAGCCCCATGTTGCCCTCGAGCTTGCGGTAGTTCTGGGCCGCGACGCGGTTCTTCACCTTCCGCAACTCGCGCTCGGGCACCTCCTCCGCCTGGAGCGCGGCGAGCTCCTCGTACCAGGCCTGCTCGAGGGCCTCCGGGCTCGCGTCGCCCCGCGTCTCGGCCCGCACGGCGAACAGGCCCGCGTACTTCCGCGTGTCGGAGGTGGCCGACGCCGACGTCGCGATCCCCCGTCCCTCGACCAGGCCGCGATAGAGCCGGCCCGTCCGCTGGTTGAGGATCTCCGCGAGCATGTCGAGCGGGTAGGAGTCGGCGTGCCCGCCCGGCACGGTGTGGTAGCGGACCTCGACCGCCGGCGGAAAATCCCCCGCGGCGTTCATCCGCTGCTCGGCCAGCTGCTCGACCTCGAGCGTCACCACCGGCGGCGGCTTCCGCGTGCCGGGGTCGAGCCGGGAGAAGTAGCGCTCGATCAAGGCCTTGGCCTGCCGCGCGTCGAAGTCGCCGACCACGATCCCGCACAGGTTGCCCGGGCGGTAGTAGACGTTCCAGTAGTCGAGCGCCTGCTCGAAGGTGTAGCTGTTGAGATCGCTCGGCCAGCCGATGACGGGCCAAGAGTAGCCGCTGGACGCCCCGCGGCTCGACCCGTAACTGCCTGCGGTTGGGCAGCGTGAACTCCTCGCCCTCGACAGGCTGCGCCCGGGCCGGGCCGGCGAGGGCGACGGCGGACACGGCCGCGAGCACGACGACCCCTGGAACCCGGCGAACGACACGCAGGAGCTGCGGGTGCTGCGGGCCCGGCTCGCCGACCTCATCAAGGCCCAGCAGGGGCGCGGGCCGGGCGGGGCCGAGGCCGCCACGATCGTCAAGGACGAGTTCGACCAGGTCTACACGAAGGCCGGCGGCAGCGGCATGAACGCGTTCACGAGCAACGACCTGACCTGCTACTTCATCACGGTGCCCTCGAACAAGCTCGAACTCTGGGCCTGGATGGAGAGCGACCGGCTCCAGGGGAGCGTGTTCCGCGAGTTCTACTCGGAACGCGACGTCGTCCACGAGGAGCGGCGGCTGCGGACGGAGAGCACGCCCACGGGCAAGTTCGACGAGCAGTTCGAGGCGATGTTCTGGGCGTCGAGCGGCTACTCGTGGCCCGTGATCGGCTGGCCGAGCGATCTCAACAGCTACACGTTCGAGCAGGCCCTCGACTACTGGAACGTCTACTACCGCCCCGGCAACCTCTGCGGGATCGTGGTCGGCGACTTCGACCCGAAGGCCGCCCGGAGCCTCATCGAGCGGTATTTCTCCCGGCTCGATCCCGGCACGCGGAAGCCGCCGCCGGTGGTGACGCTCGAGGTCGAGCAGCTCGCCGAGCAGCGGATGAATGCGACGGGCGATTTTCCGCCGGCGGTCGAGATCCGCTACCACACCGTGCCGGCGGGGCACGTCGACTCCTACCCGCTCGACATGCTCGCCGAGATCCTCAACGAGCGCACGGGCCGGCTGTTCCGCGGCCTGGTCGAGGGGCGGGGGATCGCCGCGTCGGCCGGGGCCTACTCCGACACGCGGAAGTACGCGGGTCTGTTCGCCGTGCGGGCCGAGACACGGGGCGACGCGAGCCCGGAGGCGCTGGAACAGGCGTGGGCGGAAGAACTCGCGCAATTGCAGGCGGAGGAAGTGCCGGAACGGGAGTTGCGGAAGGTGAAGAACCGCGTCGCCGCCCAGAACTCCCGCAAGCTCGAGAGCAACATGGGGCTACTCATCCAGTTGGCCTTCGCCGAGGCGGTGCTCGACTGGCGAGAGATCAACGAGG
>JBJTJO010000183.1:0-7431 GCA_046095965.1 Planctomycetaceae bacterium
GCTCAACGTGGACGTCAGCCGGCGGACGGCCGCGTCCACGTTGAGCAGGCCGCCCGTGACGGTCTTGCCGGCGAGTGCGGCGACCGGAACGGTCGTGCCCAGGAGCGCTGCGCGGATCTCGGCAGGCGTGGAGCCCGGCCGCGCGGCCGCCAGAAGCGCCACCGCACCGGTGACGTGCGGCGTGGCCATCGAGGTGCCGCTGTAGGTGGCGTAGCCGTTGCCCGGCACGGTCGAGGTGATGCTCACGCCCGGCGCGCCGAGATCCACGCTCGTGGCCCCGTAGTTCGAGAAGCTCGCCAGCCGGTTCGACCGGTCGGTGGCGGCGACCGAGATCACGGCGTTGCTCGTGTAGTTCGCCGGGTAGGAGGCAGTCCGGTCGTTGTTCGCGGACTCGTTGCCCGCCGCCGCCACGAACAGGATGCCCGCCCGGCCGCCGGCCTCGATCGCGTCGCGGAGCGCGGTCGAGGAGCCGCCGCCGCCCCAGCTGTTGTTGGAGGCCACGACGTTGATCCCGAAGTCGCGGCGCATCTTCGTGGCGTAGTTGACGGCGGCGACCGCGTCGCTCGTGGCCCCGCTGCCCTCCGAGTCGAGAAACTTCAGGCCCATGATCGAGACCTGCCAGTTCACGCCGACGACGCCCGTGCCGTTGTTGCCGACGGCGCCGATCGTGCCCGACACGTGCGTGCCGTGGCCGTTGTCGTCCATGGGGTTCGCGTCGCCGTTGGCGAAGTCCCAGCCGTAGACGTCGTCCACGAAGCCGTTGCGGTCGTTGTCGATGCCGTCACCGGGCGTCTCGCCGGGATTCCGCCACGCGTTGGCGGCGAGGTCGCGATGGGTGTAGTCGAAGCCGGTGTCGATCACCGCGACGACCACGCTCCGCGAACCGGTCGTGACGTTCCAGGCCTCGGGCGCGTCGATGTCGGCGTCGGCGACGCCCCCCGACTGGCCGGTGTTGTGGAGCCCCCAGAGCTGGGTGAACGACGGGTCGTTGGAGACGAGCCGCGGCGCGATCGCAAAATCGGGCTCCACGTAGGACACGCCCGCCGTGCGGGCGGCCCAGCCGAGGACGTCCTCGACGCCCGCTCCGGGCGCGTGGAGCGCGAAGAATCCCTCTCCGAGCGACTTCGCCCGCCATGCGGTGTCGATGCCAAGGTCGGCGGAAGACGCTTGCGGTGCGGCCCGCACGATCCACGCATCGGGGCGGACCTCGGCCTGGCGGCCCTGCCAATCGATGACCGCGGACGAGGCCACGGAGGTGTCGGCAAACAGGCAGATCCGGCCTTCGAGCGATTCGTGCCGGAGAAGCGAGCGCCGGCGCCGCGCGAGGACGCGCCGGGGCAGGGGTTGCGGCATGATGGTCGCCTTTCCCGATCTGGGCCGGCCGTGCCCTGACGGACGCCCCACGGGGCGTCACGACCGACGCTGGAAAATCCTATCCCGCCAGCGACCCATCGTCCACGGTGGATCGTCCGCGGCCGCGGTTTTCCGGCGCCCGGGGCGCGGCTATCCTTGGCCCGTGCGCGACGGGATGACCGGCCGCGACTCCCCCGCCTGCCGAGGCCCTGCCATGGTTTTTCCGGTCGGTGACGACAACTCGGACCGGCGGGCGTTCCCGCTCGTGACCGTCGCGCTCATCGCGGCGAACGTGTTCGTGTTCGTCGTCCTCCAGGGGATGGGGGCCAACGACGACTTCACGATGGCCTACGTGCAGGTGCCCCGGGAGATTCTCACGGGCACCGACGTCGTCACCGAGGCCTCGGTGCGCACCGTGCACACGCCCCAGGGCGACTTCCAGGTGCCGGACCCGGGGCTGCGGCCCACGCCGGTCTCCCCATGGCTCACCCTGCTGACGGCCATCTTCATGCACGGCAGCATCATGCACCTGCTCGGCAACATGTGGTTCCTGTGGATCTTCGGCGACAACGTCGAGGACGACATGGGCCACGTGCGGTATCTCGTCTTCTACCTGCTCTCGGGCGTGGCCGCGTCGCTGGCGTTCGTGGCGCTCAATGCCACCGGCGAGGCCTCGCTGACGCCCTGCCTCGGCGCGTCGGGGGCGATCTCGGGGGTGCTCGGCGCCTACCTCGTGCTCCATGCACAGCGCCGCGTGAGCGTGATGTTCATGCGGATGATCGTGGACGTGCCCGGCTACATGGCGGTGGGCCTGTGGTTCCTGTTCCAGATCGTGAGCGGGCTCTTCGACCAGGGTGGTGCGGGGGGTGGCGTCGCCTACTCGGCCCACATCGCCGGCTTCGTGGCCGGCATGCTCCTCGCCAAGCCGCTGAGCCATCGGAGCGTGCGCGAGGAGGCGGATCCGCTCGTGGTGCTGCGCCGGCGGATTCCCTGACGGAGGGCGGCCCAGATGGGGTCCGACGTCGTGGGCTGGCACGCGGTCGTCGCCATGGACGTCGCGGCGCGGCTGGCCACCGATCCCGATCGCGGCCTCGCGGCCGCCGAGGCGGCGCGGCGGCTCGCGGCCTCCGGCCCCAACGTCCTGCGGGAGGCGCCGGCCGAGCCCTGGTGGCGGCGGTTCGTGCGGCAATTCCGCGAATTCGTCATCGGCCTGCTGCTCGTCGCGGCCGGGATCTCCGCGGCCCTCGGCGACCTGGCCGACGCGGCGGCGATCCTCGCCATCGTGCTCGTCAACGCGGTGATCGGCTTCGTCCAGGAGCAGCGGGCGGCGCGGGCGCTCGCCGCGCTCGAGCGGCTGGCGGCTCCCGCGGCCCGGGTGGTGCGCGACGGCCTCCCGCTCGTCGTGCCGGCCCGCGACGTCGTGCCGGGCGACCGCATCGAACTTGCGGCGGGCGACGCCGTGCCGGCCGACGCCCGGCTCGTCGCGGCGTTTTCCCTGGCGGTGCAGGAGTCGGCGCTCACCGGCGAGAGCGAGCCGGCGGCGAAGGAGGTCGCGGGGCCGCTCCCCGCGACCGCGCCGCTCGGCGACCGGCGGAACATGGTCCACGCGGGGACGATCGTGGCCACGGGCCGCGGCGCGGCGCTGGTCGTCGCCACCGGCATGGAGACGGAGCTGGGGCGGATCGCGGGGCTCCTCGAGCGCACCGAGCCTGAGCCGACGCCCCTGCAGCGGCGGCTCGCGGAGCTCGGCCGGCTGCTGATCGTCGTCTGCCTCGTGGTGGTCGGCGTCATCTTCCTCCTCGAGGTGTGGCGCGGGGGCGGGCCGGCCGCGCTGTGGCGGTCGGGCGGATTCGGCGCCGTGCTCCTCCGCGCGGTGAGCCTCGCGGTGGCCGCGGTGCCCGAGGGCCTGCCGGCGGTCGTCACGCTCGTGCTCGCGATCGGCCTGCAGCGGATGGCGGGGCGGAACGCGCTCGTGCGGCGCCTGCCGAGCGTGGAGACGCTCGGCAGCGTGACCGTGGTCTGCTCCGACAAGACCGGCACGCTGACCCGCAACGAGATGACCGTCCGCGAGGTGATCACCGCGACCGATCGCTTCCACGTCACGGGGGCGGGCTACGCGCCGCGGGGCGAGTTCATCCACGAGGCCGATGCCGGCGGCTCGCGGGCCCGCGACCGGATGCGGGCGGTGGACGTGGCGGCCTGCCCGGGGCTGCGGCGGCTCCTGGAGGTGGCCGCGCGGTGCGCGGCCGCGCGGGTCGAGCCCGCCGCGGACGGCGCGGGCTGGAGGCTCGTGGGCGATCCGACCGAGGGCGCCCTCGTCGTCGCCGCGCTCAAGGGGGGCATCTCGGCGGGCGACCCCGCTGAGCCGACGGTGTTCGAAATCCCGTTCGACCCGGAACGGAAGCGGATGAGCGTCGTGGTGCGGAGGCGGGACGGGACGCGGGTGCTCGAGGTGAAGGGCGCGCCCGAGACGGTGCTGCCCCGGTGCGTCGCCGAACTGCGGGACGGCGCGGCCGTGCCGCTGACGGACGGCCGCCGCCGGGAGATCCTCGCCGCCGCCGCCGCGATGGCCGACCGCGCGCTCCGCGTCCTGGCCCTGGCCTGCCGCGACCTGTCGGCCAGCGAGCCGGTCGAGGCGGAGGCCGACCGCATGGAGCGGGACCTCGTCTGGCTCGGCCTCGCCGGCATGCTCGACCCGCCGCGCGAGGAGGCGCGCCGCGCCGTGCGGCGCTGCGTGTCCGCGGGCATCCGCCCCGTGATGATCACCGGCGACCATCCGGCGACGGCGCTCGCGATCGCCCGCGAGCTCGGGATCGCCGACGCGTCCGGCCGCGCGCTGACGGGTGTCGAGCTCGACGCCCTGTCCGCCGACCGTCTCGCGGCGCTCGTCCGCTCGATCCCGGTCTACGCGCGGGTCTCGGCCGAGCACAAGCTGCGGGTGGTCGAGGCCTGGCAGCGGGCGGGGGAGGTGGTGGCGATGACGGGCGACGGCGTCAACGACGCGCCGGCCGTGCAGGCGGCCGACATCGGCATCGCCATGGGCATCACCGGCACCGACGTCACGAAGGAGGCGTCCGACATGGTGCTCACCGACGACAACTTCGCCTCGATCGTGGCCGCGGTCGAGGCGGGGCGGGGCATCTACGACAACGTGCGGAAGTTCATCCACTACCTGCTGGCCTGCAACGCCGGCGAGGTGCTCGTGATGTTCGTGGCGGCCGTGCTCGGCTGGCCGGCGCCGCTGGCGGCGATCCAGATCCTGTGGCTGAATCTCGTCACTGACGGCCTGCCGGCCCTGGCCCTGGGCGTCGAGCCGCCGGAGCGCGACCTCATGCAGCGCCCGCCGCGGCCCCCGCGGGAGCCCGTGATCCCGTGGCGGGAGGGCGTGCTCATCGTCGCGCACGGCGCGCTCGTGGCGGCCGTGACGCTCGGCGGTTTCTGGTGGGCCTGGCGGGGCGATCCCGGGCGGCTCGCGCACGCGCGGATGCTCGCCTTCTGCGTGGCCGCCTTCTCCCAGCTCTGCTTCGCGATCGGCTGTCGCAGCGAGCGGCGGACGGCGCCCGAGCTCGACTTCCTCGGCAACCCGTGGCTGCTCGGGGCGATCGTGATCTCGGGCCTCCTCCAGGCCGCGGTGGTCACGCTGCCGGCCGCACAGCCGGTGTTCGAGGTGACCGCCCACCCGGGGCCCGACTGGGTCGTCGTGCTCGGCCTCGCGCTCGTGCCGGTGACGATCGTGGAGGTGGCGAAGTGGTTTCGCCGCCCGCCGCGACTCACCGCCACTCCAGCGCCGTGAGGCCCTCGAGGTCGCGGACGTAGAGCTCGCTGCCCTCGACGGCGAGGTGGGCCCAGCTCTCCTCCTTGGCCACCTTCGCCTCGCCGAGGAGCACGTATTCCTCGGGTGTCGCGCGGATGAACCGCAGGTCGCCGGTCTCGTCGAGGGCGAGGATGCGGTCGCCCCGGGCCACGAGGCTCCAGTAGCGGCCGCAGGGCTTCGTGATCCAGGCCTCCTTGCCGGTGGCGAGGTCGAGGCAGGCGAAGCGCTGGTTCCGCAGGTGGACGTAGGCGTGGCCGCCGATCACGATCGGAGTGGACATGTAGCCCTGGATCTTGTTCCGCCACACCTGCTCGACGGGCTTCTCCGCGCGGGCCGGATCGATGGCGAACAGCCACGACCCGCCGCCGTAGCTCGTCGTGAACACCCTCCCGTCGTGGACGGTGGGCGTGACGATGTTCATGCCGCGGAAGGCCTCGACCTTCGTCTTCCAGAGCACGGTGCCCCGCTCGGGATCGACGCCGGCGAGCTCGTCGCGGGTCTGCACGAGGATCTGCGGCACGCCGCCGAGCACGGCGGGAAAGGGGCTCGAAAACGCGCTGCCCATCATCCCGCCGCCGTCGTCGAGCACCCGCCACACGATCCTGCCCGTCGCCTTCTCGAGCTTCACGAAGCCCGCCCCGGCCTGCACGAAGACGTGGTCACCGATCACGAGCGGGCTCGACACGAACCCGAACGCCGGCAGCGGGCTGTCGAGATCCTTCATGAAGTCCACCCGCCAGATCTCGCGGCCGGTTCCGACCTCGAGGCACACGAGCACGTCGCGCATGCCGGCCACGTAGACGCGGTCGCCGTCCACGCAGGGCGTGGAGCGGATCCACGAGCCGTTGGAGGCCGCAAAGAAGGGCACCTTCAGCGAGCCCTCCCACGACGCCTGCCAGAGTTCCTGGCCCGTGGCCCGGTCGAGTGCGCGCACGTGCTCGGTCTTCTTGTCACGGGTCTCGGTGACGAGCACGGTGTCGCCGGCGATCACGGGCCCCGAGTAGCCCGGGCCCAGGTCCACCCGCCACCGCTTCGTGACGCGCGTGTCGTCGAGCCCGTCGGGCCAGGCTCGCGCGTCCGCGGCTACGAAGCCGTCGCGATTCGGCCCGCGCCACTGCGCCCACGGGGCCGCGGCCTCCGCGGGTGGGAGGGAGAGGGCCAGCACAGCCGCGGCGACGACCATGCCGGCCTGGTGTGCCGTTCCCACGATCGATGCCACGGGATCCTCTTCTTTGCGGTGGGGGGGGCGCAACGCCGCCACTATTGCCGGTTGAAAAGCCAGGTCATGCGGAAAACGCAGGAAGCCCGGAGCGGAAGCGACGGGACCGGCATGACGGCACGATTCATGGTTCAACAGTATCCCGAGTCGTACAGGGTCACGCCTTCGGCTGGCAAGTCGGTACCGCGGCGGGAGGCGATGCGGCGGCCGCGATGCCGCGTCACCGGCAAGCCGGGCCACGACGCCGGCGGCCAGCCCAGGCTGCAGCCGCCAGCCCGATCCCCGCCAGGGTCAGCGTCGCGGGCTCCGGGATGGCCGCGTAGACGACGTAGAGTTCGTTCGCGGTGCCTCCCACCGACGTGCCGCGGGCGACCGAGAACGTGCCGTTGAGCGAATTCGCGAAGCCGCCCGTGCCGTTCGTGCCGGCCGTGTTCACGGCGAACTTGTCCGCGGCGAAACCGCTGATGCTCGCGAACTCTGCGATCTTGAAGAAGTAGTCGAAGTTCGGGTCGAAGTCCGCGAGCTGGCCGCCCGTGTCGGGGAGGCCCGACAGCGACCAGAGGTTCACGTTGAACGGGTCCTCGGCCGTCGCGGTGATCGTCATCGCCCCGGTGCCGGAGAGCAGGTCCCAGCCGATGCCCGGACCACCGCTGATGTCATAAATCTGCCAGTTGTAGTTTCCACCCCCCTCGAAAGTAACGGCGCCGACCGTGAGGGTTCCGGGGCTGTTCCCAGGCCCCACCGTACCGCCCGACTTAATGGTGACACTGCCCAGGGATCCGGAGCCACCCAGCGTGCCACCGCTGTTCACCGTGGTGGCCGTGCTGGTGTTCGTACCGTTGAAGACCAAGGTGCCGCCGCTGATGGTGGTAGCGCCGGTGTAGGATTGATTGCCTGTGATGGTCAGTTTTCCCGCGCCCAGCTTGGTCAACGCACCCGCTCCGGAAATCACCGAGCTGTAGGTCAGGTCATCCGAGCGGTTAAAAGCCACCGTCCCGCTGTTGGTGATGTTGCCGGTCAGCGACCCCGTCGTGCTGCCCGATCC
>JBJTJO010000184.1:0-7482 GCA_046095965.1 Planctomycetaceae bacterium
TCGCGATCCTGCCGCCGGTGAGTGGAGGCTGACATGCTCGTGGCTTGCGGGATGGCGGGGGGGCGGCCGGAGCTCGCGGGCCGTGCGCTCGTGCGGGCCGCGATCGATCCCGACGGCCTGCGGGCCGCCGTCGCGGACCCCGCCGTCGGCGCGCAGGTCGTGTGCGTGGGCACCGCGCGCGGCGTGACCGACGGCGTGGCGACGATCGGCCTGGAGTACGAGGCCCACGAGCCGCTCGCCGAGGAGGCGATCGCGCGACTCGCCACCGATGCACTCGGGCGATTCGGCCTCGTGGCCTGCGCGGTCGAGCACCGGCTCGGGCGGGTCGGGATCGGCGCGGCCGCGGTGGCGCTCGCGACGAGCGCGCCGCACCGGGCCGCCGCGAGTGGGTGCACCCGGGTGGCGCACCCGCTGGCGTCGTGGGGGATGCGCCATGACGAGGCATCCTCACCCCGGCCCTCTCCCCGAGGGAGAGGGAGATCGGCGGCGGCACACTCACTCCGGCACTCTCCCGCAGGGTCAGCGTGATGCGCGCGGGCTCGTGGACGGGTTCGGCCGCGTCCACACCGATCTCCGGGTCAGCGTCACCGACCGCTGCAACCTGCGGTGCACGTACTGCATGCCCGCCGAGGTCGTGTTTCGCGACCGCGAGGAGCTGCTCTCCTTCGAGGAGATCGCCCGCGTGGCGGCCGTCGCCACGGCCCTCGGCATCCGCACGATCCGGCTCACCGGTGGCGAGCCGCTCCTGCGCCGCGACTTGGCCCGGCTCGTGCGCTTGCTCGTGGGCGTGCGGGGCATCGAGGAGGTGGCGCTCACGACCAACGGCCTGCTGCTCGCCGAGCAGGCGGACGAACTGCGGGCCGCGGGCCTGGCGCGGCTCAACGTCAGTCTCGACGCCCTCCGGGCCGACGCCTTCGAGCGGATCGCCCGCCGGCCCGGCCTCGACCGCGTGCTCGCCGGCCTCGCAGCCGCAAGGCAGGCGGGCTTCCCGGCGATCCGCGTCAACGCCGTGAGCATCCGCGGGCTCACGGAGGCCGAGATCGTGCCGCTCGCCCGGTTCTGTCGCCGCGAGGATTTCCACCTTCGGTTCATCGAGTTCATGCCTCTCGACGCCGACGGCGCGTGGGAGGGCTCGCGCGTGTTGTCGGGGGCCGAGGTGCGGGCCATCCTCGAGCGCGAGATCGGCCCACTCGTGGCCGAGGCGGGGGCCGACGCCGGCCAGCCGGCCCGCGACTACCGCTGGGTCGACGGCGGCCGCGTGGGCTTCATCGAGCCGGTCACCCGCCCGTTCTGCGACCGCTGCGCCCGGCTGCGGCTCACGGCCGACGGCCAGTTCCGCAACTGCCTGTTCTCGACGAGCGAGTGGGATGCCCGCGCGGTCCTGCGGCGCGGCGGGACGGATGCGGAGATCGCGGCGCTCGTGCGGGAGTGCGTGGCCGCGAAGGCCGCGGCCCACGGCATCGGCAGCCCCGGCTTCGAGCGGCCCGCCCGCGCCATGTACCAGATCGGGGGCTGACATGGCCGCGGCCGCCGCATCCCCGAGGCGCTACCTCGACAACGCCGCCACGACGTGGCCCAAGCCGCCGGAGGTGCTTGCCGCGTGGGAGCGGGCGGCCCGGGAGGTGGGGGCGACCGCGGGCCGCGCCGCCTACACGGCCGCGGCGGAGGCGGGCGAGATCCGCCGCCGTGCCCGGCTGGCCGCGGCCCGGCTCCTCGGGGCGGACCCGACGCGGGTCGCGCTGCCATCCGGCGGTACCCTCGCGCTCAATGTCGCGATCCACGGGCTCGTCCGTCCGGGCGACCACGTCATCGCCACGGCGGCCGACCACAACGCCACGCTGCGGCCGCTCCACTGGCTCGCGGCCCGCGGCGTGATCCACCTCGCGATCGTGCCCTGCGACGGCCTCGGCCGCGTCGATCCGGCCGCCGTCGCCGCCGCCTGGACGCCGGCCACGCGGCTCGTCGTCTGCACGCACGCCTCGAACGTGACGGGCGCGGTGCAGGACGCCGCCGCGCTCGCCGCGGTGACTCACGAGCGCGGCGGGCTGCTCGTCCTTGACGCGGCGCAGACGCTCGGCCAGCGGACGTTGGACGTGCGGGCCTGCGGTGCCGACGTCGTCTGCGCGCCGGCGCACAAGTGGCTGCTCGCGCCGTCGGGCGCGGCGGTCCTCTGGGCCCGCGCGGGCGTCGAGCCCGAGCCGCTCGTGCAGGGGGGCACGGGCACCGCGAGCGAGTCGCTCGACATGCCGGTGGAGTTCGCCGACCGGCTCGAGGCCGGCACCGGCGACGTGCCCGCCCTGGCCGGGCTCGCGGCGGCGGCCGAGTGGCTCGCGGCGCGGGGCCTCGCCGCCGTCGGGGGCTCGTGCCGCGGGCTCGCGGCGGCCTGTGCCGCGCGCCTCCGCGACGTGCGCGGTGTGCGCGTCTTCGCCGCGGAGGACGGTGCGCCCATCGTGAGCTTCACGGTCGCCGATCACGATCCGGCCGAAGTGGCCGCGATCCTCGAGCAGGCGGCGGGGATCGAGGTGCGGTCGGGGTTCCACTGTGCCGCGCGGATCCACGAGCACCTCGGCACGCTCGCCGGCGGCACCGTCCGGGCGAGTTTCGGGCCGTTCAACACGGCGGCCGACGTCGATGCCCTGGTCGCGACGGTGGCCGGCCTGGCCGCGGCCTGAGCCGTGCGCCCGCGCGGCCGCCGGTTGACGCCCGCCGCGGTTTGCCTGACAACGGTGGCGTCGGCGGACGCTCCGCCGGCGACCGAGGGAGCGCGATCATGGCCGGGATTCCGAAGGACGTGTGGTATGCGGGCGGCCTGCGGTTCCGCTGCACGCAGTGCGGCGACTGCTGTTCGGGGGCCGAGGGCTACGTCTGGGTGAACCAGGCGGAGATCGACGCCATGGCCGCGCGCAAGGGCGTCGATCCGGCCGCGTTCGAGGCGGCGTTCGTGAAGCGGGTGGGCATGCGGCGGTCGCTCACGGAGCGTCCGAACGGCGACTGCGTGCTCCTCGACGAGACCACGCGGAAGTGCACCGCCTACGAGGAGCGGCCGCGGCAGTGCCGCACCTGGCCGTTCTGGGACTCGAACCTCCGCTCGCCCGCGGCCTGGGCCGAGGCCGCCGAGGCCTGCCCCGGCTGCAACAAGGGCGACATCGTGCCGTTGGAGACGATCGTCGAGCAGGCCGCGAAGATCCGGATCTGACCGGCCGCCTGGGCTCGGGGCTGCCCACGCCCTCTCGCCGGACGCTCGCGATGGTCATCCTGACCTTCGCTCGCTCGGAGACGTCTGCGCTTTCGCCATCCATGGCTTCGCTTGCCGTCTACGCCGTCTCGAGGGGATGGGCAGCCCCTCGTCTCATCCACTTCGGGCAAATTTCTGGCTACCGCCTGGTCTTCGCGTTGCCCTGGGCGGGTGGGCTTGCCGGCACTTCGAGTGTCGCCGGCACGACGCCCGATGGAGCGGCTGCCGACGTCGGGGCCGCGGCCTGGCGGCTGCCGGCGCGGGGTCTCGTGAGGTCGGCGGCCTCGGCGGCCGTGAGTGCCGCGGCGGGCATGTCGGAGGGGCGCTGGCCGGGCCCGCCACGCGGGGCGGCCGGCGACTGGCTCGTGCCCGCGAGGAAGTTGTCGATCGCCGCCCCCTCGCGGAGCTGCGTGAAGGCGCGGGCCATCTCGATCCGCTGCTTCTTTTCCGTGATGTCGGCGATGAGCTCGCCGCGCACCTCGTCGGGCTTCACCGGTGCGGGGTCCGTGAAGCCCTCGCAGAGGATCACCATGAAGCGGTCGGCGACCTGCACGACGCCCGAGAGCTCGCCCGGCTTGAGCCCGAACACCTCCCGCTCGAGCGCCGGCTGGCCGCCCCAGCGGCGGATCGGCGGCACCTCGCCGCGGAGGGCCTTCGTCGTCGGATCGACCGAGCACCGCTCGGCGAGGTCGCCGACGTTCTCGGACGTCGGATTCTGGCGGGCCAGCTGCCACACTTCCTGCGCCCGGCGCTGCGTGTCGAGGACGATGACCCGGCAGCGGGCCCGCGGTCCGAACGTGGCGGCGAAGGCGCGGTCGATGTCCTCCCGGGTCACCGGCACGTTCCCCACGAGCTTCTTGAGCGCCACGGTGGACCAGACGACGTCCTCGACGTAGTACCGGGCCGGGAGCCGCGCCTCGCGGGCCATCCGCTCGGTCAAGGCGGCCAGGTCGGGCGTGCCATCCGGCCCGCGGAACCCGAGCGCCTCGGCCGCCCGGGCCATCTCCGCGTCGAGGTCGGCCCGCGACACCGTCTGCTTCGCCGCCGTGAGCGCCTGCTCGATGAGCGTCCGCATGATGAGCATCTCGAGGACGTCGGGCCCGTGCCGGTCGAGGCAGGCCTCGCGGACCTCGTCGAGCGGCAGCGCCTCACCGTTGACGAGCGCGGCCACGCCGGGCCGTGCGGCCGACTTCGCCGGGTCGTTGAGCACGTTCTCGATCTGCGCCGTGTCCTGGATCTTCCGGAACACGTCGGTCGAGGCCTGGCGGCTCTTGCGTTCGCGGATCTCGTCGGCGAGGTGGGGCCGCACGTCCTCGCTCGCCTCCGACGACGCACCGAGGCTCACCCCGGCGGCCCCGGGCAGGTGCCCCTCGCACTTGATGACGATGAACTGGTCGGCCACCTGCACGACGTCGGAGATCTGCCCCTCCGCGAGGGCGAACGCGGCCCGGTCGAACTGCGGCTCGCCCGAGTGGAGCCGGATCGGCTGCACCCAGCCGTTGACGCTCGCGCTGCCGACGTCGATGGAGTGCTGGCGGGCGAGCGCGGGAAAATCGTCGGGGGCGGCCAGCGCCTGCGCCCGCACCCGCTCGGCGTCGGCCCGCGTCCGCGACACGATGATCCGGGCCTTCACGGCCGGCCCGTACTTGTTCTCGAACGCCTCCTGGATCTCGTCGGCGGTCGGCTCGATCGCGGCATGCGCGAGTCGGCGCAGCGCGATCATGGGCCAGACGATCTCCTCGGCGTACTGCCGCGCGGTGACGCCGCGCTCCTCGCGGCTGAGGTCGATCGTCTTGGCGCGGGGCACCTTGAAGCGCCGCGCCATCCCGTCGATCTCCGCCTCGACTTCGGTGGCCGTCACGGTGACACCCGCCTGGCGACAGGCCTGCTCGATGAGCCGCCGATTGGCGAGCGTCTCGAGCGCGGCGCCGCCGTGGCGGCCGACGCACTCCGCGGCGAGCCGGTCGCGGGTGATCTCGGCGCCGTTGACGAGGGCCACGGGCTGCGTGCCGGCGACCGGCGGCGCGGCGGGACCCGCGGGGGCGCGGTTGCCGGCCCGCGCCGGCGGAGCCTTGGCGTCGGCCGCCGAACCGCCGGCCGAATAACGCCACGCGAGCGCCGCGACCACGATCACCGCAGCGGCGGCGATCTCGCGCGCGTGCCGCCACACGACCCCTGAACGATCCATGGACTCGCCCTCCTTGGCGTCCCGGGCCGGATGCGGCACCGGACGGCGGGATCATCCGCCACGCAACGCGACCAAATCAAGGCGAAACGCGGGGGCGCCGCCGCGCTGCCGCCGCGGTTTGCCTCGGTGTCGGCATTCCCCGTAGGCTCCAGCGTCGCCCCGCCACCCCCAGATCTCCCAGCATGCCGCCCGACGCCGCTCCCGAGGTTCCCGCCTGCCTGACCGTGCTCGGCCTCCGGCCGCCGGTGACGCTCGAGGACGTCAAGCAGTGCTACCTCGCCAAGGTGGTGCTCGCCCATCCCGACCGCGGCGGCGACCCGGCGGAGTTCGTGCGGCTGCGCACCGCCTACGAGGAGGCGATCGACTACGTCACCTTCAAGGCGAGCAAGCTCGAGTGGCTGGCGGCCCGGATCGAGGCCTACGCCGAGCAGCAGGACGTGGTGACCGCGGCGATCGAGCGCGGCGGCGAGGCCGGCATGGAGGAGACCGACTGGCTGCGGAAGTCGTTCGGCGAGGACTTCGGCCACGTGGCCGACAAGCTCGTGTCGCTGCGGGTCAACGGCCCCGGCGCCGACGACACGTTCGCGGTCCTCGTCGGTTTCCGGGCCGACTCGCTCAAGGATCTGGCCGTGCTCGATCTGTCCGGCGGCCCGATCACCGACGAGGGCCTCCTGCAACTCAAGGCGCTCAAGAACCTGCGACACCTCGACCTGCGCGGCACCGCGGTTGGCAAGCTCGGCGCCGAGGCGGCGAAATGGTTCGACAACCTGGAATTCCTCGGCCTGCCGAAGGGCTCGGTGGGCATGCTCGCGCGCCTGGCGATGCCGCGACGCGTGAAGCTCGAACTGGGCTGACGCCCCGCCGTCGGGGCTATTCCGGGAACAGGCGCGTCGAGAGGTAGCGCTCGCCGAGGTCGGGCAGCACCACGACCACGAGCTTGCCGGCGTGCTCCGGCCGGCGGGCCACCTGCAGGGCCGCCGACGCGGCGGCGCCGCAGCTGATCCCGCACATCAGCCCCTCGCGCTTGGCCATCTGCCGGGCCGTCTCCATCGCGTCCTCGTCGTCCACGCGGATCACCTCGTCGATGACGTCGAGGTTGAGGATGTCGGGGATGAACCCCGCGCCGATGCCCTGGATCGTGTGGCGGCCGGGCTTGATCTCCTGGCCGGAGAGCTTCTGCGTGATCACCGGGCTGTTGGCCGGCTCCACCGCCACGACCTTGAGCCCCGGCTTCTTCGCCTTGAGGACCTCGCCGACGCCGGTGATCGTGCCACCGGTGCCCACGCCGCAGACGACGACGTCCACCTGCCCCTCGGTGTCCTGCCAGATCTCCTGCGCCGTGGTCCGCCGGTGGACCTCGGGGTTGGCCGGGTTCTTGAACTGCTGGGGCATGAAGAACTGGCTCGACGAGTTCGCGATCTCCTCCGCGTGGCGGACCGCGCCAGGCATGCCCTTGTCGGCGGGGGTGAGCACGAGTTCGGCGCCGAGCGCCTTGAGCATCCGCCGCCGCTCCAGGCTCATGCTTTCCGGCATGGTGACGCGGAGCTTGTAGCCCCGCGCGGCGCAGACGTAGGCCAGCCCGATGCCGGTGTTGCCACTCGTGGGCTCGATGACGATCGTCTCGGGGCCGATTCGTCCCGCCTGCTCGGCCGCGTCGATCATCGCGCAGGCGATCCGGTCCTTGACGCTCCACAGCGGGTTCATGTTCTCGATCTTGCCGGCGACCGTGGCCACGCAGCCCTCGGTCACGCGGCGCAGCCGCACGAGCGGCGTCCGCCCGATGCACTGCGTGATGTCGTCCCGGATTCCCGCCGGCATCTTGCCCGTCACCATGACTCGCCACCTCCGGTTGACCAGCTGCCGCGACCGGTCCCGCGACCGGCCATGCTCGTTGGCGGGATTATCCGCGCCGCCCGCCGGCGACGGAACACCAAAAGCGCCGTGCCGTCCGCCCCCGCTCGGAACCCGCCCGCGGCCGGGGCTCCGCGGATCGGCGCCGAACCGGCCGGGCCGGGATCGCGTATTCTGACGGTGTCAGCCCGCTTCGGAAGGATTCCGC
>JBJTJO010000185.1:0-19631 GCA_046095965.1 Planctomycetaceae bacterium
GGGAGACCTGGGACCGGTGGCGTTGCGGCAGAGCTTCGACGATGGTCGCATGCGGCAGGGGATATTCGTGACGCTGCCGGCGCCCCGCGCGGGGCTGCTCCGCATCCTCGAGCAGGAGTTCGCCGCCGCCGAGGTGCCCTCGTTCGTGACGAGCGAGGTGGTGGACTTCACGCAGATCTCGCTCGACCTCGCCCAGGTCTATCGCACGATCAAGGAGTTCGCCCTCGCCGAGGGGGGCGAGCAGGCGGCGAACATGTTCACGACCGCGGAGGTGCAGGCCGAGGCGTGGCTCGGGATCGGGCTCGAGCCGATGCTGGCGAACATCGGCTCCCGGCACTGGATCCTCACCTACCCGTCGCAGGTGGCCGCCGCGATCCAGGAGGCGCGCCGCAACCGCGAGGGCGGAACCGGCGCGCCGGCCCCCGACGCGAACCGCGTGGCCTTCGCGTGGAAACTCGCCGACGACGCCCCGGTGGGCGCGGTGCTGCCAAAGATCGCCGCGCTGGCGCAGGCGCAGGTCGTCGAGGAGCAGGGCTTCCAGGGTCTGCGGCTGCCGGGAGGCGTGTCGGTCTTCGCCGGCCAGGGATACCTCGTCGTGGCGATGGGGGGCGACGCGCTCGAGAAGACGCTCGCCGGCATCCGCAACCCGCCGGCCGGCGCCGGCTCGTTGCGCGAGAGTGACGTGCCCGCGAAGGGGGCGGAGCTCGTGGGCCTCGGCCCGTGCCGGATGTTTTCCGTGGGCGACTCCCAACGCACGGGCGGCATGCTCGGCGAACTGCGTGAGGTCGTCACCGCGATGGTGCCGGACGATGTCGAGGATCGGTACCGCGACATCTTGGCGAAGGCCCAGGCCCTCGTGCCGCCCGCGGAAGAAATGCAGGGCATGTTCGGCGTGGGGGCGACGATCATGGAGGTCACCGACGCCGGCGTCGCGGTCCGCTCGGCCTGGGAGATGCCCGCGCCGTAGGCGCGGAGAATTTCTCCCTCTCCCTCTGGGAGAGGGCCGGGGTGAGGGAGCTTCGGGAACGCCACCCAGGCACCCTCACCCGGCCTTCGGCCACCCTCTCCCAAAGGGAGAGGGTCATTGCAGAGCACCCTCACCTGGCCTGCGACCGGCCTCTCCCCGAGGAGAAGCGAGGAGCCCCGAGCATCGGCCGGCCATGGATGGCCACGCGGGCGTGATTACAGGATGCCGCCGTGGGTGCGCCACGGCGTCATGTGCGACGGCTGGTCGAGGAACCAGATCCGTTCCCACTCGTCGGTCAGGGCCCGGAGGTCCTCCGACGTGTAGATGAGTTCCTGGGCCCGGCGGATCGGATCTCCCGAGTACATCGGGATCAGGCAACCCGTGCACGACGCGAGCAGCGCGGCCGCGGACAGCATCCAGACTGCCTTCCTCATCGCAAGGTCCTCCTGACCCTCGTGCCGGTTCGTGCGGGCGTCACCTGGTCTCGATCGGTCCGGCCGGGGTGCATGATCCGGGGATCATGTACCGCGCGGGGCCGGTGCGGGACGAGATCGGGTGGCGACCAACTCCTGGTGTGCGGTGCGTGGTGGGGGCAGGGCGGTGTGCCCGCGGCCCTCCCAGGCGGTGTGCGGTCTTCCTGTCTTACCTACGGTGCCGTCCCGTCCCGGTCCGCGGGACGATCGGGGGTAGCCGGTCCGCCCGGCGTCGCCCCCTGCCTGTCGAGTTCCCTGACGCGGTTCTCCATTTCCCTGCCGGGCTTGAACGTCACCACGCTCTTGGCCGGCACCATGACGCGGACCCCCGTGCGGGGGTTCCGGGCCGTGCGTTCCGACCGCTGCTTGATCTGGAAGATCCCGAAATTCCGCAGCTCCACCCGCTGTTCCCGCACCAGCGTCTCGATGATCACATCGAAAGTCCGCTGCACGAGTTCCCGGGTGCGAAGCTGGGGGAGATCGAGTTGTTCCGCGATCGTCCTGACGATGTCCTTCTTGGTCACGGCCACCGACCTCCGTCCGCCCCGATTTCGCCCGCGACTCCGCGGGAAAACCGGCTGGGATCCTGGAAAATGCGTCGGAAGCCTAGGTCTGCCAAAGACTAGTGTCAACGAGCCGCCTCGCGGCGAATCCGTCCACCGGCCCTCGGTCCTCCTCGTTATCGGCGGCGCATCCGGCAAACTTGACACGATCGGATGAATCGGGTCCCGGCACGGACACCTCGGCAGGGCACGTTGTCTGGGCAGCCTTGGGAAGACCGTCCGACCCACTACACTCCCTCGAACGTCTCGTTCCCGCCACTGGTTCGCCATGTCCCTCACCGACGGTCCCGCCGCCGCGCCGCCGCCCCGCCCGCCTGCGGCCGCCCCCGACCTCGCGGTGACGCTGGGCCGCCTCCGGCTCCCCAACCCGATCCTCGTGGCCTCCGGCACGTTCGGGTACGGCCGCGAGATGCGGGGCTTCGTGGACGTGGCGCGGCTCGGCGGCGTGGTTCCCAAGACCATCACGCCGCTGCCCCGGCAGGGCAACGTGCCGTGGCGGACGGTGGAGACGGCCGCGGGCCTGCTCAACTCGATCGGCCTCGACAACGACGGCGTGGACGCCTTCCTGGCAAAATTGCTGCCGTGGCTCGCGGCCTGCGGCGCGCCGGTCATCGTGAGCATCGCCGGCGCGAACGAGGCCGAGTTCACCGCCCTCGCGGCCCGGCTCGACGGCGTGGCGGGCATCGCGGCCCTCGAGCTCAACGTCTCCTGCCCCAACGTGAGCCACGGCGTCGATCTCGGCACCGACCCGGCCGCCTGCCGCTCGGTCGTGGCCGGCGTCCGCAAGGCGACGCGCCTGCCCGTGATCGCCAAGCTCACGCCGAACGTCACCGACATCGTGTCCGTCGCACGGGGCGCCCGGGACGGCGGGGCCGACGCGGTCACGCTCGTCAACACCTGCCAGGGCATGGCGGTGGACTGGCGGCGGCGCCGACCCATGCTCGGCAACGTGATCGGGGGCCTCTCCGGGCCGGCCATCAAGCCGATCGCGCTGCGCTGCGTCCACCAGGTCCGCCGGGCCGTGGAGATCCCGATCATCGGCGTGGGGGGCATCATGACGATCGACGACGTGATGGAGTTCCTCGTCACCGGCGCCTCGGCCGTGCAGGTGGGCACGGCGAGTTTCGCCGAGCCCGTCGCCTCGACGCGACTCCTCGACGAGTTGCCGGCGGCTCTCGCGGAACTGGGGGCCGCGCGGGTGGCCGACGTCGTCGGCACGCTCGCCCTGCCGGCCGCGGGTCCGTCATGCCCGGCGCCGGCCATGTCCTCGGGGAGCTCCGCCCATGCCCGCTGAACCCACGCCCGCTGAACCCATGTCCGCTGAACCCATGTCCGCTGAACACGCTCCCGCTGAACCCATGCCCGCCGGAAAGCCGCGGCCCACGCGGGCGCTCTCCGGCATCCAGCCGACGGGCCGGTTCCACTGGGGCAACTACTTCGGCGCCATCCGCCAGTACATCGACCTGCAGCCTGCCGCGCAGGCGGGCCTGGCGGCTGCGCATCAGGCCGGCGTGCATCATGCCGGCGCACAGCGAGCCGCCGACGAGGCCTACTACTTCATCGCCGACCTCCACGCCCTCACGACCGTCCGCGACCCGGCCCGGCTGCGGAGCCTCGTCCACGACGCGGCGGTGGATCTCGTCGCGCTCGGCCTCGACCCGGAGCGGGCCGTGCTCTTCGTGCAGTCCGACGTGCCGGAGGTGACGGAACTCACCTGGCTCCTCATGACCGTGACGCCGATGGGCCTCCTCGAGCGGTGCCACGCCTTCAAGGACAAGAAGACCCGCGGCCTGCCGGCCGACGCGGGGCTGTTCACCTATCCCGTGCTCATGGCGGCCGACATCCTCGCCTACGACGCCACGGTCGTGCCGGTGGGCGAGGACCAGGTGCAGCACATCGAGGTCTGTCGCGACCTGGCCGGCACGTTCAACCACCTCTACGGCGAGGTGTTCACGCTCCCCAAGCCGCGGCTCGTCGAGGGGGGCGCGAAGGTGCCCGGCACCGACGGCCAGAAGATGAGCAAGAGCTACGAGAACACGATCGACGTCTTCGAGGAGCCGGCCGCGCAGAAGAAGAAGATCATGCGGATCACGACCGACTCGCGGCCCATGGAGGACCCCAAGGAGCCCGACGGCGACCACCTCTTCCAGCTCTATGCGCTCATGGCGAACGCCGACGAGCGGGCCGCGATGGCCGACCTCTACCGCCGCGGCGGCTTCGGCTACGGCGAGGTGAAGAAGGCGCTCGTCGAGGCGGCGGCGCGATTCTTCGCCGAGGCCCGGGAGCGGCGGGCGGCGATCGAGGGGGACACGGGCCGCATCGAGGCGATCCTCGCCGCCGGGGCCGCCAAGGCGCGGGCGAAGGCGCGGGAGGTGCTCGACCGGGCGCGGCGGGCCTGCGGTCTCGACCGTAAGGCGACCACGAAGCCCGCGGCGGGGAGGAGGCCGTGAGGGTCCTCGGCATCGGCACCGACATCACGGAGTGCCTGCGGATCGCGCAGATGATCGAAAGGCATGGCGAGCTCTTCGTGGGCCGCGTCTACACGCAGCTCGAGATCGACTACTGCCGCAGCCGGCGGATGGCCACGCAGCACTTCGCCGGCCGCTGGGCGGCGAAGGAGGCGGTGCTCAAGGCGCTCGGCACCGGCTGGCGCAAGGGCATCTCGTGGCGCGACATCGAGATCCGCAATGCCGCCGGTGGCCGGCCGCAGGCCTTCCTCACGGGGGGCACGCAGGAGATCGCGGAGAAGATGGGGATCAGCTGCATCCTCGTGAGCATTTCCCACTGCCGCTCGCACGCCACGGCCTACGCGGTGGCCCTCGACGAGACCCCGGCCACGTTCACGACCGACCCGCCGTGGCTGTGACCCCGAGGCGCGGCGGCGACGGTCCGCAACCCGCGCGTTTCACGGACGAGCGAGGCGAGACGCAAACGTGGCTTCGACGGCGTGTTCCGTGGCCCCGTCGCGCCGGTGACTGTCGTAGAGGATGAACCGCTCGGCCGGGATCGCGTCGATCGCGTGCCCGGCCGGGTGGGCGAGAAACCGGCTCGTCCACGCCCGCGGCGCCGCCGGCGTCAGCCGCGCGAGCGTGACGTGCGGCACGAAGGGCCGCGTCTCGATCTCGAGGCCGCAGGATGCGAGCGCCGTGCCGACGGCCGCGTGGAGCGCGACGAGTGGCGCCGAGTCGGCGATCCCCGCCCAGAGCACGCTCGGCCGGCCCCGCGGCGGAAACACCCCGGTGCGGCGGATCTCCACGGCGAACGGCTCGAACGCGACGCGGGCGAGCGCCCCGGGCAGCGCGACGTGGGTCGCGTCCGCGACGTCGCCGAGGAAGTGGAGCGTGAGGTGCATCTGCGCGGGCCGGACCGGTCGCACGCCCCGCGGCGGCTGCGCGAGCACCTGTCCGAGCCGCCAGCCCACCGGCTTCGGCAGTTCGAGCGCGACGAACAGGCGTCGGGGCACCGGAATCACCTCGGCGCACCGGGGCAGACGTGATCTACAGGACGATCGCCTGCGTCCGGCGGCGCCAGCATCGCGGCGTGAAGGGCGGGATCGCCAGCGGTTCGATGAGCGGCTGGCCGGCCAGCCAGAAACGGCGGAACTCGCGCCGCTCTCCCGTCACGTAGAGATGCCGGAGGAAGGCGAGGTCGCAGGCCGAATAGTCCGCCAGCCACTGGTCGAACGCGGTGACTCCCGCCTCGCGCAGGGCAGCCTGGCTGTAACGGCAGGCCTCGCGCTCGTAGGCCTGGAGGGCGTCGAGCAGGGCGGCGTCGGGATTCGACGGCATCGTCATGCCCAACCGTCGGGAGCGATCGCAGGTGTTCCACTGGACCGTATGGCCGAAGAGATGCGCGACGAGGAACAGTCGTTCCTCCGGGTCGCTGCCGCGGCCGACGACGATCCGGCGGCCATCGAGGTCGCCCTTGAAGGGAGCGGGCACGTCTGACACGTCGATGGCCACGTCGTACGTCTTCACGACATGTCGCGCGAGCGCGTCGCCCGCCGCCGCGAAGGCGTCCGCTGTGGGGATGTGCGGCATCGGCGGCGGGTCCCTGTGCGTCTGCCGCGGGTTCATGGGGGGGCCATACGGGCACGGGATCAGGCCACGTCTCTGGTCGTGCCGGCCAGGTCGGGCACCGACAGGTCGGCGATCGAATCCACGACGCGGTCGGGGCGGTAGGCGAAGCGCTCGAGGTCGTCGCGGCGCGTGCCGCCCGACAGGACGAGGACCGTCCGGTAGCCGAGCTGCACGCCGCCGAGGATGTCGGTCTCCATGGTATCGCCGATCATCGTCGTCCGTGAGGCATCGACGCCGAGCTCACTGCGGGCCATCCGCATCATGACGGGGCTCGGCTTGCCCACGCTCAGGGCCCGGCGACCCGTGGCCGTCTCGAGCATCGCCACGATCACCCCGCAGCCGGGGCGCAGGCCGGCCTGGGTCGGGCAGTTGGGGTCGAGGTTCGTGGCGATCAACTTCGCGCCGCCGAGCACCAGCCGCACCGCGGTCTCCATCATCTCGTAGGTCACGGCCCGGCCCTCGCCGACGACGACGTAGTCGGGATCGCTGTCCACGACGGCATAGCCGTTCTGGTGCAGGGCCTGGAGCAGCCCCCCCTCGCCGATCACGTAGGCCGTGCCGTTCGGCTTCTGCACGGCCAGGAACCGGGCCGTGGCCATCGCGCACGTGAAGATGTGCGACTCGTCCACGTTGATGCCGAGCCGCCGCAGTTTCGTGACGACGTCGCGTCGCGTGCGCTGGCTGTTGTTCGTCAGGAACAGGAACGGCAGCCGCCGCTCGTGCAACTCGGCGATGAACCGATCGGCTCCGGGAATCAACTCGCTGCCACGGTAGATCACCCCATCCATGTCGATGAGGAAGCCGTGGGCGGCGGTGGGCGCGAACGTGACGGAGTCGGGCGCGTAGGCGGGCATGGGAGGGCTCCGGGGGCAAGGAGGGCGAGGGCCGGGACCGCATGGCCCTCGGCACGGAGCCGCCTGACGTGCATGAGGAGTGTGGCAGACCGGCATGTTTCGTGCAGAAATTCTGTCCATTCGGGCTGTTTCCCGGGCCTTTCTTTGGAGCCGACCACGAGTTGACCCATTTCCAGAAAATAGGTCATAATCGGTCATGAACTCGACGATCGCGGATCTCCTGGTTCGTCACGCCATGCGGGCCGGGGCCGTCTCGACAGACGAGGCGATGACCCTCCTCGGGGTGTCGAGAGCCACCGCACAGCGGCGGTTGCGTGAGCTCGCGGCCACCGGCCGTCTGTGCCGGGAAGGGGCTGGTCGTGGTTCCCGGTACGTCGTGGGGCAGACCCGTTGGGAGCGGCCGCTCGCGGCGCTCGAGGAGGACCGGCTCTGGGCCGACGTCCGTGGCGTGGTCGCCGCGCTCGGGCTCGCGGAACACGAACTGGGGGCCGTCGGCTACGCGGTCACCGAGATGATCAACAACGCGATCGATCACAGTCGCGGCACGGCCGTCGTCGTCACCGCCACCGTCCTGCCCGAGGGCGTCGTCATCGAGGTGACGGACGACGGTGTCGGCGTGTTTCGGCGCATCCGCGAGGCCCGGGATCTCCCCGACGACGTGGAATCGGTCTTCGTGCTCGAGAAAGGTCGATTCACCACGCAGCCCGACCGCCACACCGGCGAGGGGATTTTCTTCTCCTCCAAGGTCGCCAACCGGTACCGGCTCGAATCGGGTCGGGTGGCGTGGCTCACGGACAATCGGGCCGGCGATATGACGATCGAGTTGTTGCCCGAGCCGCGCTCGGGAACGCTGGTCGCGATGACCTTCGTCCCTGGTCGCGTGCCGGTCTTGTCCGACGTGTTCCGGCACTGGACCGATCCCGAGACCCTGGCCTTCGACCGCACGCGGACGACCGTGCGGCTCGCCTCCTTCGGCGTGCAACTTCTGTCCCGCTCCGAGGCCCGGCGCGTCACGACGGGACTCGAGCGATTCCGGCTCGTGACGGTCGATTTCACGGGCGTGGATCTGGTCGGGCAGGGCTTCTGCGACGAGGTCTTTCGCGTGTTCGCTGCTGGCCACCCCGGAACCGCGCTCGCGCCGACCGGCATGAGCGAGAGCGTGGCCTTCCTGGTGGATCGCGCCCGGCGCGGAGGCGTTGGCTGAGGGCGGCTCTGGCATCAGTCGCTGCCGGCATCGAGGCAGGACGCTGCCCCGCTTCGCCTTCAGGTCCGCCACCGGCGTGCCGCAGCCGCTGCCCGTGCGGGATACGCGGTCACGGGGTTGCGGCGGAACGCCGTCGTCGGCCGTCGCCGGCGGGGCGGCGCGGGCCGCCGCGGTCCCCCTGGCCCCGCAGCGGCGCGACGTTGGCCTCGTTCCAGGCGTCCCAGCAGGCCTGCAGGTCCCGCACCTTGTCCGGCATCGTCGCCGCGAGGTCGCGGGCCTCGCCGACGTCGGCCTCGAGATCGTAGAGCCGCGGGCCCACGACGCCCGCGCCGCGGTCGCCGTCCACGGTGGCGTCGTAGCGGACGAGTTTCCAGCCGCCCGCGCGGATCGCATTCTGTCCGCCGAACCGCCAGTAGAGCGCGTCGTGCGGCGCGTCCTTCCGCGCGCCGGACAGGAAGGGCAGGAGTTCGACCCCGTCGAGCCGCCACTCCGGCAGCGGCTCGACGCCGGCCGCGGCCAGCGCCGTGGCGTGCAGGTCGAGTTGGATGACGGGCCGTTCGTAGACGCCCGGCTCCACGCGGCCCGGCCAGGCGACGACGAAGGGCACGCGGATGCCCCCCTCCAGCGTCGTCCGCTTGCTGCCGCGGAGCGGCGCGTTCCGCGAGCCGTTGCCGGTCGTGCCGGGCATGGTGGGGCCGCCGTTGTCGCTGATGAAGGCCACGAGCGTGTCGCGGTCCTGGCCGGTCGCGGCGAGCGCCTCGCGGACGCGGCCCACGGCGTCGTCCATGGCGACCATCATCGCCGCGTAGGTGCGGCGCTGGGGGTCCGTGATCCCGGCGAACCGTGCCAGCCGATCCTCGGTGGCCTGCATCGGCGTGTGAACCGCATTGAAGGCCAGGCAGAGGAACCAGGGTTTTCCGTTCTGCCGCCGGATGAAGTCCACCGCCTCGCGGCCGAAGTCGTCGGTCGTGTAGTCGAGTTTCGCGACGGGCTCGGTGCCGCGGAGGATGCCGGCGCGGTCGAAGTAGTCGTGCGCTCCGCCGAGGAAGCCGTAGAAGTCGGCGAAGCCGCGGCGCTGCGGGTGCATCTCGGCCGTCCCGCCGAGGTGCCACTTGCCGACGAGCCCGGTGGCGTAGCCGGCCGCCGCGAGCCGGTCGGCGAGCGTGACCTCGGCGAGTGGCAGCCCGCTGTCGGCGCTCGCGGGGTTGAACTCGTGGCCGAACCGCGTCTGGTAGCGGCCGGTGAGCAGGCCCGCGCGGGTCGGCGAGCAGTAGGGGCCGCTCACGTAGCCGCTGGTGAACCGCACGCCGTCCCGCGCGAGGCGGTCGAGGTGCGGCGTGGGGATGTCGGTGCAGCCGTGGAAGCCGACGTCGGCATGACCCAGGTCGTCGCCGACGATGATCAGGATGTTGGGTCGGCGCGGCGGCGTGTCGGCACGGGCGGCCGCGGAGAGCACGGCGAGCAGGATGGCGGCCGGGACGCTGCGGACAAATTGCATGGCCCGCAGTGTAGCGGGAGCCGGGGGCCGTCGCCGGGCGTCAGCCGGTGAAGGGCTCGAGGTGGGCGATGCCCCCCTCCATCTTCAGGTCCGCCAGCGGCGTGCCCTCGGGCACGGGCGTGACGCCGTCGCGGCGGGTGAGCACGAGCTTCACGTGGCCCCGCAGGTGCTCGGCGAGTTCCTTCGTGAGCTCCTTTTGACGCGGCTCCGGCAGCTTCGTGAAGGCCTCGCGGCCGCGGCATTTCGGGAACGCGCGGCAACCCAGCCACGGGCCCTTCTTGCCCTCGCGGAGGTTCATGACGTTGCCGCACTTCGGGCAGGCGATGTCGGTGACGAGCGGCGGCGCGGCCGGGAACTTGACCGCGCCCTTGCGGTCGAGGTTGAGGATGAAGGGAGGCGGCTCGGCCGGGGCCTCGGCTGCCTTCTTGCCACGGGCCTTCGGCGGCCGCGGCTTGTCCTCCACGAGGAAGTCGCCGAACCGGCCGGTCCGCTTCACCATCGGCACGCCGGCCGGCGAGAGGAGGTCGATCTGCTCGGGGAGCAGCGGCCGCCGCTGGCGGTCCACCGGCATGGCGAACGCGCAGGCGGGCACCTCCTTCGGCTTCTTCGCCGACTTCTTGCCGGCCTTCTTCTTCGCCCCCTTCGCGGCTGAGGCAGGCGCCGGCTCGGGCTCGACGACGATCTTCTCGTTGTAGCCGGAGCAGGAGAGAAACTCCCCCTTGTTGCCGAGGCGGAACTCGAGCCGGCGGCCGCACTGGGGGCAGGCGTAGGGCGACGGCTCTGACTTCGCCTTCTCGTGCGGTTCCTCCAGTGCCGACCCGAGCTTGGGCTCGAGCTCGTCGTGGAACTCGTGGAGCATGTCGGTCCACTTCTTCTTCCCGGCCGCCACCTCGTCGAGTTCCTCCTCGATCGCCCGCGTGTAGCCGATCTCGATGAACTGGTCGCGGAAGCCCCGCTCCAGGAACCCGGTCACCGCCTCGCCGAGGGCCGTGGCGTGGAACCGCCGCTCAAGCTGGTTCACGTAGCCGCGGTTCTCGATGACGTTGATGATGCTGGCGTAGGTGGAGGGGCGGCCGATGCCCTCCTCCTCCATCTTCCTGACGAGCGTGGCCTCGGTGTAGCGGGGTGGCGGCGCCTGGAACTTCTGCCGCGGCTCGATGTCGAACGGGGCGAGCACGGCCCCCTTCGCGAACTCGGGCAGCACCTGGTCGCCGTCGTCGCGGGGTGCGCCCGCGATGCGGTAGAAGCCGTCGAAACGCAGGACACGGCCGTTGGCCTTGAAGACGGCGCCGGTGTCGCGGTCGCTCCGCCGCAGGCGGACGTTGGTGGAGTCCCACTCGGCGTCGGTCGCCTGGCAGGCCACGAAGCTCTGCCAGATGAGCCGGTAGAGCTTGTACTGCTCGTCGGTGAGCGCCGAGGCGATGCGGTCGGGCTCGCGGGCCGCGTCGGTGGGCCGGATCGCCTCGTGGGCCTCCTGCGCGGCCTTGTTGGAGGACGTGTAGACCTTCGGCGTCTCCGGCACGTAGGCGTCGCCGTGCGCCCTCCGCAGGTAGGCGCGGGCCATCTCGATCGCCTCGCGGGAGAGGTTCGTCGAGTCGGTCCGCATGTAGGTGATGAGGCCCACGCGCCCCTCGTCGGGCAGATCGATGCCCTCGTAGAGCTGCTGGGCGATGCGCATCGTGCGGTCGGTGCTCATGCCAAGCTTGCTCGACGCGGCCTGCTGGAGCGTGCTCGTGATGAACGGCGGAAAGGGGCGCGACTTCGTCCGTATGACGTCGATCGACTCGACCGTGTAGCGGGCGGCGGGGTCGGGCCGCCCCGCGATTCGCACGACGTTCCGGCCGCGGCCCTTGGCGGACGCGTCGGCTTCCCGCACGACCTCGACGTCGACGAGTCCCGCGGCCTCGGCCGCGGCGCGGGCCGCGTCGGCCAGGTCGGCCTCGGACGTGTTCTCGGCTTCGAGCGAGAACCGCTTGCCGCCGAGTTCGACCAGCTCGCACGACAGGGCGCGGTGGTCGGCGAGCCAGGCCATGCGGTCGCGGACGAACGGCGGCCGGTTCCGCTCGTCGCGGCGGGCCATGAACGTGGTCCACTCGGCGTGGAGCTCCGCGGAACGATCGACGTCGAAGGCCATGCAGGCCGACACGTCCCACGACTCCGACGGCGTGAACTCGCGGATCTCGCGCTCCCGCTGGACGACGATCCGCGTGGCCACGCTCTGCACCCGGCCCGCGGAGAGCCCGCCGCCCACCTTCTTCCAGAGAATCGGCGACACCCGATACCCCACGATCCGGTCCACGATCCGCCGGGCCTGCTGGGCCTCGACCCGCGGCATGTTGATGGCCCGTGGCGCCTGGAAGGCCCGCTGCACCTCCGACTTCGTGATCGCGTCGAAGGTCACCCGCTTGGCCTTGAGCGGATCGACGCCGAGCACCTGCGTGAGGTGCCAGGCGATGGCCTCCCCTTCGCGATCCAAGTCGGTCGCGAACCAGACCTCGCGGGCACCCTTGGCGAGCTTGCGGAGCTCCGTCACCGTCCGCGCCTTGTCGGAGTCGATCTCGTACGTGGGGGCGAAGTCGTGATCGAGGTCCACCCCCGGCACCGGCTGCTTGGATCCCTTGGGGGCCTTGCTGGGGAGGTCGCGGATGTGGCCGATCGAGGCCTTCACCACGAACCCGCGTCCCAGGTACTTCTCGATCGTCTTGGCCTTGGCGGGGCTCTCGACGATCACGAGCTCGTAGTCGCCCGCCGGGGCCCGGGCCGACTCGCCCCGGCCACGGGAACCCGACGAGGAGGCGCGGCGGGAAGCTTTCTTTTTGGCCATGGGACGGGTCCGCGGTGGTCGGGAGGGAACGTGCCGTGCCGCCGGGGCGGCCGGTGCGGCCATCACGCCGCACGGCGGCCCGGGATTGGCGCCTCGGGGGCCGGCGCTACAATCCGGGGCTGTCGCAAGGCAGACAGCGTTACCCTCCCCTCTCTCCCCCTGTCAAGCCTCGGCGTTCCGCCGTCGGCCCCTGGGGTCTCAGGCGGTTTCATGGCCGGATCGTTCGACGTCTTCCGCAAATACCAGCGAGGTTTGCTCGCCGTCGTGGCCATTCTGGGCATGCTCGCGGTCTTCGTCCAGCCCCCGTTCCTGCACATCGGCTCCGAGGTCGGGTCGGCCGATCCGCCGGTCGCCACGTGGAGCGGCGGCGGGATCGGCGAGGGGCAGATGCAGCGGGCGGTCGCGATGCGCGTCGTGCTCAACCAGTTCCTGCGCGACGCGAAGATGGCGGCGGGCAGGGATCCGGGCGACGCCAACGTGCTCGGCGAGGACGAGTCCGACGTGGTGCGCACGCTCCTGCTCGCCCGCGAAGCGGACGCCAACGGCATCGTCATCGGCAACGCGGCGGTGAACCAGTTCCTCGACCAGTGGACCGATCGGATGGTCCGGCCGGAACAGTTCGAGGCCCTGCTCGCCGGCCGACGCCTGGGGCAGTCGCCGGTCTCGGCCGCCGACGTGTTCGAGGCGCTCCGCACGGTGCTGGCGGCTGAGCGGATGTGGCAATTGGCCTTCGCCGGGTTCGTCGGCGACCCGCCGAACGCCCGCTGGGAGAACTACCGCCGCCTGGAGCAGGAGGCCACGGTCGAGGTGGTGCCGGTGGACGTGGCGTCGTTCGCCGGCGATGTTCAGGCGCCCGACGAGACGGTCCTGCGCGGGTTCTTCGACCGGTTCAGGAATGCGCTGCCCGCCGATCGCAGTCCGGATCCCGGATTCAAGGAGCCGCACCGGATCTCGTACGACTGGATCGTGGCCGACCGCGACGCCCTCGTGGCCGCGGCCGTCAAGGACGTCACGGACGACGAGGTCGCGAAGTTCTACGAGACCAACAAGGATGCCCTGTTTCGCGCGAAGCCGGCGGCCGACGCGTCCAAGCCGGAGGGCGAGACAGCCAAGCCGGAGGGCGAGACCAAGAAGCCGGATGGCGACGAGGCGAAGCCGGACGACGCGACAGCCCGGGACAAGGCCGCCGAGACCGCCTTCGAGCCCCTGGACAAGGTGCAGGACGACATCCGCAAGCGGCTGGCCGCCGAGGCGGTGACCGAAAAAATCGACGCCGGATTCCGAGCGATCGCGTCCGAACTCTCCGGCTACGCCCGCGACCTTCTCCAGCGCGCGGCCACCGGGGAAGGTGGCTCGGGCACCTTGACGCCGCCGGACGCCGACGTCCTTGCCGCCAAGCACGGTCTCGCCGCCGGGCATGCCCTCAAACGGACTGCCGGCGAGGCGGTGCGCGACGGCGGCGTGGGGAAGAGTTTCCGGCAGGCGGCCTGGGCCGACATGGTCTTCCGGACGGATCGCCAGCCCTGGCGTCCGCTCGAGACGATCGACGCAACGGGCAATCGCTACCTGTCGTGGAAGACCGACGACGTGCCGGCGTTCGTGCCGGAGTTCGCCGCCGCCCGCTCCGACGTCGAGAAGGCCTGGCGGATCGTCGAGGCCCGTCCGCAGGCCCGCAAGGCCGCCGAGGAGATCGTCGCGGGGGCCGCCGGTGGCCGCGCGCTCGCCGACGTCGTTGCCGGTCGGTCGGGACCGAAGCTGGAGCCCGCCACGATCGGGCCGTTCACATGGCTCTCGCGCGGCTCGGCGCCCTTCGGCTCGCCCGTCTCGGTGTCGCAGCCCGAGGGACTCGCCATGCCCGGCGAGGAGTTCATGCAGGCGGTGTTCGACCTCCAGCCCGGCGGCACCGCCGTGGCCTTCAACGACCCGCGGACCGTCTGCTACGCGATTCGCCTCGTCTCGTACACGCCTCTGGAGGAGGACCTGCGGAAGCGGTTCTTCGCCTCCGGCGCCGACCAGCGGCGGCTCGGGTCGTTGGCCGAGCAGCAGCAGGCCCGGGCCTTCGAGACCTGGCTCGCGGATGTCGAGAAGCGGTCGAACCTGGAGTGGAAGCGGCCGCCGCAGCGGCGATAGTCCGCGGCGTCGCCAGAAATGTTCGCACGCGCCGAGGTGGGGTCGTCCGTGGCGGATCCGACGGTGCACCCCGGCGAGGCGGACGCGGCCGTGGACCCCCCGGGCCTGCTCGACGGGCTCCGCGCCTCCCTCGCGGCCCTTGACGAGGCCGGCCTGCGTCGCCGCCGCCGGGTCGTGGACTCGGCGTGCGGTCCCGAGTGCGTCGTCGATGGCCGGCCGGTCGTCGCCTTCTGCAGCAACGACTACCTCGGCCTGGCCAACGCGCCGGAACTGGTGGCCGCAGCCCGCGAGGCCGCCGGCCGCTGGGGCGTCGGCAGCGGCGCCTCGCACCTCGTCTCGGGCCACCTGCGGCCCCACGAGGAAGCCGAGCGGGCGCTCGCGGCGCACGTCCGCTTCCCGGCGGCGCTGACCTTCTCGACGGGGTACATGGCCAACCTCGCCATCGTCACCGCCCTCGTCGGCCGCGGCGACGCCGTGTTCGCGGATCGGCTCGACCACGCGTCGCTCGTCGATGCGGCGCGGCTCTCGCAGGCGGAGCACGTGCGTTACCCGCACGGCGACGCGACTGCCCTCGCCGTCCTGCTGGAGAAGTCGGCTGCGCGGCGGAAGCTCATCCTCACCGACGCCGTGTTCAGCATGGACGGCGACCTGGCGCCGCTGCAGCGGCTCGTGGAACTCGCCGACCGGCACGACGCCTGGCTCGTGGTGGACGACGCGCACGGCTTCGGCGTGCTCGGCGAGCGGGGCCGGGGCACGCTCGCCCACCTCGGGATCGCGCGCTCCCCGCGGGTCGTGCTGATGGGCACGCTCGGCAAGGCTGCCGGCGTGGCCGGGGCGTTCGTGGCGGCGGAGCAGTCGGTCATCGACTGGCTCGTGACCACGGCCCGCACCTACATCTACACCACAGCCCCGAGCCCGGCCGTCGCCGCCACGGCGACGGCGAGCGTATCGCTCGTGGCCGCTGCCGACGACCGCCGTCGCCACCTCTTCGGGCTCGTTGCGCTGCTCCGCGCCGGACTCGCGGGCACGCGCTGGACGGTGCCAGTGTCCGAGACGCCCATCCAGCCGCTCATCGTCGGCGACAACCGCGAGGCGCTGCGGCTGGCCGAGGCGCTCCTGGCGCGGGGCCTGTGGGTGCCGGCGATCCGGCCGCCGACCGTGCCCCGCGGGACCGCCCGGCTCCGCGTGACGCTCTCCGCCGCACACGGCGAGGCGCACGTCACGCGCCTCGTCGAGACGCTGCGGGCGCTGCAATGAGCCTGCAGATCGCCACCTCGGGCGCGGGCCCGCCCCTCGCCCTCGTGCATGGCTGGGGGCTCGGCCGCGGGGTCTGGCAGGGCGTGCTGCCGGCGCTCGAGGCGCGGTTCACCGTGCACCGCGTGAGCCTGCCGGGCTACGACGGCACCGCGGACTCCGCGGGCGACTTCGGCGCGCTGGCCGGCATGCTCGCCGATGCGCTGCCCGCCGACGCGGGGCTGTGCGGTTGGTCGCTGGGCGGCATGCTGGCGCTGGCCGCGGCGGCGGCGCGCCCGGGGCGGTTCTCGCGGCTGGTGCTCGTGGCCGCCACGCCGCGCTTCCTGCAGGCCGACGACTGGCCGGCCGCGCAGCCGGCCGGCGACCACGAGGCCTTCGCCCGCGCCGTCGCCGCGGCACCGGCGGCGGCGCTCGCGAGGTTCGTGAACCTCTTCAATCGCGGCGACGCGCGGTCCCGGGACGTGATCCGCGCGCTCGCCCCGCTGCGTGCCGCCGGGCCGCCTCCCGCGTGCGTCCTGGCGCGGGGGTTGGCGTGGCTCCGCGACGTCGATCTCCGCGGCGTGGTCCCGCGGGTCGGCACGCCGACCCTGGTCGTCCACGGCGAGGCCGATCCGCTCATGCCCGTCGCCGTGGGAGAATGGCTAACGCAGACGCTGCCGGCCGCGCGCCTGGAGCGCGTCGCCGGCGCCGCGCACGCCCCGTTCCTTTCCGACCCGGCCCGCTTCGTCACGGCGGTCACCGGGTTCTGCGCGCCGCCATGACCCTGCCGCCCAAGGACCTCGTCCGCGCCGGTTTCGCCCGTGCCGCGCGCGGCTACGACGCGGCGGCCGCGCTCCAGCGCGCCGTCTGCGAGCGCTTGCTCGCGCGCACCCCCGGCGCGCCGCCGGCCGACGTGCTCGACGCCGGCTGCGGCACCGGCTACGGCGCCCGCCTGCTGAAGCGCCGCTGGCCGGCGGCACGCGTGGTCGGTGTGGACTTCGTGCCCGCCATGCTCGACTTCGCCGCGCGGCACGCCGACGCCTGCGTCGCCGCCGACGTCGAGGCGCTGCCGTTCGCGGCCGCCGCGTTCGACCTCTGGTGGTCGAGCCTCGTTGTGCAGTGGTGCGCCCCCGGCAGCGCCCTCGCCGAGGCGTCCCGCGTGCTGCGGCCGGGCGGACGGCTGGCGTTGTCCACGCTGGGCGGCGAGACCTTCGCGGAACTGCGGGACGCCTTCGCCATGATCGACGGCCACGCGCACACGATCGACTTCGTCGCTGCGGAGGCGCTCGCCGAGGCGGCGGCCGCCGCCGGCTTCCGGCACGTGACCACGGCCCGCGAGACGCTCACACTGCACCATCCGGATCTCCGCGCGCTGCTCGCGGCGGTGAAGGCGACCGGCGCCAACACGCTCGGCCCCGGACGCCGCAGCGGCATGATGGGCCGCGCGACCTGGCGTCGGCTCGAGGCGGCCTACGAGCGGCACCGCACGGCGGAGGGCCTGCCCGCGCGATACGACGTCGTGTTCCTCACGGCGGAGAAGTGACGGCGTCAGTCCCGGCAGTTGAGCACGAAGCTGAACAGCGTTCCGGAACGCGGGTCCAGCACCACGGCCCAGTCGAAGTCAATCGGGTAGGGACCGTCCGACAGCCCGGTGCCGGTGGCCACGTCCACGGCCCGGCCGGCGAAGAAGCGGCTGATCGTCGCGGTGGCGGACCGGCGACGCGTGCCGCCCTCGATCATGCCGACGAGATCGAAGTCAGCCACGTGGCGGTGCACCCGCGTGCGGCCCCGCGCGCATTCCTCGAGGAGTTGCCGATGCCGGCCCGGCACGAGCGGGATGAGCTCGGCCCGCGACCCGGGCAGTCGGCCGAGCGCGCAGGCCGTGCTCTCCGCCGCGGCGATCGGGATGTCGGATTCGACGAGCGCGTTGACGGCCTCCACGACGGCGCGCACCGTCGTGCGGGGCTCGCGGTCGCGGGGGTCGTCAGCCGTGGCCCGGAAGGGCGCGGAGACGAGCGCGCAACACAGCAGTCCGGACAGGCCGGGGACGATGGCCGAAGGGCGGGGCATGGTTCGCATCTCCAGGAGGGTCTCTATCGAGGGTCGCTATCCTGAAGACGGGCGCCGCGGTCGGCAGGGGCAGGCAGCGTCCAGGCGTCTGCAGCGGCCGCGGAAATTTGGACAAAAACGGGCGCATGATTTCGGCCACCCGGGCGCGGCACCGTCCGTGCCAGCGCGGCCGCCGGCCGCTTGTGCTCCCGCATCGACACCGTAAGAATGCGGGACACGCGCCGCGTCGATCCGCCGTCCGCCTGCGGACGGAGTCGCGGCCGTCCTGTGAACGACGATCCCCGGGGACCAGCGGCATGACATCCGTTCGCTCGCACACCTTCTTCGTGCGCACCGCCGTCGTGGCGGTCGCGCTCGTGGCCGCCTCGACGGCCGGGGCAGCCCAGCCCGCCGTGACCGCTCCGGCGCCGGCCACGCCCCCCGCCACGCTCTCGGCCCACGAGCAGGCGGTCGTGCGCGAGGCCGAAGCGACCGTCGCCGCGTTCAACGCCGCCGATGCCGCCGCGCTCGGCGCCATGTTTCTCGAGAGCGGCGAGCTCGTGGACGAGCAGGGGGCGGTGCATGCGGGGCGGCCCGCGATCACGGAACTCTTCAAGGCGTTCTTCGCGAAGTACCCCAAGGCGGTCCTGGAGATGCAGCCGACCTCGGCGCGGCCCGTCGGCGACGGCCTGGTCGTCGAGGAGGGGGAACGCCGGATCACGACGGCCGAAGGGGCCGCCACGGCCCAGATGCACTACGTCGCGGTCCGCTCGAAGCAGGGCGATCGCTGGGCCATCGCCTCGTACCACGAGTTCGCCGACGACCCGTTGCCCACGCCGCGCGAGATCCTGCAGTCGGCTGCCTGGCTGGTCGGCGATTGGCTCGACGAGAGCCCCGAGGGCCGCACGGCGATCACGTTCCGCTGGAGCGACGACGGCAACTTCCTGCTCGGCGACTACGAGATGAGCGGCAGCGACGGCTCCGTCTCGAAGAGCACGCAGCGGATCGGCTGGGATCCGGTGAGCGGCCAGTTGCGGTCGTGGACGTTCGATGCCGACGGCGGATTCAGTGTCGGCGAATGGGACGTGGTCGCCGAAGGCTGGGCCGTGAAGTCGGAGGCCACCATGCCCGACGGCACGACCGGCTCCGCGACCATGACGATCGCCCCCAAGGATGCCGACCACTTCGTGGTCCGCGTGACCGACCGGATCGTGGCGGGCGTCGAGGAACCGGACTTCGAGGCCACGATCTCGCGCCGTCCACCCGCCCCCGGAGTGAAGCAGTGACCAAGCTCGCGCGGATCGCAGTGCTCGTGGTGGCGATGATGGTGGTCGCGGTGTGGCCGCGGTCGGGCGCCGCCCGCCCCGGCGGCGGTCATCCGGCAGGTGGCATGGCCAGACCGGCCGGCGGCATGGCGCGGCCCGCGGGTGGCATGTCTCGGCCCGCACCCGCCGCCAGACCGCAGATGCCGGCCGCGCGGCCGAACATGCCCGCCGCGCGCCCCCAGATGCCGACGGCGCGACCGCAGATGCCCGCCGCGCGACCGCAGATGCCGATGGCCCGGCCCCAGATGCCCACGATGCCGAACGCGTCGAGGCCGCAGGCAATGCAACGCCCCAGCCTCGGCGGCGTCCAAGGCCCCGGCATGACGCGCCCCGCGCTGCCGACACCGGCCACCCGTCCGGGCCCGCCCCCCCCGGCCGGGGCGGCGGGGGGGGGGGGGGGGGGGGGGGGGGGGCGGGCCCCCCCCGCGCCCC
>JBJTJO010000186.1:0-9072 GCA_046095965.1 Planctomycetaceae bacterium
CGGGTCTGCTCGGTGGCGTCGCTCTTCATCAGCCGCTGGGACTCGGCCACCGCGAAGCAGCTCCCGCCGCACCTGGCCAACACCCTCGGCGTCGCGATCGGCGCGGACGCCTACGCCGCCTACCGCGACGTCCTCGGCTCCGACCGCTGGCACCGGCTGGCGAACGTCGGCGCCCTGCCGCAGCGGCTCCTCATGGCGAGCACGGGCACGAAGGACCCGGCCCTCTCGGACCACCTCTACGTCCGCGAGCTCGCGGCGCCGCACACGATCAACACCATGCCGGAGGCCACGTTCCTCGCCTTCGCCGATCATGGCACGCTCGGCGCACCGCTCTCGGCGGGCGGCGGCACGAGCAGCCGTGTGCTCCACGACGTCGCCCGCGCCGGCATCGACCTGGCGGCCCTCGGCACCGAGCTCCAGAAGCAGGGTGCCGCCGCCTTCGTGAAGAGCTGGGACGAACTGATGCAGGTGATCGACGCGAAGGCCAAGACCGCCTGACATCGAGTGGATTCCCGCGGCCGGATGCCGCGGCTCGGCGTCACCAGTCGCAGAGGCTTTCGACGTGGGCGGCGGAGCCGTCGCGGAGCCAGCCGTCCAGCTGGGCCACGTCCTTGAGCTGCTGGCCGCGCTCGCGCGGCACCACCACGAACCGGCAGTCGAGTTCCGGCAGCGCCGTCATGTCGCCCCACAGCTTCTCGAACTGCGCGACCGGGAAGACGTCCTCCTGCCCGTGGCCCCAGCGCTTCTTCACGTCCTTGAGCGTGACGTAGGTCGGCATCCGCGCCGCGGCCGCGCGGATCGCGGCGGTCACCCTCGGCTCGTCGCCGAGATCGGCCCGCGCGAGGCCGAAGGCCTCGAGCAGGCGGTCGAGGTCGATCCACGTCGAAAGCGTGTTGTAGAACCGCAGGGCGAACTCGTCCTCCTCGCGCGGCATCGCCAGCCCCTCGACCAGCCGCGGCCGGCCGTTCACCCGCGCGAGGCCGCCCCCCCGGTCCTCGATCCGTCGCGGGATCACCTCGTAGGACAGGCACGCGCCGCCGGCGACGTGGCGGCCGAGCAGCGCCGGGTCGAGGTCGGCGCCGACGGTGTCGATGTTGTGGAGGAACAGCCACTTGAGCCCGGGCCGCCGGGCGAGCAGCGCCGCGAGCGTGCCGTTGCGGAGCATGTTCGGCACCTCGTACCAGTGTCCCACCGGGTGGAGACACTGCGCCGGCAGGTTGTCGAGGTAGTCGGAGCCCTCGCCGGCCTGCTCCGCCCAGTGGATGAGCGCCGCATGCAGGCTCTCGCGGACCTTCTGCTTCTGGACGTCGAGCAGCTGATGGGCCGTCTCCTCCCACGCGAACCTGAGGTCGCGGCTCATCGGCACGAGCCGCAGGCCGACGGCGCGGCCCGGCGAGAGGACGGCCTCGGCGGCGGCGGGATGCCGCCGCAGCCAGGCCGCGATCGACGCGTGCGTGAGGTGGCTCGTGGTGACGACGTGGGGCACGCCCGCGCCCGCGAGCCGTCCGGTGCGCCTCGACTTCGCGAGGTGCACGTCGAGGAACGTGCGGTGCCGCCCGCCCAGCTTGCAGAAGGGATTGAGCGCCTTCACGACGCCGGCGCCCTGCGTCCAGCGGCTGCCGACGCCGGCCGCGAGCGTGACCACCGCCGCCTCGCCGCGGGCCAGGGCCTCGGCGCCGATCCGCCGGAACTCGTCCTCGCCGTCGTCCCCCGCGAACGTGACGTCGTCGTCGGCCACGTCGGCGAGCGCCGTCGCCGCGGGCAGCCGGTTCTGCGCGAGGCCGATCCGCCCCGCGCGGAGGTCGGTGCGGATCTGCTCGTGCTGCACCTCGTCGAAGCCCAGGTCGGCGAGGAGCCGCCGCAGGTCGGCCGCGGAGCCCGCGCCGGCCGCGGCCCGCGGGAAGAGGCGGTCGAAGAGCGTGTCGATCATGCCCGCGAGCTCGGGGCGCGTGCGGCAGGCGGCGCCGAAGGCGTCGAGTTCCACGCGCCGCGCGGGGCTGAGCCGCTCGGCCCTGAGGAGCCGCGGCACGGTGAGCGCGTAGTAGCCCGGGGGCATCAGCGCCGCCGCCCCCTCGAGCAGGTCGCACCACGTGCCCCGCTCGTTGACGGCAAAGTCGTAGACGACCGGCTCCATGGCGAAGGGGAGTCCGTCCTCCAGCTCGGCCTTCGCCTCGCGCATGAGGGGCCCGAGCACCTCGAGGGCCTCGGCCCGCGCCGCCGGCGCGAAGATGAAGCCCATGCCGCCCCCCGACATGCCGCCGAGCATCCAGAAGCCCCAGAAGCGGTCACCGAACCGCGCGCGGACGCGCTCGACGAGCGTCTCGGTGTAGAGGTTCGTGGCCCAGGGAATGATGGTCTGGATGGGGCCGAAAAAGTTCCGCGTGGTGGCGGCGGCGATCCGGGCCACGTCGCCCGCCTCGATGGCCGCGATGATCTCGTCGAGCACCCGCCCCGCCTCGAGCCGGGCCTCCCACTCGCGGTGGCCACGGAGCAGGTACTTCTCCGTGACCATCTCCAGGATCGGGCCGACGTTCTGGGCCATCCCACCGTGCACGAGCACGAGCGACTCCTGCAGGCTCGCGCCCAGTCGCACGGGCTCGTGGACCGGCAGCAGCCGGCCGCGGCTCGTGCCGAACTCGAAATCCCCCTCGACGGCCGCCACGCCGCGGATGAGCTTCGCGGCCGGCCACACGCCCCCCGAGTCCTGCCAGCCGCCACCCGAGCCGCCGAGCCACTCGCCGAGGATCGCCCGCGCCGCCACCAACCGGCGCTCGGGCTCCGTGAGGCCGCCGGTCAGCGACCGCGCCTGCCCCGTCGCGCGCATGCAGACGGCGATCAGCGCGGCGAGCAGGTTCGTGGACACGGCCAGCCGCGAGCCCTTGGGAATGTTGTTGACGCTGCTGACCAGTTCGATGCCCCGCCCCGGGCCGACCATCCGCTCGAGCAGCGTGGCGAGGCTCGCCCCGGAGCCCTCGACCCCCGGCGGCACGATGCCCGACGCGATCACGGCCGCCTTGAGGAGCCCGAGGTAGTCGCGGGCGAAGTCGAACACCTCGGCGAGGTCGCTGATTTCCGCGGTCGCGCCCAGGTCCACGCTCGTGAGCCGCAGCACCGGCGCGTCGATGACGCGCAGGCAGGCCTCGACGGGGGGCCGGGGGGCCGTGTCGCGACCGTGCACGGCGAGGTCGATCGACACGTTGAGCACGCGGGCTCCCTCGGGGAAGTCCATGCCGAGGAAGAAGATGTCGCTCCAGCCCGAGTGCGACAGGTCCATCCGCACCGGCGTGGACTCGCGAAGCACCGGAGCCATCCCGCCCGGGCCGAGTTGCAGCAGTTCCGGACGGATCCGCAGGGCGTGATCGGCGGGATGGCCGACGCGGAACATCCATTGATTGCCCGGCAGCCCGCGGACGCTGCGGCGAACCTGGTTGGCGAGCGTCTGCAGCGCGAGGTCCCGGTAGGCGGCGGCCAGGGCGCTCGAGATGGCGTCGGATGGGCCGGCAACCCGCTGCGCCTCGAGAAAGGCTTCGATGGCCTCCTCGAACCGCCGTTCGAGGACGTGGCCGTAGCCGGCGTGCGGGATGAGCGCGGCCGCCCGGCCGGCCGCCTTCGTCGCGGCGAGCCGGGCCGGCAGGTGGTAGCGGTGGATCGCGTGGAGGAAGTAGAGCGCCCGCACCCGCTCGTAGAGGTTCGGGCTCGTCCGCCGAAACGCCTCGAGGGCCGCGCACTCGGCGAGCAGGTCGGCGACCGACGCATCCCCGCAGAAGGCGTCGATCGACCGGTCGCGGGTGGCGGCGTCGGCCGCCGTGATGATGCCGACGAGTCGCGATGGCGGGGCGGTGGCCGGTGTCATGCGGGTGCGGCGCGAGGTCACTGGCGGTCGCGGGCGAGCAGCTCGACGAGCTGGGCCAGGATCTCGGCGCGATCGCGGCCCGCGAGGCCGAGGGCGAGCTGGGCCACGAGCAGCCCGTAGGTGATGCCCAGGTTGTAGCGGCGGCCGCGGACCTCCAGGGCGAGGTAGCGCTCCCGCGCGGCGAGCGCGGCCAGGGCCGGCGACAGCTGCCGGTCGCCCGCGGCACCGAGCGACCGCAACAGCTCGATCACGCCCGGCGTGAGCACATGCATGCCGAAGAAGCAGAGGTAATGGCCGGCCCGGAGCCCCGGCACGACGAGCTCCTGTTCGGCTTGCGTCGGCGTCGGCTTCTCGACCACGGCCTCGACTTCGTAGAGGTCGGTGGTGCCCGCCACGCGGCGGCCACCGATCGTGCCGAAGTAGGGCAGCATGCCCTCCCGAGTCGCCTGCACGGCGGACACGGCACAACCCTCGGCCCGGGCCACGGCGACGAGCTGCTCGGCGCAGCGCTGCGGTCCGGGGCGAGCGGGATCCGCGTCGCTGACCGGCAGGTGGTCGCCGACGAGATGCAGGAACGGCTCGTCGCCGAGGAAGCCTGCGGCCGAGAGGAGCGCGTGGCCGTAGCCCTTCGGCTCGCGCTGCGCGATGATCTCCAACCGCGACGGCCCCGTGCCGGCGGCGGCCCGGTAGTCGGCCTCCTCGCCCGGCCGGACGACGATGCCGATCTCGTGGGCACCGGCGGCGAGGGCCTCCTCCACGATGACCTGCAGCGCCGTCTTGGCGGTGCCGTCGCGGTCGATGACCCGTTGGAGCGGGAGCCGCTCGTCGTCGCGGCCGGCGGCGGTGATGAGGGCGCGGCGAACGTTCATGGACGGGGCGGTTCCCGGGAGCGCGGCCGGACCGGTGCCGGCAGCGTGACACCCCGGACATGGTACCGCAGGATCGCGGCAATCCCAGCGGCTGCGGAACGCCGGCGGCGCACGCCGTCAGCCTTCGCCGAGATAGGCCTCCCGGACGCGACGGTCGCCGGCGAGGTCGGCCCCCGTTCCCGTGAGCGTGATCCTTCCGGTCTCCAGGACGTAGCCCCGTGCGGCGAGGCCGAGCGCGGCCCGGGCGTTCTGCTCCACCAACAGCACGCCGATGCCCCGCGACGAGAGCGCCTGGATGACCTCGAACACCTTCGCCACGATCAGCGGTGCGAGCCCCAGCGACGGCTCGTCGAGCAGCAGGAGCCGGGGCCGCCCGACGAGTGCCCGGGCGATCGCCAGCATCTGCTGCTCGCCCCCCGAGAGCGTGCCACCGAGCTGCCCCAGCCGCTCGCCGAGCACGGGAAACAGGCCGCAGGCCTCGGCGATGTCGTGCTTGAGCCGGGACCGGTCGGTCTGCGTGAACCCGCCGAGCTCCAGGTTCTCGCGGACGGTGAGCCGCGGAAAGATCCGCCGCCCCTCCGGCGACTGGCCGATCCCGAGACGCACGATCTCGTGGGCGGCGAGGCCGGCGAGCGGCCGGCCGGCGAAGGCGATCGCCCCGGACCGCGGCGGGACGACGCCCGAGATCGCCATGAGGAGCGTGCTCTTGCCGGCACCGTTGGCGCCGATGATCGCGACGAGCTCCCCTTCGTCCACCGCGATCGACACCCCGTCCAGGGCCCGGATCGGCCCGTAGCCCGCGACGAGTTCATGCACCTCCAGGAGCGGCATCGGCGTCCTCACCCTTCCCCGCCCAGGTAGGCCTCGATCACCTTCGCATCCGCACGCACCTGCGCGGGCGTCCCCTCCGCGATCTTCTCGCCGTGGTCGAGAACGGCCACGCGGTCGCTGATCTTCATCACGACGTTCATGTGGTGCTCGATGAGCAGCACCGTGAGGCCGCGGGCGCGGATCCGCTCGATCAGGCCGGCGAGCTCCGTGGTCTCGGCCGGATTCATCCCGGCGGCGGGCTCGTCGAGGAGCACGAGCGTGGCGCCGGTGGCGAGCGCCCGGGCGATCTCCAGCCGCCGCTGGTCGCCGTAGGGCAGCTGGCCCGCGATCCGGTTGGCCGACGCGGCGAGGCCCACGAACTCGAGCTCCGCGAAGGCCCGGGACCGGGCCGCCGCCTCGGCCCGGCGGTTCGCGGGCGTGCGGAGCAGCATCGCGAGCGTGCCGCCGGGGATCGCGCGGTCGAGGCCCACGAGCACGTTCTCGAGCACCGTCATGTTGGAAAACAGGCGGATGTTCTGGAACGTCCGCGAGATGCCGGCCCGGGCGACCACGTGGGGCGACCGTCGGCCCCGCCGCCACACGGCGACGGTGCCCGCGGCGCCGAGCAGGCCACCGGCGAGGAGCCCGAGGATGCCGCGCACCCGGACCCGCTGCTTGCCCGCCGCGAGCCGGTCGAGCACCTCGGGCGACACGTTGCCGGGGAGCGCAGGCCGCGCGCCGTCGGCCGCGGCCTGCGTGTCCGACGCGGCCGGCACGGTGCCCGGACCGGCGCGCCGCGCCGTGACCGCGGCCTGGAGCTCGTTCTGCAGGGCCCGCGCTTCGGCGAGATCGCGGCGGATCGCCAGCACGTCTCCGCCGTCGGCGCTCACCACCCGCCACTTGCCGGCCATCTGGTCGAGCGCGAGGTCGGCGCGGAAGTAGCCGTGCAGCCGCTCGGCCGCGGCCGCGAGCGAGAACGGCTCCCCCGTGTTCATGCCGCGTTTCACGACGGCGAGCCAGAGCCGGTCCACGTCCACGGCCGCCGCCGCGAACAGGAGGCCCGTCAGGAGCCCGATCGCGAGCGCCCCCCCGAACGTCCCCGCCGTGAACGGCCGCTCCAGCCGCCGGCCGCGGAAGCGGACGGTGCCGCTCGTCGGCGCGTAGATGCCGCTGACGCAGTTGAAGGCGGTCGTCTTGCCGGCGCCGTTGGGGCCGATGAGGGAGACGATGTCCCCTACGGCGACGTCGAGGTCGAGGTCCGACACCGCAACGAGCCCGCCGAAGCGGATCGTGAGCCGGTCCACGGCGAGGAGCGGGGATGCCGATGCGTCACCGAGGGGGCCGCGGCTCATCCGTGCGCCTCCCGGAGTTCCGCCGCCAGCCGCCGCGAGGGCACCAGCCCCTCCGGCCGGAAACGCATCACGAGCACGAGCGCCAGGCCGAAGATCGCCAGCCGCCAGCCGCTGAACGACAGCAGGCTCGAACCGGTCGGGTTGATCTCGAGCTGCTGGATCCACGAGTCGGCCCACGGCGCGAGCACCGTGTCGAAGCCGACGAGCAGCGCCACGCCGAGCAGCGTGCCGGGAATGCTTCCCAGGCCCCCGAGGATCACGGCGCAGAGCACCATGATCGAGCGGTTGAAGTCGTAGGCGTTCGGGTCGGCCGTCGTGGACAGGCTCGCCGCGTAGAGGGCGCCGGCGAGCGCCGCCCCGGCCGACGACATGGCGAAGGCCGAGAGCTTCACCCGCGTGGCCGAGATGCCCATCGCGGAGGCCGCGAGCTCGTCCTCACGGACGGCCACCCAGGCCCGGCCGAGCCGCGACTGCTCGAGCCGTCGCATGGCGATCACCACCCCGGCCAGGGCGGCGAGCGACAGGTAGTAGAACCAGCGGGGGTCCACGGCGAACGCATGGCCCAGGTCCACGCCCCCGATCGTCTGCCCCGCCCCGGGGGGCGGCACCGGGTTGAGCCCCTTCATGCCGCCGGTGATCTGCTCGAGGTTCCGCAGCGTGACCTTCACCACCTCCCCGAACCCGAGCGTGACGATGGCGAGATAGTCCCCGCGCAAGCGCAACGTGGGCGCGCCGAGAAACAGCCCGACACCCGCCGCGAAGGCGACGCTCGCGGCGGCCGCCGCGAAGAACGGCCAGCCGAAGGGATACATGGGCACCGTGAGGATCGCCGTGACGTAGGCCCCGAGCCCGAAGAAGGCCGCGATCCCGAGGTGCACGAGCCCCGTGTAACCCACCATCACGTTCAGCCCGAGCGCCAGGATGCAATAGATGAACAGCGTGGTCACCTGCCCCCCGAGGGCCCCGCCGAGCGCCGGCACCCCGAGCGGCGCCAGCGCGAGCACCGCGAGCGCGACGAGATCCCACCGCTCCGTGAGCCACGCGCGCAGGATCGCCCGCCCCGGCACGGCCTTCGTCACGTCGGTTGTCACGCCAGCATTCACGACATCATCCTCGGGCGATCACACCCAATCCGGGAAGCGAGGGGCTGCCCGTCCCCTCGAGACGTCTCCGAGCGAGCGCAAGCCAGGATGGCAATCCTGTTCGGCACGGGATTTGTCCGTCGTCAGCAGATTGCCGATCTTGCCTCTCCCTCTGGGAGAGGCCGGCCGAAGGCCGGGTGAGGGTGCTGACAAAGCTGCGCGGATTCCCTGCACCCTCACCCCAACCCTCTCCCAGAGGGAGAGGGAGAGGGAGAGGGAGAGGGGCACTCCCGCGCCGTGATGCGCGACGATGGTTGCCTGCGTCACGCTACACCTTCTCCTTCGTCCCGCGGCCGAGCAGGCCCTCGGGGCGGAACACGAGGATCACGATCAGGATCGCGAACACGACCGCGCCGGTCCACTTCTCGCCGACGTAGGCGCTCGTGAGGGCCCGCACGAGGCCGATCACGATTCCGCCGACCACGGCCCCCGGGATGCTGCCGATGCCGCCGAGCACCGCCGCCGTGAAGGCGTAGAGCCCGTTCGTGAACCCCATCTGGAAGCTGATCGTGTTGATGTAGAGGCCGTAGATCACGCTCGCGGCGCCACCGAGAAATCCCCCGAGGAAAAACGTGGCGGCGATCACGCGGTCCACGTCCACGCCCACGAGCGCGGCGGCCGTCTGGTCCTGCGACACGGCCCGCATCGCCTTGCCCGTGCGGGTCGCCCTCACGAACGCCGTGACCGCGATCATGAGCGGCACCACGATCACGACGACGAGCAGATCCTTGGCCGTGAACTGGAGCCAGCCTCCGGGGAACAGGTTCGCGGCGGGGAGGAGTTCCGGGAAGGAGCGGTCGGCCGGCCCCAGCCAGAAGAGCCCCGCGTTCATGAAGATGAACGACACGCCGATCGCGGAGACGAGCGGCGCGAGCTTGGGAGCGTTGCGGAGCGGGCGGTAGACGATGCGGTCCACGGCGACGTTGAGCAGGCCGCAGAACAGGCCGCAGGCCGCGACGAGCAGGGCCACGCCCGCCCAGGTGGCCGCCGGCCCGGCCGCCGTCATGCCCGCGGCGCCCACGATCGTGAGCGCCAGGCACGAGCCG
>JBJTJO010000187.1:0-29411 GCA_046095965.1 Planctomycetaceae bacterium
CCGAGCCGCGCCGCGAGCTCCACCGCGCGGCCGGCCGTGCGGTTCACGACCGTCACGTCGCGGGCGCCGCCCTCGCGCAGATCGCGGAGCGACTCGGCGGCCATCTTGCCGGCGCCCACGAGCAGCACGCGCTGGTCGACGAACCGCTCGAACACGCCCGCGGCGAAGTCGGCCACGGCCACGCTCGGGATCGACACCCGCTCGCGCCCGCGCGCCGTCTCCCTCGCCACCCGCTGGGCCGTCCGCAAGGCCGCCTGGAACATCTCGCCCGTGAGCGGGCCGGCCGTGCGGCTCTCCTGGGCGAGCGCCCAGGCCTGCTTGACCTGCGCGAGGATCTGAGGCTCACCGAGCACCATGCTGTCGAGGCCGGAGGCCACGGCGAACAGGTGGCGCACGACGGCGTCGTCGCGGCGCCGGGCGAGCACCGGGGCGAGCAGGCCGGCGTCGAGCCCGCGGCACTCGGCCAGGAGCGCGAGGATCTCCTCCTCCGCCGGCGCGGGCTCACGGTCGCCGGCCGCGTAGAACTCGACGCGGTTGCAGGTCGAGAGCAGCACCCCCTCGCGACCGGGAAAGCGCGCGCGAAACCGGGCGAGCGCGTCGGCCGCCTGCTCGGCCGAGAAGGCCAGCCGCTCGCGGAGCGCCAGGGGCACGGTGCGGTGCGTGCCGCCGACGAGGGCCAGCGTCATGGCACCACCTCGCGCGTCGCCGCGGGCGGGGCGGGTGGCGCGTGGGGCACGCCGTGCTGCGACCGGCCAAACAGGCCCCACAGGATCGAGGCGGCGAGCACGCCGAGGCTCGCGAGCGACAGCCACGCCGTGACGCGGCCGCCGTCGGGCCGCCGCCGGGCCGCGTGGGCCGCGGCGTCGGCGGCGACGAGCCACGCGACGAGCGCGCCCATCCGCAGCACGACGGGGTCGGTCCAGGGCACCGTCTCGAGCAGCCCGTGCCGCCGGTTCACGGCGTTGAGCACGATGCCCGATGCGAAACCGGCCGCGGCGGTCCATGCGGCGACCGCGAGCGCCCGGTGCGTGAGGGAAGCAAGCCGCTCGAGACTGGGCATGCGGAAGCCGCGGACCGGCGGCTGCTTTCGCGCCAGGCGGCCGGCCTGGATGAGCCACATCAGCCCCGCGGCGGCGCCGAACGCCACGCTCACGCTCGCCGCGAGGTTGAAACTGCCGTGGACCCGCCCCCAGACGCGGCTGGCGGGGCTCTGGAGAAAGGGCTCGCGGCTGGCGAGCGTGGCGGCGCCCACGAGCGCGAGCACGACGGGGAGAAGGAACAGGCCGACCGGCGTCCGCGGGTTCGCGAGCGTGAGCCACAGCGAGCCCGCCGCGAGCAGCCAGGCCGCGAGCAGGTACCAATCGAAGGGGCTCGAGAGCGGCGCCCCCGACCCGCTCGCACCGCGCCACGCCAGAAAGAGCGTGTGGGCGACGAGTCCGGCGGCCGCGAAGCCGAGCATCGCCGCGCCGCGGAGGCTGGAGCGAAACACCGGCCGCGACGCCTCGCAGGCCAACGCCACGGCGTAGCTGGCCGCGAAGCAGACGATCGAGATGCCGGAGACGAATTCGGTCATGCGCCATCCCGTGCGGCGGCCGGTTTGCGAACCCTCTCATTGTAGTTGCGATCGGGGGACTGTCTCGCCGGGCGGGCGGCGGGGTACACTGCCTCGTTGCGCGCCGCCGCCCGGTGGACCGCGCGAACCCGCCTTCGCCTCCCCGCCCGGCAGCATGAAGACCCTCGAACAACGCTTCTCCCGCCTCTTCTCCCCCTCGGACCTCGCCACCGCCCGCGGCCTCGCCCCGCCGCGCGTGTCGAGCCCGCGGGTCGGCCAGGTCCGCGGCACGGTGGCCGTTACCGACGACACCGCGCACGAGATCCACCTCGAGCTCGCCGCCCACCGGCGCGGCGGCATGACGCTCGAGGCGCGGTGCACCAGTCCGGCGGGCCGCGCCGGGAAGCCCTGCGCGGCGCTCGCCGCGGTGCTCCTCGAGGTGGACCGCCGTGGACTGCTCGCCGGCATCCCCGACCAGACGCCCGTGAACCTCGAGATCGTGGCCGACGACACGGCCGAGGCGGAGCCGCCCGCCGCGGAGTCTGCGGACGGCGAGCCGGATGACGACGCGGACGGCCGCCCGGCGCTCGCCGGGACGGGCCGCATGTCGCGCGTCGAGCCGGCGACCGTGGCAGCCGGGCGCCGCAGCGCCGGCCGGCCGCCGGCCTGGATGGCGGAGCTCGAGGACCGCCGGCGGCTCGTCGAGCCCGCGGTCCGGGCTGCCGCCCTCGAGATCCCCGACCTGCGGCGCTCGTCCGGCGCGCTCGTGTTCATGCTCGACGTCGCCGCGTCGGCCGACTCGCGGTCGGTGATCCTCGTGCCGGCGCGGATGCAGTGCGACGTGGCGGGCAACGCCACCGGCCGTCCCCGGCCGGTCGAGCTCGGCCCGGGTGGCGTCGAGTTCGACGAACTCGAGCCGCAGGAACGCGACCTCGTCGAGCGACTCGTGGGCGCGGTGCCGCTCGGCGCCGGCGGCGGGACCGAGTCGGCGGCGAGTCGCACCATCGCCCGGATCGCCGTCGGCCCGCGGGCGGTCGCGACGCACCTCGCGATGCTCTGCGAGGCCGGCCGCCTGCTGACCCAGCCCGAGCCCAGGCGCGCGCCCGAGCACGTCGTGCCGCTGACGTGGGACGCGGGCCGGCCCTGGGAATTCGCCTTCGTGCTCGAGCCGGATGACGACGACGTCAGGCCCGCGCGGGGCGCCGCGGCGGACGGCGACGGCGCCCCGCCGCGGCCGGCGAAGGCCACGCTCCGCGGCATGCTCGTCCGCGGCAGCCAGCGGAAGGAGCTCCGCGAGCCCCGCGCGATCCTGCGGGCCGGCGTGGTCGTGTTCGCCGACCGGATCGCGCGGCTGGCCGTGCCCGGATCCGGCGGTGACATCGCCGGCTGGATCGACCAGTTCGAACGCCGCGGGCCGATCGAGATCACGGGTGCCCAGACCGACGGCCTCGTCGAGCGGCTCGCGACGCTTGCCGACGCCCCGCGCGTCGTGCTGCCCGCCTGGACCGGATGGCGGATCGAGTCGGGGCTGCCGCAGCCGAAGCTCGTGCTCGACGACTCGCCGGCCCTCGCCGACGACGACGGGCCGGGACGACGCCGACCCGCCCCCCGGGTGCAGCTCGCGGGCCGGATCTGGTTCGACTACGGCGGCATCCTCGTCGCGGCCGACGATCCGGCCGGCGGCGTCGCCGACACGTCCCGGCGGGTGCTCGCGCGGCGCGACCGCGCGGCCGAACGCGCGGCCCTCGCCCTCTTGCCCAGGCACGGCGCCACGCCCTGCCGCGCGGCCGACGAGGCCGAGGCCGCCACGCCCCACGTGGTCATCCCGCGAAACCGGCTCGACGCCTCCGTCTCGCAGCTCGCGGCCGCCGGCTGGACCGTCGAGGTCGCGGGCCGCCGCTACCGCCCGGCCGGCAGCGTGGCGTGGAACGTGACGAGCGGCATCGACTGGTTCGAGCTCTCGGCGGCGATCGACTTCGGCGGCGTCACCGCCGAACTGCCGGCGCTCCTCGAGGCCCTCGCCCGGGGCGAGCGGTCGCTCGAGCTCTCCGATGGGTCCCTGGGCTTCATTCCCGACAGCCTCGCGGCCCAGTTCGAGCCGATGGCGGCACTCGCGCAGAAGCACGACGGCCGGCTCCGCTACGGCCGCATCCAGGCGGCCCTGCTCGACGCGCTGCTCGCCGGCCAGCCGCAGTCGCACGTCGATGAGGCGTTCGAGCGCATCCGCGAGGAACTCGCCCGCGGCGAGCGTCCTGAGGCGGCCGAGGAGCCCGAGGGCTTCCAGGGCACGCTGCGGCACTACCAGCGGGAAGGGCTCGGCTGGCTCGCGTTCCTCGAACGCATGGGCATCGGGGGCTGCCTCGCCGACGACATGGGACTCGGCAAGACGATCCAGGTGCTGGCCCTGCTGCTGCGGCGCCGGGCCGAGATCGAGGCCGCCGGTATCGGGCCTCGGCCCGTGCTCGTCGTCGTGCCCAAGAGCCTCGTCTTCAACTGGATCGAGGAGGCACGGAAATTCGCCCCCGCCCTGCGGGTCGTCAACCACACCGGCACCGCGCGGGCCGAGGTGGCGGGATCGCTCGCCGACTGGGACGTCGTGGTCACGACCTACGGCACGCTGCGCCGCGACGTGCTCGCCCTCCGCGACGTCGAGTTCGACTACGTGATCCTCGACGAGGCGCAGTCGATCAAGAACGCCGCCAGCCAGGCGGCGAAGGCCTGCCGGCTGCTGCGGGCGCGGCACCGTCTCGCGCTCACCGGCACGCCGGTCGAGAACCACATCGGCGAGTTGTGGAGCATCTTCGAGTTTCTCAACCCCGGGCAGCTCGGCAGTGCCGGCCGCCTGCGGAAGTTCCTCACCGAGGGGCGGGGCAGCACGGAGGTCGTGGCCCGTGCGGTCCGGCCCTACCTCCTCCGCCGCACGAAGACCCAGGTGCTCTCCGACCTGCCGGAGAAGACCGAGCAGACGCTGTTCGTCGAGCTCGGCGAGGCGCAGCGCAAGGCCTACGACGAGCTCCGCGAGCACTACCGCCTCGAGCTCGCCGGGCGGATCGGCCGCCAGGGCATCGGCCGCGCGCGGATCGCCGTGCTCGAGGCGCTCCTGCGGCTGCGGCAGGCGGCCTGCCATCCCGGCCTCGTGGACCCCGCCCGCGTGGACGACGAGGGGGCGAAGATCGAGACGCTCCTCGAGCAGCTCGAGGAGGTGCTCGACGAGGGGCACAAGGCGCTCGTGTTCAGCCAGTTCACGAGCTTCCTCTCGATCCTGCGGCGGCGGCTCGACGAGCGGAAGACCGTCTACGAGTACCTCGACGGCCGGACGACCGACCGGCAGGCCCGCGTGCAGCGGTTCCAGGAGGATCCCGACTGCCGGCTGTTCCTCGTGAGCCTGAAGGCGGGGGGCCAGGGGCTCAACCTCACGGCGGCGGACTACATCTACATCCTCGACCCGTGGTGGAATCCGGCCGTCGAGGCGCAGGCCGTGGACCGCGCCCACCGCATCGGCCAGACCCGCCGGGTGTTCGCCTACCGGCTCATCGCCCGCGACACGGTCGAGGAGAAGATCGTCGCCCTCCAGGACCGGAAGCGCGAGCTCGCCGAATCGATCGTGCGGGCCGACGACAGCATCGTCGCGAGCCTCACGGCCGAGGACGTCGAATTGTTGTTTTCCTGAGCCGCGGCGCTCACGAAATTCTCACGATTTGCGGCCGGGCGGACGGCCGGTAGTCTGCGCCCCGTGACGCCGAAGCCGAAGACTCCCGCCGCCCCGGCCGCCCACCGGATCCTCGTCGTCGATGACGAGGAGGATCTGCTCGAACTCGTGCGCTATAACCTCGCCAAAGACGGCCACGAGGTCGCGTGCGTGACCACCGGCGAGGAGGCCCTCAAGGCGGCCCGCCTCGAGCCCCCGGATCTGATCGTGCTCGACCTCATGCTGCCCGCGGTCGATGGCCTCGAGGTCTGCCGGCGGCTCAAGGCCGACGCCCGGACCCGCGACGTGCCGATCGTCATGCTCACGGCGAAGGGGGAGGATGCCGACATGGTCGCCGGCCTGGAGCGGGGGGCCGACGACTACATCGCGAAGCCCTTCAGCCCGCGCGTGCTCTCGGCCCGGGTGCGGGCGCTCCTCCGGCGGAACGAGTCGCGGCGCCAGGCGGAACTCGAGACCACGATCGACGTGCACGAGCTGTCGATCCACCCCGGCCGCCACGAGGCGAAACTCGCCGGCCAGCTGCTGGAGCTCACCTACACCGAGTTCGCCCTGCTGCAGTTCCTGGCCCGCCGCCCCGGCTGGGCCTTCACCCGCACCCAGATCGTCGACGCGGTCAAGGGAGAGGATTATCCTGTGACGGAGCGGTCCGTCGACGTCCAGGTCGCCGGCCTGCGCAAGAAGCTCGGGGCCTTCGGCTCCTACATCGAAACCGTCCGTGGTGTGGGCTACCGGTTCCGGGCTTGACGTTCGGCCCCCGGTCCCCACCCGCATGCCCCGCACCCGCCTCGTCTGGCGTTTGTTTGCCGGCTGGTGCTCCCTCGTCGTCGTCGTGCTCGCCGGCTGCACCTGGCTGGCGTCCGTGCAGCTCGCGCGGCTGGCCGATGCGGCCCAGCGCCACCGGCTCACCGACACCGTCGCGACCATCACCGCGCGCCTGGCACAGGATGGCGGTCCGATCGACGTGAGCACATTCGCCGAGCGGGCCCGCACGCTGCGGCCGAGCGCCGACATCGCCCTGGAACTCGCCGCCACCGCGGGTGACATCCTGGCCTCGACCGCCGACCCTCCCGGCCCGCCGCCGGCCGCGCGGCAGCCCGGCCTGTCGGCCCGCACCCTCCTCGCGGAGGCCCGCGCTGGACGGATCGCGGCGGACACGAGCCTCGATCCCGCGACCCGTCGCCGCCGGCTCGCGGTGGCCATGCCCCACGGGCCGGCCGGTGCGCCCACGAACATCGTGCTGGCGACCATCGACACCCGAGACGCCGACGCGGACCTCGCCGCCGCGCAGTGGCGGCTCATCGGGGGCTGCCTGGTCGTGGGCGCCGTGGTCGCCGCCGCGGGGTGGGCCGTGGCCCGCCGGGCGGCCCGGCCCGTCGAGGACCTCAGCCGCGTCGCAGCGCGGCTCGCGGCCGGCGACGTCGATGCCGCCTGTCCCGCGTCCGAGATCGCGGAGGTGGCGGATCTCGCCCACGCGCTCGCGGGACTGCGGGAGCAACTCGTCGAGCGCGGCCTGCTCATCGGCCGCCAGGACACGCAGCAGGAGGCGGTGCTCGGCAGCATGATCGAGGGGGTGCTCGCGATCGACGGGCGGCAGCGGATCGTGGGCATCAACCGCGCCGCGGCCGACCTGCTCGGCCTGGAGGTCGAGCAGGCCGTCGGCCGCACGCTCCAGCAGGCCGTGCGCAATCCCGATCTCCGCCGGTTCGCCCTCGAGGCCATCGACCGCCGGGAGCCCGTGGAGGACGATCTCGTGCTCCACGGCGCGACCGACCGCACGATCCATCTCCGGGGCACGGCGCTCCGCGACGTGTCGGGAGAGGGCGGGGCGGTGATCGTGCTCGACGACGTCACCGCCGTGAAGCGGCTGGAGAACGTCCGCCGCGACTTCGTCGCGAACGTGTCGCATGAATTGAAGACCCCGGTCGCCTCCATCAAGGGCTTCGTGGAGACCCTCCTCGACGGGGCGGCCGAGGATCCGGAGGACCGCCGCCGCTTCCTCGGGATCATCGGCAGGCAGGCCGACCGGCTCGCCGCGATCATCGAGGACCTGCTCGCACTGTCGCGGGTCGAGCAGAGCGAGACGGCCGGCACGCTCCCGGTGGAGGAGCGGCCGCTCGGTCCCATCCTCGCGGCGGCCGCGGACGACTGCCGCCCGCGGGCCACCGAGCGCTCGATCCGCCTCGAGATCGACTGCCCGTCCGACCTCGTCGCCACGGTGAGCGGCCCGTTGCTCGAGCAGGCCGTCATCAACCTCATCGACAACGCGATCAAGTACAGCGAGCCCGGAAAGACGGTCCGGCTCTCTGCGGTCCGCGACGGCGACGCGACGATCCGCGTCCGCGACGAGGGGTGCGGGATCGCGGCCGAGCACCTGCCGCGGCTCTTCGAACGGTTCTACCGGGTGGACCGCGCCCGCAGCCGCAGCCTCGGCGGCACGGGCCTGGGGCTGGCGATCGTGAAGCACATCGTGCAGGCCCACGGCGGCACGGTCGGCGTGACGAGCGAACCCGGCGTGGGCACCGAGTTCACGCTGCGGATCCCGCTGTCCCGCGGGTGACGGATCACCGGCCGCCGTTCGCCGGGTGCCGGGCGTGGAAGTCGAGGATCTGCTGCCAGGCCTCCTCGGGCGTCTCGGCGTAGGTGAACAGGTCGAGGTGGTGGTCGGCGATCACGCCGGTGTCGGCGAGGTGCTGGAAGTCGATGACTTTCGCCCAGTACTCGCGGCCGAAGAGGATGATCGGCACGGGCTGCATGCGGTGGGTCTGCCGCAGCGTGAGCGTCTCGAACATCTCGTCGAGCGTGCCGAAGCCTCCGGGAAAGAGCACGACCGCGGCCGCCCGGAGGATGAAGTGAAACTTCCGCAGCGCGAAGTACTTGAACTGAAAGCAGAGCTCGGGCGTGATGAAGGGGTTCGGCTGCTGCTCGGCGGGCAGCTTGATGTTGAGGCCGATCGACTTGCAGCCCACGTCGAAGGCGCCGCGATTGGCCGCCTCCATGATCCCGGGCCCACCGCCGGTCACCACCACGTAGTCGCGCTGGTCCTCGCACTGGTTGTCGATCGACACGATCCGGGCGAACTCCCGCGCGGCGTCGTAGTACCTCGTGAAGTCGAGGAGCCGGGTGCTCCGCTCGACCTCGCGCTGGAGCCGCCTGTCGCCGGGATTCGCCTGTGCCGCCCGGCGGGCCTCGAACAGCCGCCGCTCGGCCGCGGCCCGCTCCACGATCTGCGTGCCGCCGAACACGATCACCGTCGACTCGATCTTGTCGGCCTGGAGGGCGAGCTCCGGCTTGCCGAGCTCGAGCAGCATCCGCACGCCCCGCATCTCGACCTTCGTGAGCAGCGCCGGGTCGTCCTGCGCGAGCGAGTAGCTCGGCGACGTGAGGATCCGCTCCATGTTCTCGGCGACGAGCGCCACGTCGTCGCCGAGCACGGTGTCGGGAAGGATGGGGCAGGCCTTCGGCTTCGGGGAGTTCGTGTCTCCGCCGGATTCCCTTGATTCGTGCGTGCCCATGCGGCTGGATTCCTCCGTGCGTCTCGGCGATTCGTCGCGGCGAGTCGTTGTAGGGGCCGGCGGTCAACCGTCCAACTCGGCGGTGTCTCCGAGCGCGGGGATCGTGACCTCCCAGCCCCGCCGCTCCCGGAGGAAACCCGCCATCCCGCGGGCGGCCGGCGGCTCGCCGTGGACGAGGAAGGTCCGCTTCGGTGCCGGCAGCGGCCCCAGCCAGCGGTCGATCTCGTGGCGGTCGGCGTGGCCGGAGAGCGCATCGACCTTGCGGACGGCCGCCTTCACCGGCACGTCGCGGCCGTGGATCTTCAGGAATCGCGCGCCGTCGATGAGCATCCGGCCACGGGTGCCGCTGGCCTGGTAGCCGGCGACGAGCACCGTGGTCCGCGGGTCGGGAAGCCGGCGGGCGAGGTGGTGGAGGATCCGGCCGCCGTTCATCATGCCGCTCGAGGCGATGACGATGCCGGGGCCCTCGTGGGCGTTGATCGCCTTCGACTCCGCGGCCGTCTTGGCCATCCGCACGAAGGGGCTCGCGAGCGACTCGGCCACGCCCTGGAGCCGGGCCTCGCTGAAGTCGTGCTCGTCGCCGTGCCGGCGGAAGACCTCCAGCGCCTCGACCGCCATCGGTGAATCGACCCAGATCGGGATCTCGGGCAGGCGGCGGGCGGCCATGAGCGTGCGGAGCAGGTAGACGAGCTGCTGGCAGCGGCCGATCGCGAACGAGGCCACGAGCATCATCCCACCCCGGGCGATCGCCTCCCGCGTCGCCTCCTCGAGCTCGTCGAGCGGCCGCGACGGCGTGTGGTCGCGGTCGCCGTAGGTGCTCTCGAGGAGCAGGTAGTCGCAGGGCGGCGGCGAGATCGGGTCCTTGTAGAGCGGGGCGTCGAAGCGGCCCACGTCGCCCGAGAACACGATCCGCGTGGCGGCGCCCGCGGCGCCGTCCCGGGCCTCCATCTCCACGAACGAACTGCCGAGCATGTGGCCGGCCTCGTGGAACCGGCAGCGGATCCCGGCCGTGGGCTCGAACCACTCCTCACGCGGCACCTTCCGCACCAGCCGCAGCACGCGGTCCACGTCACGCTCCTCGTAGAGCGGTAGCGCCGGCCTGTGCTTCGCGTAGCCCTTACGGTTGGCGTAGAGGGCGTCCTCCGCCTGGCACTTCGCGGAGTCGTAGAGCAGCAGGCTGAGGAGGTCGGCCGTCGCCGGCGAGGTGAGGATCGGGCCATGGAAGCCCTCTCGGGCCAGCCGCGGCAGGAACCCCGAGTGGTCAATGTGGCCGTGCGTGAGCACGACCGCGTCGATCTCGGCCGGCGGCACGGCGAACTTCTGCCAGTTGAGCTCGCGGAGGTCCTTCTCCCCCTGGAAGAGCCCGCAGTCCACGAGCACCCGCCGCCCGGCCGTCTCGACGAGGTGCCGCGATCCCGAGACCATGCCCGCCGCACCGAGGAACCGCAGCCGTGTCATCGCACCTCCTCGGTCGTGCCCGCGACCACCAGTTCGCCGGCGTCCACCGTCAATCCCCGCAGCACCGCGCCGCGGCCTCCCAAGGAAACCACGATCACGCTCCGGCCGTCCAGTCGGCGGGTTTCCGTCGCGAACCCGAGCCGGTCGAGGAGGGCCGCGAGACGGTGGACGACCGGACCCGCGGGCACCGGGATCGCCCCGATCCGGGCCTCGACGACCGCGCACTCGAGCCGGCCGGCCGGCCGCAGCCGGACCTCGACCGCGATCGAGGCCACGCCGGCGAGCGGCCCCACCGCGGTCCGCGCGGCGACGCGGATCCGCCCCGGCTCCAGGCGGACCCGCGGCTCGGAGAGGCCGGCGGGCAACGCCGCGACGTGGTTCCGCGGGAGGTCGGTGGCCAGCCAGGCATTGATCTCCTCCTCGCGGACGGCGGCACCCCACGCGCCGGGCCGCGTCGCGGCGGCGCGCAGGCCCGCGACCTCCGTCACGAGCCGCCGCGCGTCACGCTCGGCCGTGGCCGGCACGCCCGCCACGCGGGTGGCGTACCAGCCCGGAGCCTGGCGGGCGGCCACGATCGCCACGACCACGATCGCGGCCGCCCCAGCCGCCGCCGCACGCACGGACCGGCGCAGTCGCGGCCGCGGAGGCGGCTGCGTCGGGTCCGGGTGCGACGGCATCGGTCTCAGCCCACGTACTTGAACAGCCGGGGAATCGGCAGCTCGGCGGACGCGTCCATCGTCACGTCACCAAGCGTCTCCTCGAGCTCGTCCCGCAGCACGCGCACCGTGGGAGGAGCCTCGATCCCGATCCGCACCTTGTCGCCGCTCACGCGGACCACCGTCACCACCACCGAGTCGCCGACCCGAATCCGTTCGTTCTGCTTGCGAGAGAGCACGAGCATTGCAAAAGCCTCCGTTCTTGCATGGATGATGGATGAATGTACCGCGACACCTGTACAAGCGTCAACATGTCGCGGCGGCCGCCGTCTTCCCACCCCCCGATGTCCGGCCGCCGTGCACGCGTCCGACCCGGATGATTGGGAAAGCCGTGAGCCTGAGGGAACATCGTCCGGTCGGGCGGACTTTCTTGCCCGGAGACGATGGAGCGCCGGCGAAACGCGTTGTGACGGCGGCGCCCGGTGAGGGGTGCAGCGGTCAGTCCACCCCGGTGGCGACGAACGCCGCGAGATCGACGGCTGACGCGGCCGCGACGTGGGCCTCGGCGTCCTCGATCCGCTCGGCGTCGGACGCGAGCAGCGCGGGGTGCATCTTGTGCACGCACGTGAGTCGCTCGGCGGGACCACCGAGGGGGCCGAGGCGCGACTCGATCTCGAGCGTCACCTCGGTGGGGATGGCGCCCGCGGCCTCGAGCCGCCGATTGAGCGCCAGTCGTGGGAACGGCGGGATGCCGCCGGGATGCAGGAGCGCCCGCACCAGGAGCGCGGAGTCGGCGAACCTGCGGTACTCGACCGCGGCCTCGGGCGACGGAGCCGTCTCGAGGGCCACAGCGTAGCGCACCCGCGGCCCCTCGAGCTCGATCGCCGCGTCGGTCTCGGTCAGGCCTTCGGAGAAGTCGGGGCCGCCGGCCCAGCGAATGAGACGGTCGTCGGAGCCCCGCGCCCACTTGGCGAGCGACACCCCCAGCCGCTCGAGCCGCAAGGCCTCGATCTGCGTCTTCACGTGGCGGTCGGGGTCGATGACCACGACGCGCTCCCGGGCCGGGTCGTGGAGCGCGATCTCGGCGAGCCGCAAGTCCTTGCCCCTGCCATCGGCTGCGGGCAGTTCCAGGAAGTCCCAGGCCACGCCGTCGCGGAACAGCGTCAGGCTCCGCGCCACGGGCTTCGATCCGCCCGCGAAGATCTCGCTCTCCACCCGCATCGCGAGCGGCCGCTGTCCGGGCTCGCCCGGGGCGGGCTCCCCGCGCGCGCCAGCGCAGGCGAGCACGACGACGAGGCAGAGCGGGAGCACGACGCGGCCATGGACCATGACGGATCTCCGGACGGGCGCGGGAGCGTAGCAAGCCGCCCGGAGCGCCGAAAGCCCGCGACAGGGCTGGAAAAAGGGCTGTTCCCCGGCGCGTTCGGCTGCACCGCCACGCGAATCACGGAGCGTGGCCCCGCGCGCGGGCTGGCGACCCGGGACTGGCACGGTGTGCCCATCCGTGCGATCTTCCGGGCACCGGTCCGCGTCCGCGGGCCTGCGCCCAGGACATCCACCCATGCCCACCCGCCTGCCGCTCGTGGTCGCCGTGCTCACCGCCATCGCCGCCGTGGTCGCCGCGGCCACCCTCCCGGCCGCCGAGCCGGCCGACCGCATCATCCGCGGCGGGCCGATCGTCACGGTCGATCCCGCGCGGCCCGCCGCCGCGGCGATCGCGATCGCAGGCGGACGGATCGTCGCCGTCGGCACCGAGGCCGAGGTCATGCCGCACCGCGGCCCCGAGACCGAGGTCACCGACCTCGCCGGCCAGACGCTCGTGCCGGGCTTCATCGACGGCCACAGCCACTTCTTCACCTGTGGCGGGGTGCAGGTGCAGGCGCTCTGCGCGTCGCCACCGGCGGGGCCGTGCAAGTCGGTCGCCGATGTCATCGGCCAACTCGTGAAGCTCAAGGAGCGGCTCGATCTCGGGCCGGGAAAGTTCGTGGTCGGCTTCGGCTACGACCCGGAACTGCTCGCCGAGAAGCGGGCGCCCACGAAGCAGGAACTCGACGCCGCGTTCCCGGACAACCCCGTGATCCTCGTCCACGTGTCGGGCCACGGCGCGATGCTGAATTCGAAGGCGCTCGCGGCCTACGACGTCACGGCCAGGACGCCCACACCGCCGGGCGGCGTCATCGGCCGCGAGCCCGGATCGAACGAGCCGGACGGCCTCCTCTTCGAGACGGCCTTCCTGCCGGTCTTCGCGAAGGTGCCGGGCCCCGGCGACGACCAGCTCGTCGAGCTGATCACGACCGGCCAGGAGCTCTACCTGCGGGAGGGCATCACGACGGCCCAGGAGGGTGCCACCATGAAGCACCAGCTGGACCTCCTGCGGATCATCGCGGCCCGCGGGCTCCTCAAGCTCGACGTGGTTGCACTCCCCTTCATCACCGACTTGGACGCGATCTTCGCCGGCAAGCCGCCGCGGGTCGAGAAGGCCTACACGAACCGCCTGCGGATCGGCGGCGTGAAGCTGCTGATGGACGGCTCGCCGCAGGGGCGGACGGCGTTCTTCACCACGCCCTACCTCACCGACGGCCCGGCGGGGCAGAAGAACTGGCGGGGCGAGCCGAGCTTCCCGCAGCCGGAACTCAACGACATGGTGAAGAAGGTCTACGCGGGCGATGCGCCGATGTTCGTGCACTGCAACGGCGACGCCGCGATCGACGCGTTCCTCGAGGCCCACCGCGCGGCATCCGGTGACGACCCCGCGAAGCCCCGGGGCACCGTCGGCGTGCACTCGCAGTTCATCCGTCCCGACCAGCTCGCGAAATACGCCGCCTGGAAGATCACCCCCTCCTTCTTCACGCTCCACTGCTTCTATTTCGGCGACACGCACGTCGCCAACCGCGGCCTCGCGCAGGCCGAGGGGATCAGCCCCATGAAGTCGGCGCGGGCGCTCGGCATCCGGCCCACGAACCACACCGACTTCAACGTCTCGCCGCTCGACCAGTTGTTCACGATCCACACGGCGGTGAACCGGATCACGCGGTCGGGCCGCGTGCTCGGGGCGGGGGAGCGGGTGACGCCGCTCGAGGCCCTCGAGGCGATCACGATCGACGGAGCCAGGCAATACGGCGAGGACAACGCGAAGGGCTCGCTCGCGCCGGGAAAACTCGCGGACCTCGTGGTCCTCTCGGGGAACCCGCTCACGGTCGATCCGGCGTCGATCAAGGACATCCGCGTCGTGGAGACGATCAAGGAGGGCGTCACGGTCTGGCGCCGCCCGGCCGACCGCTGACGCGCGACGTCAGCGCGACGGCCGCCTCACCGCCATGATCGCGGACCAGTGGTGATCGTCCTTCCAGGCCGAGAATCCGCGGTGCGTGAGCACGTCGATCAGCCGGTCGCACGCGGGCGTCTCGGCATGCACCTCCATGTTCAGGGAGTGCACCGCGTCGAGCCACCCGAGATCGGCGTCCGCGGCGAACAGGCTCAGTTCCTCCCCCTCGATGTCGATCTTGGCGAAATCGACCCTGGTCAGGCCGAACCGCCGGAAGAGCGACGGGGGTGACAGGGACGGCACCGTCGTCGGCCGGCTCGCAGCGACCGGAACGGCCCGGCCGACGCGGTAGGCGTCCTCGCCGGCACCCTGGTCGTACGACACGAAGCCGTCACGGGCCGACACGGCCGCGTGCACCACGTCCACGTCCGGCAGCCCCGCCACGTTTCGCCGCGCCACGGCAACGTTGGCCGCGTCGAGTTCGACCCCGACCACGCGGGCGTCGGGGTAGAGGTGCTTGTAGTGGACGATCGTGTACCCGCAGTTGGAGCCCAGATCGAGAATCACGGGCGCCGCCGGCAACTCGCGCGGTGGGAGGTGATACCGGTCGCGGTACACGGAGGCGAGCGTCGTCGCGTCGGCCGTTCGCGGCCGGGCGAAGACCGTCCTGCCGCCCAGCGTCCGCACCTCGAGCGGGACGAGCGGCCGCTCGTCGCCCACCAGGAGTCGCCCGTAGTCCGGCAGGCACGAGACCGGCAGAAAGCTCCGCGCCTTCAGGACCATCTTGAGCATCCGCCAGGCTCGTCGTACGGTCGCCGGCATCGCTCAGGCCCCTGGGGTAGCGTCTCCGCACAGTAGGTGCAGACTGGCAGTCTGCACACGGTGGCAGGCCGTCCCGCACCGCGGTGGCCGGACAACGTGCCCCACCGCTCTCCGCAGATGACCAATCTGCGGCTACTTCAAGACAGGCCGCACCACCCACAACCATCACCTCCGCACGGGAGGTGCAGACTGGCAGCCTGCACACGGTGGCAGGCCGAACGACGTGCCCCACCGCTCCCCGCAGAGTACCAATCTGCGGCTCATTCAAGACAGGCCGCAGCCCGCACGTTCGAGCAGGCGGCGCGGCAGGTCGATGCCGGGGTTCGCCTGCAGGCGCGCGAGCGCGGGACCGCTCGCGTGCGCGAGGCCTTGGAGCGAGAGCGAGGCGCCCGCGTGCGTGGCGAGGATCGCGGCGACGCGGTCGGTGACGCTCGTCACGCCGTCAAGCGCGAGGATCGGGTGCCGCACGAGCGCGGTCGCCACGTCCTCCGAGAGCACCTTCATGCCCCCCAGCGACAGGCCGCCGGCCCGGTGACCGGCGAGCGTCTCGGCGACGCCCGGCGCGATCCGCTCGACATCGTCGATGTACAGGCCGGAGAGGCCCGCGATGCCGTGCACGAACGGCTGGGCGGCGAGCACCGCCGCCCGCCGATCGTCGAGCGTGCGGAGGCCCACGAGTGCGAGGGGCCCCCGGTGTTGCACGAGCGCCTCGAGCCGGTCGAGCCGCAGGTGTTCCGGCACGTGAAGCAGAAGCGAACCCTCGTGGCGGCCAAGGCACTCGGCCACCATGTCGTCCACCTCGACGGAGTAGAGGTGGAGCGGCCCGACGTGCCGGGCAAGCGCCCGCGCCTGCCGCGGCGGGAGTTGCCGCACGTTCTTGAGGCAGAGAAATCCCTCGCGTCTCCCCAAGGCCCGTGCCGCCGCGTCGCACAGCGCCGTGAGACCGTGGAAGTGGATCTGGCCGCGGTGCCGCGCGAGATGCCGGGCGGCGCGGGGCGGCAGCCGCGTGAGGCCGCCGAGGAAGAGATCCCCGGAGTGCCGCGACAGCGCCGCCGCGGCGCGGGGGGCGAGCGCCGCGACGCCGTCGAGATCGAGCCGGTGGGCGTGACGTGCGAGGCCCCGCGCCGCCGCGGCGTCGAGCCGCCCCACGCGATTGAGCGACAGCTCGCCGCCGTGCGCGCCGAGCGCGGTCGCCACGTCCACGGGCAGCCGGCGGAGCTTGTTGAGCGAGATCCCGCCGGCCGCATGGGTCGCCAACTCCGCGGCGACCGCCGGGGTGATCGTGGCGAGATTGTCGAGGTAGAGGTGGCCGCGGTGTCGGGAGAGCTCCCGGGCCACCGAGAGGGGCAGCCGCTCGAGGCCGTGCAGGTAGAGGTGCGTCTTGTAGTGGCCGACGGCGGCGGCGGAAGCGTGCGGGGAGAGCGACTGCTCGAGCGTCATCCAACCGTGCGTCGGCCCCGTGACGGGATCATCGCGGTCGAAACCGATCCCCCGCCCATCCGCCACGGCGGGCCGCGCGAACATCGTCACGAGTTCGCGGGCCCGCATGGCATCGAGGCGCCGGATCGCACCGGTTCGCTTTTTCAACAGATCCGCATCAGCGAACTCGACCATGGTCATCTCCCGTGATGCCGACGCCGCCCCATCCCCCTCCCCCTTCGGGAAGGGCCGGGGTGGGGGTGCAGGGAATCGGCACCGGTTCGCAGCACCCTCACCCGGCCGCCGTTCACACCGACGTCGCGCAGGCCGCCGGGCTCGCGGGCCCCGGCGCGACCGCGTTCGCCCCGGCCGCTGGCCGCACCGCCCTGCGATCCGGCACCGGCTCACCGTCGCGGGCCAGCCTGGCGAGCAGCTCGTCCCGCCGCCGCACCGCGTCGTCGAGGCTCCTGGTGCCGAGGGATCGGCGGATCCGGCGCCGGCGGAAGTCGAAGTGGAGGGTGTAGTGCACCCACCACGTGCCGTTGTTGCACCACAGGTGATGCAGGGGATTGGCGTCGTCGATCCGAACCGATGGAAACCCGATCGTCATGTCGCATTCCTTTCTACGCGTGAGAAAGGAAGGCGCTTCGGCGGTGCCCTACCCCGCGACGGCCGCGGGACTCGGACAGCCCTCGAAAGCTTCGTCGGAGCCGTGCCGCCCGCCACCGGGCCGAGTCACGGCGTCCGACGCGCATCCTCCCGGCCCCTTGCGGTTCCGGGTCTCCACCTTTGCTTTCGCGAGGTTGGATCGAGCAGCCACATGGGCCGCCCGGTTCGAGACGGATGCACCTTCCACAGCCATATTTTACTCACCCGGACCCCGTGGGGCCAGTCGGCCCGCCCGCGGGGTGTGTCATACGCCTTCGACCGGCAGCTTCGCCGCGGCCCATGCCTTGAACCCACCCACGAGGTCGTGGACGCCCTGGCGGCCGAGTTTCTGGAGCAGGCTCGCGGCGATCGCCGAGCGATAGCCACCCTCGCAGTGCACGGCCACCGGCCGGCCCGCCGGAATCTCGCCGACCCGCTCCTCGAGGTGCGGCAGCGGAATGTTCAGGCTACCCTTCACGTGGCCGGTCGCGTGTTCGGCGGCGCTCCTGACATCGACGACGATCGGGGCCGGACCGGCGTCGGGCCGCCCGCCCGCGAGCCACTCGCCGAGCGCGGCCGCCGTGATCCGCTCCGTGCGTTCCACGAGATCGTTCCGGCTCGCGAGCGCATGCATGCCGCCGGCCAGATACCCGGCCACGTTGTCGAGGCCGATCCGGCCGAGCCGCATGACGGCCTCCGCCGCGGGTTCATCGCCTCCGCTCGGGCCCCCCTCCTCCGCGATCACGACGATCGGCCGGTCGGTCGCGAGCAGCGACCCGGCCCACGTGGCATATTTTCCGGAGAGCGCGACGTTGAGGGCGCCCTTCAGGTGCCCTCCCTCGAAATCGATCCCGTCCCGGACGTCCAGCAACTGGGCGCCGGCCTGCTCGAGCGCGAGCACCTCGTCGAGCGACAGCTTTCGGAGCGTCCGCGCCATGGCGGCGTCGAGCGACGCCCGCTCCTTGCGGTTCAGGATCGCGTCGTGCACGAAGTAATCCGGGGCCTCGGGCTGGTCGGCCGTGACGATCTTCCTGAACTCCTCCCGGCTCATCGGCTGGAGGGCGTAGTTGAACTTCCTCTGGTCGCCGATCGTGGAGACTGTCTCCTTCGAGAGGCTCTTGCCGCACATGCTGCCGGCACCGTGAGCCGGGTAGACGAGCGTGGCGTCGGGGAGCTTCACGAGCTTGTTCGTGATGCTGTCGTGGAGCATGTCGGCAAGCTCGTCGGCTGTCACGCCCACGCTCGCGAGCAGGTCCGGCCGGCCCACGTCGCCGATGAAGAGCGTGTCCCCGGTGAGGACGGCCTGCGGCGCGGTGCGGCTCGTCGCCAGGTCGTAGACGAGGATCGAGATGCCCTCGGGCGTGTGGCCCGGGGTCTCCAGGATTTGGAGCCGCACGTCGCCGAATTCCACCACGTCGCCATCCTGCATGAGGTCGCAGGAAAACTCCGCCTCGGCCCGCCGACCGAGGTGGATCGTCGCCCCGGCCCGGTCGCGGAGCTCGATGTGACCGGCGATGAAGTCCGCGTGAAAATGGGTGAGAAAGACGTGCCGGATCGTGGAGCCGGCCGCCTGCGCGTCGGCGAGGTACTGATCGATGTCGCGCTGCGGGTCCACGACGGCCGCCGTCTTGGTCTTCTCGTCGGTGATCATGTACGAGGCGTGCGACAGGCAGGCCAGGTAGTACTGCTGGATCTTCATGGTGCGATGCTCCGGTGGACCGTGGCGCGTCAGCGACTGCACGTGCCGGCCGGCCCGCGGGCCTGGTTCCACGGCATCCGCGCGAGCACCATCGCCATGCCACAGGTGTCGGTGATCCCGGCGAACATGAGTCCGCAGCCCACGAAGCCAGCGAGGCCCATGCCGATCCGCTGCCAGACGAGGTCCGGCCCGAAGGCAGCGAGGGCCGCACCCGTGGCCACGAGCGCGCCGGCCGCGATCCGCACCTGCCGCTCGAGCGACACGGCCTTCCGGCCACGGACGACCGGGATGCCGGCCGACTCGCAGGCGGCGGTGCCCCCCTCGACGCTCACCACGTTCGCGATCCCCGCCGCCGCGAGCTTCTCGCACGCCTTCTGGCTGCGGCCGCCCGACTTGCAGACGAAGTAGACCGTTCCGCCGTCGGCGAGCGACTGAATCTCCTTCGCGTCGAGCCGGTCGAGCGGAATGTTGCGGGCGAACTCGACGTGCACCTCGCCGTATTCCGCGGGCGTGCGGACATCGACGAGCGTCACCTTCTCGCCGCGGCGGCGGAGGTCGGCGAGCTGCGTGGGGGCGATCGTGGCGACCATGGTGGTTCTCCGGGGGAACACGGGCAACGAGGCAGGCCCGGCGCGGGGCAATGCTACGCGACCGCATGCCGCCGAGTCGCGGCCATTTCCCGCGCGGGCCGCATCAGCCCGGGGCGTGGGCCGGGAAGTCGGTGTAGCCCTTTGCGCCCGTGGGCGCGTACCAGGTGGCCATGTCGGCGGGCCGGGCGAGCGGCCAGCCGTGGCGGAAGCGTTCCACGAGGTCGGGGTTCGAGATGAACGGCCGGCCGAAGGCGACGAGGTCGGCGAGCCCGTCGGCGACCGCCTGCTCGGCGGACTCGAGCGTGTAACCGCAGTTGCCCATGAGCGGACCGTGGAACACCTGCCGGAACTCGGCGAGCGTCATCGGCTCGCCGAGCTTGTGGAATCCGAACTTGAGTCCGTCCACGACGTGAAGGTAGGCGAGGTCATGGCGGTCGAGCATCGTCGCCACGTGGGTGAACTGCTCGCGGAAGTTCGGCGCGCCCATGTCGTTGAAGACGCCGTTGGGGGCGATCCGCACCCCCACGCGCCGCGCGGGCCACTCGGCCGCGACCGCCTCGACGACCTCCTCGAGGAACCGCGACCGCTTCTCGATGCTGCCGCCGTACTCGTCGGTGCGAAGGTTCGTCTTCGACTGCAGGAACTGGTCGATGAGGTAGCCGTTGGCGGCGTGGATCTCGACGCCGTCGAAGCCCGCCGCCCGGGCCCGCGCGGCGGCACGGCCATAGTCGGCGACGATGCCGGTGATCTCCCGGGTCTCGAGGGCCCGCGGCGTCTCGTAGGGCTTCTTGCCCTCTGGCGTGTAGATCCCGTCGCCGGTGAGCTTCACGGCCGAGGCCGAGACCGGCAGTCGGCCGCCGTGGAAATCGCTGTGCGACGCGCGGCCCAGGTGCCAGAGTTGGAGGAAGATGCGGCCGCCGGCGGCGTGCACGGCGCCGGTCACGTGCCTCCAGCCCGCCTCCATCGCGTCGGTGTAGATGCCCGGCGACTCGAGCCAGCCGTTGGCCTGCTCGGAGATCGTCGTGGCCTCGGAGATGATGAGCCCCGCGGAGGCCCGCTGCACGTAGTACTCCGCCATCGTCGCGTTGGGAATCCGCTCCGACCCGGCCCGACCGCGGGTGAGCGGCGCCATCACGACCCGGTTGGGCAGCGCGAGATCGCCGAGTTGCACGGGCTGCAAAAGAGCGGCGGTTCCTGATGCGGCTGCCATGGCGTGGAGAGTATAGCCCGCTGCCGTGCGGCGGCCGTGTGGTATCACTCTCGGCATGGCCGCTTTTCCGTCCGGCACCGCCCCCCCCGGCCTGCTCGACAAGGAGCACATCGTCGCCGGGCCGCGGTTCAACCGCTGGCTCGTGCCGCCGGCGGCGCTGTGCGTGCACCTGTGCATCGGGATGGCCTACGGATTCTCGGTGTTCTGGCTGCCGCTCACGCGGGCCGTCGGGATCACCGCACCGGTCAACTGTCCCGCCGAGACGGGATTCGTCGCGCGGCTCACCTCCACGACGTGCGACTGGGACAAGCCGCTCCTGGGCTGGATCTACACGCTGTTCTTCGTGTTCCTCGGGTCGAGCGCCGCGGCGTTCGGGCCGTGGCTCGAGCGGGTCGGCCCGCGCCGGGCGGGCGTCGTGGCGGCTCTCTGCTGGTGCGGCGGCCTGGCGATCGCGGCGGCCGGCGTGGCGCTGCACCGGCTCTGGATCGTCTGGCTCGGCGCGGGCGTGATCGGCGGCATCGGCCTGGGGATCGGCTACATCTCGCCGGTATCGACCCTGATCCGGTGGTTTCCAGATCGTCGTGGCCTCGCCACCGGGATGGCGATCATGGGTTTCGGCGGCGGAGCGATGATCGGCGCGCCCTTGGCCGACCTGCTCATGCGGCACTTCGCCGGCCCCGCTTCGGTCGGCGTGTGGGAGACGCTGCTCGTGCTCGCCGCGATCTACTTCTGCTTCATGATGCTCGGTGCGTTCGCCTACCGCGTGCCGCCCGAGGGCTGCACGCCGCGGACGCGGGGCGGGCCGCACGAGATGGCGGCCGCCGTCGAGCCTCGTGCCGCCTCGTTCACCGCCGCCGAGGCGATGCACACGCCGCAGTTCTGGCTCCTCTGGATCGTGCTGTGCCTCAACGTCTCGGCGGGGATCGGCGTGATCGGCATGGCCTCGCCGATGCTCCAGGAGATGTTCGGCGGCCGGCTCATCGGCCGGGCCGAGCCACTCGAGCGGCTCGACGCGGACGCCACCGCCCGAGTCGCCGCGGTGGCCGCCGGGTTCACGGGCCTCCTGAGCCTCTTCAACATCCTGGGCCGCTTCGTCTGGTCGGCGCTCTCCGACCGCATCGGCCGGCGGGCGGTGTACACGGTCTTCTTCGCCGCGGGGCTCGCTCTCTACGCGGCCGCACCCGCGATCGGTCGGGCCGGCAACGTGGCGCTGTTCTGCGGCTGCTTCTGCCTGATCCTCTCGATGTACGGCGGCGGCTTCGCGGCGATCCCGGCGTATCTGGCCGATCTCTTCGGCACCGGCAGCGTCGGGGCGATCCATGGCCGGCTCCTCACGGCCTGGAGCGTGGCCGGAATCCTCGGACCGGTGCTCGTGAATTCCGTCAACCAGCGGCAACTCGCCGCCGGCGTGCAGCCGGCGCGGGCGTATGACCGCACGATGCTCGCACTCGCCGGCCTGCTCGCGGCCGGCCTCGTCGCCAATCTTGCGATTCGCCCGCCACGTCCGGCGGTGTCCCCGGGATCGGCTCCCGCGCGCGCCGCCCCCGAGTCGCAGGCCACCCCCGCCGCGGCCGGCTGGGGACTCGTGATCGCCTTCTGGCTGCTCGTCACCGGTCCGCTGGCGTGGGGCATGTGGCAAACGCTTCGTCAGGCCGCCACGCTCTTCCGCTGACGAGCACGAACGGCCTTCGCGCCCGGCGGTCGCCCCGCCATCGAGTCGATAACCATGCATCCGATCGCGATTTCGCGCTGGCTGGCAAGGGAGGTCGCGGACCTGCGCTTCGGCCGGCCGACGGCGTGCGTCTACAACCCGCTCGTCTACGCGCGCCGTCCCCATGAGGCCTACCTCGACACCTACGCAGGAAAAGGTGTCGGGGCGATTCTCGTGGGGATGAATCCGGGGCCGTGGGGCATGGCCCAGACGGGCGTGCCCTTCGGCGAGGTCGGGCTCGTCCGTGACTTCCTCGGCATCGACGAGCGGGTCGATCGGCCGGCCGTCGAGCACCCGAAACGGCCCGTGGAGGGCTTCGCGTGCACGCGGAGCGAGGTGAGCGGCCGCCGCTTCTGGGGCTGGGCCCGCGACCGCTACCGCTCGCCCCGTCGCTTCGCCGAGGCGTTCCTCGTCTCGAACTACTGCCCGCTCGTCTTCATGGAGGCGTCGGGCCGCAACCGCACCCCGGACAAGCTGCCCACGCGCGAGCGGGAGCGCCTGTTCGCGGCCTGCGACGAGGCGTTGCGTCGACTCGTGGCCTGGTGCGAGCCGCGGATCGTGATCGGCGTCGGGGCCTTCGCCGCGACACGGGCCCGCGAGGCACTCGGCGCGTCGGGGCCACCGGTCGGCACGATCCTCCATCCGAGCCCGGCAAGCCCCGCGGCCAACCGCGGCTGGGCTCGGCAGGCGGAGCGGCAACTCGTCGCCCTGGGCATCCGGCTGCCGGCGGCAGGACGGCCCACCGGTTCCCGCCGCCGCTGACTTCGGCCACAATCCCGCGGGACGGCACTCGACCTCGCGCGAGACACCCCTTGGCCCAGCTGTACTTCTATTACTCGGCGATGAACGCGGGCAAGAGCACGACGCTCCTCCAGTCGGCCCACAACTACGAGGCGATGAGCCGCAAGGAGTTCCGGCTTGACGAGGTTTCCCCGGTGGGCAAGCACGCTCGGTGCGCCGCCGGAACCACGCACCCGTCCGCCGCGCCGCCGGCCTTCACCGCCGGTGCAGCCGATCCAGTGCCACGGGTGACTCGGTGAGCAGCGGCGAGTGGACGAGGTAGCGTTCGGCCATCTCCCGGCGGCCGCGGGCGGCACCGGCGCGGAGGACGCTTCGTCCCATCCGTGATCCGGCCCGCTCGGCTGCGGGGTGACCCGAACGCTAGAAGAGCCCCTCGAATCGCAGCCTGGCCTCGACGATGTCGGCCATGTCACGGGCCTGGTCCTCGAGCTCCTGCAGGGTCGTCTCGTCGTCGTTGTCGGCGGCGCGGCGGGCGAGCGAGAGCAGGTATTGCGCCTCGTTCCGCCAGGCCTTCAGCCAGTCGGGGCGCGTGGAGACGGGGCGGAAGATCAGCCCCTCGAGCCGGTAGAACTCGTCGCTGCCGAGACTCATGGCAAGAGTGTGACACGATTCCCCGGCGGAGACGAGTCTCGCGCGGTCCGTGCCGCACCCCGTGGCAACCTCGACCGTGTGGATGATGCATGCCGGCGGGGCCGCACCGGGCGTGGCTCAGAGGGTCGCCCGCAGCACACCCAGCGCCGCGGCGGCCAGCACGACGAGGGGAGTGGGGATCTTCGCCCCGGTGAGAGCGGCGGCGGCGAGGCCGCAGATCACGACGGTGACGACGTCGATCGTGCCGTCGGCGACGAACGCGTCGCGGGCGAGTTTCGCCGCCAGGATCGCGATCGTGGCCACGACGGCGGCGCCCACGGCCGTCAGTGCGCCGGCCAGCCGCGAGCCCGTGCGGATGGAGCGCACGGCCGGTGCCAGGGCCAGGATCATGGCGAACGACGGGATGAAGGCGAACACGGTCGCCGTGGCGGCCCCTTCGAGACCGGCGGCCACGGCCGACGCCGGCTCCGCCTTCCAGCCGGCTAGAAACCCGATGAAGGTCACGACGAGGATGAGCGGACCCGGCGTCGCCTCGCCCATGGCGAGCGCCGCGAACCGCTCGGCCCCGTCGAGCCACCCCCGGGCCAGCGACTCGTCGAGCGCCCACGGCACGACGGCATACGCACCGCCGAGCGACAGGAGCGTCGTCTCCGTGAACAGCATCGCGATCGCGGGAGCCCGGCCCCCCGCGGCTCCCGCGAGCCGGACGATCCCGTAGCAGGCCGCCCAGATGGCGCCGGCGACGGCGACGACGACCATGCCGTGACGCACGGCGTCGCCGCGCGGGAGCGGTGCTCCCGGCGCGGACGCCTCGGTGCGGCCGGTCGGTGCGAGCCATCCGAGCGCCCCGCAGACCGCAACGACCGCGGGAAACGGCGCGCCCCGGGCCAGCGCGACGCCGGCGGCGATCGCGAGTGCCGCCACCAGCGGCGACCCGATCGACTTCCGCCCGATCCGCCACGCCGCCAGCGCGACGAGTGCCACCACCGCCGGACGCACGCCGACGAAGGCCGCCGCCACGAACGGGACATCGCGGCCCGCCGCATGCAGCCAGGCCAGCGCCGTCACGAGCAGGGCACCCGGCAGGACGAAGAGCGTGCCCGCCACGAGACCCCCGGTAGTGCCGCCCAAGCGCCAGCCGGCATAGGTCGCCAACTGCTGGGCTTCGGGCCCGGGCAGCAGCATGCACACGCGCAAGGCTGCGAGGAACTCCTCCTCGGTGAGCCAACGCTTCCGCTCCACCACCTCGCGGTGCAGGATCGCCACCTGGCCGGCCGGCCCGCCGAAGCCCGTGGCGCCGACCGCCAGCCATGTCCGCCACGCGCCGTCCACGGTCGCGGCCTCGGCGCCGGCTTCTTCCTTCGGGATCGATGGTCCCCCATCCGACGGCCGGCGCTGGTTGATCACGTCGCACCTGTCCGTGGGGATCCTGTCACTCGCGACAGGGCGGCCGCGCCGACACGGTCGAACGAGTATGCCCGCCGCCCGTGCCTTCGGACAATCGAACGCTCGCGCGGAAGCCCGCGGGCTCACCAGCGCCAGGACAGGCCCGAGCCGCCGAAGAAGTCGGCCGCCGCCTCGTTGAGGCCGACGGCCGCGTGGATGTCGTACTGCAGGTTCGGCAGCAGGAACCAGTGCAGCCCGCCGTGGGAGTAGGCCTGCTGCGGCACGCCCACGCCCCCCACCTGCGCGAAGATCACGAACTCGTTGAACAGCATCACCCGCGGCCCGAGGTCGTATTCGAAGTTGAAGGTCTGCAGGTATTCGGTGTAGTAGCCGGGAGCGGCGGGATTCCGACGGCGGTTGACGTTCGTGTTGCATTCGATCTCCGTCCGCTCGCCGACCCGCCAGGCGTAGACGAAGTTCATGCCGGGCAGAACCTCGTCGGCCGTGTAGGCCGGGCTGCCGGTCGGCACCTTCATCTGCGGGAAGATCGTCAGTTCCGGCAGGATGCCCGCCTGCGCGGCGAGCGCCACCTTCGCGCCGAGGTAGAGGTCATCGCTGCCCACCGAGTTGAACCGCCCCGCCGGGCCCGAGGCGGATTCCGCGAAGGAGTTGTATTGGACCCGGAATTCGAACCACTCCTGGAACAGGCCGGCCCGCACGAGCGTCTCAGGAAACGAGTGCAGCCGTGACATGGTGCCACCGGAGTTGTCGAGGTAGTAGGTGTAGCCGGTCTCGACCTGCACGCGGCCCAGCCCCACGGTCGATGCCGCCTCGGCGAGATGCGGTCGGTCGGTCACGATGCGATCGCCGTAGAGCCCCTCCTCTCCGCCTGAGTCGTCACCGCCATCGTAGTCGTAGGAGAGCAGTTTGCTCGGCCGCTCCTCGGCCGCACGGGCGGGCGCCGCGTCGATCAAGCCCGCGACGACACAGCACGCCACGACGATGCCGATGCACCGTCGCGCACGTGTCCGGCGGCAGGTCCGTGGTTCTCCCATGCCCCCTGTGTCGGCGTTTTGCGGCCGGCGAATCGTGCGCCCGTGAACGGCCCAGCCTCCCCCAAACGCTGCATTCTTCGCCAGTTCGCTCGGCGTCGAAGGGACCGCCCACCTCGACGTCGAAAGGCGGCATCGACACAAAATGGCGAACTTGGAACAAACCCCCGAGCGGAAGTTCAATCCATGCCCGTCCTGCTCCAGACGACCCTCCTCCTGATCTGCTCGAACGTGTTCATGACGTTCGCGTGGTACGCCCATCTCAAGGACATGGGCGGCCGGCCCTGGTTCATCGCGGCCTTCGTGAGCTGGGGCGTGGCGCTCGCGGAGTACCTGCTGCAGGTGCCCGCGAACCGGATCGGCTACACGACGATGAACCTCGGGCAGCTCAAGATCCTGCAGGAGGTGATCGCCCTCTCCGTGTTCGTGCCATTCGCGGTGCTCTACATGAAGCAGCCCCTGAAGCTCAACTACCTCTGGGCCGCCCTGTGCATCTGCGCGGCGGTCTGGTTCGTGTTCCGGGAAGCGTGAACGGCGGGGCTTTGCGACCGATTTGCGGCCACGGTCGCCGGACCGCCTACAATCCTGGTGTCGTTCCCCGGTGACGGCCGGGGAGATAACGGCTCGGCGGCGATCTCGCAGTGATCGCGACGGCTGGGGTTCCTCGTAGCAAAGGAGGTGGTCACTTGAAACACGACTGTACCGGAGGGGTGCGCCGATAACGGCGAGTCGACGGGCCTGCCGTTGATGCAGCCCACCAAAGGTTCCTACGGCTGCCGCCTCCTCGTGGGGCGGCAGTCTTTTTGTGCTGCCCAGATCGGCCGTTGGTTGATCGTGCCGGACACGGGCATGTAGATTTCCCACCCGGCGCCCGGGAGTTGATGCCGATGCCGTTCTCGGGTGACTCGCACCCATGACCGACGTTCCATGGATGGAGTGGTATCAGGGCCTGGCTAAGCCGTCGTGGACGCCGGCGCCGCGGACGATCGGCCTCATCTGGCAGATCCTCTACCCGGTCATCATCGCGACCTTTGGCTACGTGTTCGTGCAGGCAGGGCGGGGCCGGTTGCCCTTGCTCGTCGCCCTGCCCTTCGCCATCAATCTCGTGGCAAATCTTCTGTTCATGCCGATCCAGGCCGGCATGCGAAACCTGCCGCTGGCTTCGGCCGACATCCTCGTCGTCTGGGGCACGATCGTGTGGATGATGGTCGCCGTCTGGCGACATCACCGCTGGGTCGCCGCGGCCCAGGTGCCCTACTTCATCTGGGTCTCGATCGCCACGGTGCTGCAGCTCTCGATCACCTGGATGAATCGGGCGTAGCGACGTGGCCCACACGCGACGGCATTCCCTCGCTGGTCGTGGGGAGCGTCCGAAACGCCTCCTCCTTCGCCGCCACGCACTTCGGGCAGTACCACGGTGCGGGCGTCTTCACCGGCCGCGGGCTGCGCTTGTGGCAGGTGGCGCAGCGGTACCGCTTGCCCTTGATCGCGGTCTTCGGCCGATATCGCTTTCCGGTCCGCGGGATGTTCTTCATGATCGTGGCCGCTGCGGGGGCACCTGCAGTATCCGATCACTCGATACGGCGAGGCAACGCATGGCTGAGATCACGCCAGGCCGCTACCGGCACTACAAGGGAAACGAATACACCGTGCTCGGCGTCGCCCGGCACAGCGAGACACTCGAGGAACTCGTCGTCTACCGTCAGGAGTACGGCGACCATGGCCTCTGGGTCAGACCGGCCGCGATGTTCGCCGAGATTGTGATCGTGGCGGGCCAGACGGTGCCTCGCTTCACCCCTGTCGACGCTCCCGTGAGTGGCGGATGAGGTTCTCCCGGTACTCGGCCAGCATCTGCCCATGCTTCGCGGTGTTGCGGCGCACGGTTTCGATATCCCACCCGTTGGCCTCGGCGACGAACGCCTCGGCCTCCGCTTCCGTGTCAAACTCCTGCACGATTTGGTAGTCGAGATCCAGAACGGCGTACACGTCGAAGACGAGCGCGCCGGTATCGATGTGAAACGGGAGTCGGTGCTGACGCTCGCTCATGTCGTGATTTCTCCTTTGGCGTTTGGGTGTCGATCGCTCACGAGGTGCCTTACTCGTCAGAGTGCCGCGGGGCCTCAACGAATCGCCGGGCTGTCTCCCCCGGCTTGGGATTCCAGATCGGGTGGATGCCCATCGGCAACGGATCGCACCGCACGAAGATCCTCCGCGGGGCCTGCTCGAAGTAGAGGAGCAGGGCGGGGCAGAGCCAGCCTTCCATGTGGCCGCCCACGACAGTGCCTTCGTACCAGTTGCCTCCGTTGTCGTCCGGGCGGATCCAGTGCAGTTCCACATCGTGCCCCGGAAATGGCTCGGCCGCGAACGTCATGGCGAACCCGTTGGCCGCGTTTGGAACGCCCTTGGCCTCCACCACTCTCGAGATCATCTCCGACATCCCGCACACGAAGGCCTCCTCCTTGAGGCCGGTACGCTCGTCGTCGAACACCCAGCAGGTGCCGTTCAGCAGATAGGGATACAGCGTCAGCACGCGGCGCTCACTCATGTTGTGCCTCCTTCCCGACACTCGTAGGCGACGTCGAAGAATCGCCCGCACGAATTGCAGAACCATTCGCCAGGCTTCGGCCCGTTGGGGATCAGCTTGAACTTGGGGCACGTGGCCGCCAGCCGGATCGTGATCCCGATCACGCCCACCTGCACGGACGCCGTTGTGCCCGACCCGCACCGCGTGCAGGGAGGCACCTCCATTTTCATGAACCGTTGGTACTGCTCCTGATAGACCTGTTCCCGGTCGTAAGTCCCGTCTTCCACCACCGTGACGCTCCTTTCGTTCTCGCGTTGCCCTTGAAACCTTTCGCATGCACGCCGACACGCACATGGGTCACGCCTGCCCATCTTCTCCCCAATACGTCGACACGGCTGACCACCGCTCCTGGTTGAGCCGCGCCCCGTCGCAGTCGCCGGCGAGGGAGTAGTAGCGGGCAGCCTCGGCGAACTGCTCCTTGGCGAGCAGCCCGAGCCCCACTTCCCGGTACAGCGCGGCAGCCCGCTCGCACCGCTTCGCCGCGGCCCGAACGAGCCGCTGCTGGTCGCCGGTCTTGGCCTCACCAAAGAGCCGTGTGGCCTCGGCCACGGCGGCATCCGCGGCCTGAATCCGGCGCTGCCGCCTGCGGAACAGCTTCTGGAACAACTCGTCGGCCATCGTGCGTACTCCAGAACGAGCAACGCACCAAGAACCAGTCCGACAGGCGTCACCGCCCGTCAGACTGCTGCAACTCTGTTTTCGTGAGGCACGAGTCCTCACGCACATCCCGCTGGCATTTGCATGCC
>JBJTJO010000188.1:0-8021 GCA_046095965.1 Planctomycetaceae bacterium
GCTCCGTCCCCCGCACCCTTCAGCTCCCTCACGAGCTTCGGCCGGACGTCGCGCTCGTCGTCCAGGGTGTCCGACGCGGCGGAAAATCGACGCTCCTCCGGCAGCTCATCGACCGTTATGGGCTCGACCGCTCCCGGTGCCTGTTCGTGAACTTCGAGGATCCGCGGCTGGCCCCGGCGCTCGACCACACCACGCTTCAGCTCATGGTCGATGCCTTCGAGGCAGACCGTGGCCCCGGTTGTGCGTACTTTCTCGACGAAATTCAGTGGGTCGATGGCTGGCAGCGATGGCTGCGGTCACAGCTCGACCGGCCGCGCGACTGCCGCTTTGTCGTGACGGGCTCGAACGCTCATCTGCTCTCCGGTGAACTTGGCTCATCGCTCACCGGCCGCCACCACACCGTCGAGCTGTATCCCTTCGACTTCGCGGAGTTCTCCATCGCCCGACCGCGGGCCACGCTCCAGGACTACCTGGACTGCGGTGGCTTCCCAGCGCCGGCCACGTCCCGCGACCGTGACCTGCTGCTGCGCGGCTATTTTCAGGACATCGTCGAACGCGACATGCGAGAGCGGGTTGCCGCACGTTCGAGCCGGCCGCTTCGGCAGCTCGTGCAAATGCTCTACGAGTCGGCCGGTGCAGAAATGAGCGTGCGGCGAGCAGCGGCTGCCCTCGGCATCTCGATCGACACTGCTGGCTTGTATATCGAGGCGGCGGAGACCGCCTACCTCGCCTTCGGCTGCCCCTTCTTCGCCTGGTCGGCGCGGAAGCGGTCGGCCCGCAATCGGAAGTTTTATCCCATCGACACGGGCCTGCGACGCGTCGCCGTCACGACCACCGGCAAGGATCGCGGCAAGCAGCTCGAGTGCGCGACCTACCTCCTCCTTCGGCGCCGATTCGGCCAGGTGAGCTACTGGCGGGGTGATGGCGAGGTTGACTTCGTCGTAGAGAGCGACCGCGGTCCGGTCCCCGTGCAGGTCAGCTGGGACGAGCCGACAGAGCGGGCCCGCCGGGCGGTGGACGCGTTCCACGAAGCCCATCCAACGGCCACGGAACCGGTATTCGTGACCGCCCAGTCACTTGCCGCCGGCCTGCCCGAACTTCCGCAGTCCACTCCCGGCTGACAGCCGCCGGTAGTTCCGCAAGCCCGTCACGCCATCAACTCGCCGAGCGTGCCGGCGGAGTCGCCGTGGGTGTGAACGCTGGCCGAAGGCCGGGTGAGGGTGCTGAGAACGCTGCGCAGATTGCTTGCGCCCTCACCCCAACCCTCTCCCAGCGGGAGAGGGAGGACGAGCAATCGCCGTGCCGACCAGGATTGCTCACGGGTCGGGGGCGGCCCCGAGTTTCGCGAGGTCGAGGTCCACCACCACGGGGAAGTGGTCGGAGATGTCGGCGCCGGTGGCGTGGCACACGAAGGCTCGCGTCACCGCCGGCGCCAGATCCTCGTGCAGCAGCACGTGGTCGATCATCGTGAACACGTCCTGCGGGTCGGCCGCGCCGTTCTCGTTGAAATCCCAGTGCGAGGTCCAGCGGTCGGCCACCCGCGGCATGAAGGTGGCCGCGTTGACGAGCTCCGGCCCGGCGTGGTCCGCGTCGTAGTCCTTGAGGTCGCGGACCACCGTCGTCAGCGTCGTGCGCCCGGCGTCGGCCATGGGCACGTCGGGGTCGTAGTCGTTGAGGTCGCCCATCACGATCGGCAGGTAGCCGCGGGCCACGATCTCGCGGCGGATCACGTCGCGGGCGATCCGCGTCTCCGCGGTCCGCTGGGCGTTGCTGCCGACGTCCGACGGGTTGCTCTTGAGGTGCAGGCCGAGCACCCCGATCCTGCGGCCGCAGACCGTGAAGCAGGCCACCGCGTGCCGCTGGAGCACCGCCGTCTCGCTGCGGGCCGCGCCGCGGTCGTCCACGTACTCGTAGCGTTCGCGGAGCCAGGCCAGCGGCTCGTCCGCCGCGGCATCCCCGCTCCCCTCGCCCCGCCGCGGCGGCACGAGGATGCGGATCCGCGCCCCCTCGTTCTCGTCGGGCACGATCCGCGAGAACACGGCCACGTCGAAGCCCGAGAACTGGTCGGAGCCGTCCACGTGGTAGCCGGCAAGGTCGGCGAGGCCCTTCTCGGCGAGGATGGCCGCCAGGGCCTCGACCCCCTGCCGCGACACCACCTCGGGCATCACGAGGATGTCCGGATCGAGCGCCTCGACGACGGCAGCCACCCGCTCGAGGGGTCGCCGCCGGGCCGGCTCGAAGCGGAACCGGGGAAGTTTCGTCTGCTCGCCGGGCACGGCGAGCACCTCGGCGTTGAAGCAGGCGATCCGCAGTCGGCATCCGGCGCCGGTGCCGGTGCCGCGGCCGGCGGTCGAACGGCCGACGGTTGGCCTGTCCAGAGCCGCACTGTCCAGATCCGCACTGCCCGGGGCTGCACTGCCCGGGCCTGCACGGTCCGCCGCCCGCGCGACGGATGCGAGCGCGAGCGCCACGCAGGCTGCACCGACCGCGAGACGGCGCCGCAGCCGCGGCGTGCGCTCCCGTCGTTGACCCCGCGTCACGTCGCTTTGTAGAGTTCGTCCCTTCGACATCCGCCGACCTCGCACCACGTCCTCATGCCCGACCGCACCCTGCCTCGCAGCCTGCCTGGTTCCCAGGATACCCTGCCCCGCGATCCCGCCACCCGCCGCCTGGCGGCCCTGCTGCGCATCGACGAGACGCCCGTCGGCCGCGGCGTGTTCGCCCGCCGCCCCATCGCCGCCGACACGGTGCTCGGCGAGATCCGCGGCACGGTGCTCCACGACCACCCCGCGGACTCGAGTTACGTGATGGAACTCGGCACCGGCCGGCTGCTCGACCCGGCTCCCCCGTTCCGCTACGTGAATCACGGTTGCGATCCGAACTGCGAGATTTTCTACTGGGAGGAATCCCCGGACGAGGACCGCCTGTGGATGCAGACGATTCGACCGATCGCTCCCGGGGAGGAGCTGCTCATCGACTACTGCTGGCCGGCGGACGCGGCGATCCCCTGCCGCTGCCGGGCGAGGGAGTGCCGCGGATGGATCGTGGATCCCGCCGAACGCCACCTGCTGCCGGAGGCGCCGGCGACGTGACGGCGGCCCGCGGCGGGAAGCCGGGCTGGCGCCTCGCCGGCTGGATCCTCGCGGCGGTGCTCACGGCCCTGGCCGTCCGCGGGCTCGTCGGCCTGCGGATCGACGACGACCTGCGCTCGCTCGTGCAGGCCGACCGCGGCGACTTCCGCGTCCTCGACGAGGTGGCGGCGGTGTTCGGCGCGCCGGATCTCGACTGCATCGTGCGCGTGACCGCGACGGGTGGCGACGTGTTCGCGGCGGAGCCGCTCGCCCAGCTCCGCGCCACGGTCGAGCGCCTCCGCGGCGTCGAGGGCGTGGCCGAGGTGCGGTCGATCTTCGACGTCCGTCGCCAGGGCCGGATCGGCGCGCTGTTGCCGGTGATCCCACGGCACGAGACGGGCCTCGACGACGCGGGCCGGGCCGCTGCCAAGGCCCGCTCGGAGCGGCACCCGCTCGTGGCGGGACAGCTGCTCTCGGCCGACGCCGCGTCGTCGCTCGTGCTCGTGCGGCTCGTGGCGGGGGCCGACCGGCCGCCGCTGCAGCCCGAGGTCGTGGCCCGGCTGGAATCGGCCGTCGCCGCGGCCCGCGCCGAGTCGCCGGGCCTCGAGGTGGAACTCACCGGCCTGCCCGCGCTCCGCGAGCAGGCCACGCGGGCGCTCCGCCGCGACATGCTGGTCTTCAACTCGCTGGGGCTCTCGCTCGCCGTCGTGATCTCGGCGCTGGCCGCCCGCAGCCTGCGGAGCACGGTCGTGGCCTGCGTGCCGCCCTTCATCGGCGCGGTGTGGGCGCTCGGCCTCCTCGGCCTGACGGGCCAGCCCGTCAACGTGCTCACGACGGTGGTGCCGTCGCTGGCCCTCGTGGTCGGCACCTGCGATTCGATCCACTTCATCGAGGACATGCGGCGGAGCGTCCGCCGCGGCCTCGCCCCGCTCGCCGCCTCCGGCGGCGCGATCCGGCGGATCGGCCCGGCCTGCGGCCTGACGAGCCTGGTCACGGCGGTGGGCTTCGCCTCGCTGGCGGCGGCCCGGATCGACGCGGTCCGCGGGTTCGGCATCGCAGCCGCCCTCGGCGCGCTGGCGAGCTTCGCGGCGGTCACGCTCCTCACGCCGCTCGTCGCCGCCCTGCCGTTCTGCAGCGGCCTGCGGCTGGGGCGTTCCTTCCGGCTCGCGGGCCGCCTCGCGAACGTGCTCGCCGCCTTCTCGGTCCGGCACGCGCGGCCGCTGGCGGCCGTGGCCTGCCTGGCCACGCTCGGCCTCGGCCTGTTCGCCGGCGGCCTCGACGCCGACGTCCGCATCCGTGACTCGCTCCCGGAGGGCACGCCCGCGGCCCGGGCCCTCGCCCGGGTGGACGACGAGTTCGGCGGGGCGCTCGGCGTGGACGTGGTCGTCGGCTGGCCGGAAGACGTGGACTGGCGCGACGGCGTCGTGCTCGCGTCCCTCGACGACGTGCACGGCGTGCTGGGGCGGGCCGAGGGCGTCTCGCGCCCCGTGTCGCTGGCCACGGTCGTCGAGCCGCTCCCCGAGCGGGCCCGGCTGCGGCTCGTCCCCGACGACTTCCGCGACCTGGTCGCTGCCGATGCGCGGCTCGCGGTCGTGCGGGCCCGCGTCGGCGACGTGGGGTCGCGGCGGCTCGAGGGAGTCTACGACCGCGTGGGCACCGATCTCGCCGCGCTCGAGGCGCGGCATCCCGGCTGGCGGTTCGAACTCGCGGGCATGTCGGTCGTGACGGCCCGCAACCTGCGGCAGCTCGTCGCGGACCTCGGGTCGAGCCTGCTCCTCGAGGTCGTGGTGATCGCCACGATCCTCGCGGTGGCCTTCCGCTCGCCCCTGGCGGGCGTGGTGAGCATGATCCCCAACCTCTTCCCGCTGGCGGTGATCGCCGCCGTGCTCGTGGCCACCGGCCGGTCGCTGACGCCGGCCACCGTGATCGTGTTCAACGTCTGCCTCGGCCTCGCCGTGGACGACACGGTCCACCTGCTCGCCGCGCTCGCCCGCCACCGGCGCGCGGGCGTGTCCACCGCCACCGCCGTGCGCCGCGCCGTCGCCGAGATGGGCAACGCGGTCGTCATCGGCGGCGTCGTGCTCGGCGTGGGCTTCGCGACGGTCACGGCCTCGAGCGTGCCGTCGCTCGCGGGCTTCGGGCTGCTGGCCTGCGCGGCGGTGGTGGCGGCCACGGTGGCCGAGCTCGTGTTCCTGCCCGCGCTCCTGGTCGTCACCGAGTCGGCGGTCCGCCGCTGGCCGATCCTCCGCGACCGCCTCTTCGCCCCCGCCTGAACCGGGCGGCCTCGGCCGGTCGCCGGGCGTCAGCCTTCCGGGTCGTCGAGCAGCTGCTGGAGGCGGGCCGCGTGCTCGGGGACGCACCGCGGGAGCCACGAGGCATCCACGAGGCCGAGCGAGATCAGGTCGCGCAAGTGCGTACGATCCTTGTCGCGGAACGAGTTGAGTTTCATCCGCACGAGCGCGTCGAGCGCCACGACCTGGTAGTCGTCGGCCGGCTCGCGCTCGGCGACGTCGGCGGTGGGCAGCGGGTACGACTCGCGGACCTTCTCTCCGGCGAACAGGAGGTGCACGGCGTCCCGCGGGCTGCCGTTCGGACCGTCGATGAAGCAGGCCACGTCCATCACGGTCGCATGGATGAATCCGACCGACTCGAGCGCCGCCTTGACGGCGTCGAAGTCGGCTCGGCGGACGAGGATGTCCACGTCCTGCGTGTTCCGCACGGCGGCCCGGTCCACCCGCGACACCCAGGCCGCCACCGCATTGCCCCCGGCCATGGCATACGGGATGCCCGCCCGCTCGAGGGCCCCGGTCGCTCGCAGGGCACGTTCGCGGACGGCTTGCACGGCCTCGATCATCCTCTGCCAGGAAAAGTCGCGAAGTTCGACCGCCACGCTGCACCTCACCCGCGGCCGGCCCGCATTCGCCGCCACCCTCGGGATCATACCGCGCCGCCGTGTCCTACAGCAGCTTGCGGAGCACGAAGGGGAGGATGCCGCCGGCCTTGAACTGGTCGAGCTCCACCGGCGTGTCGATCCGCACGCGGCAGGGGATCTTTTTCACGCTGCCGTCGGGCGCGGTGGCCGTCACCTCCACGGTGGCCCGGGGGCTGAGACCCTCGAACGGGATGTCGAAGGTCTCCTCACCGGTGAGGCCGAGGCTCTGCCACGGCTCCGGGAGCACCAGCGGCAACACGCCCATGCCCACGAGGTTCGAGCGGTGGATCCGCTCGAAGCTCGCGGCGAGCACGGCCCGCACGCCGAGCAGCATCGTGCCCTTCGCGGCCCAGTCGCGACTCGAGCCCGTGCCGTACTCCGTGCCCGCGAGCACGACGAGCGGCGTGCCCCGCTCGCGGTACGCGACCGCCGCGTCGTACACCGGCATCACGTCGCTGCCCGGCAGGAGCCGCGTCACGCCCCCCTCCACGCCCGGCACGAGCAGATTGCGGATGCGGATGTTGGCGAACGTGCCCCGCGTCATCACGCGGTCGTTGCCGCGACGGGCGCCGTAGCTGTTGAAGTCGGCCGGCTCGACGCCGTGGTCGATGAGGTACTTCCCGGCGGGGCTCGCCTTGGCGATGCTGCCGGCCGGCGAGATGTGGTCGGTGGTCACGCTGTCGCCGAGCGCGAGGAGCACGCGGGCTCCGCGGACGCTCTGGGGCGGCTGCGCCTCCCGGGAGAGGTCGGCGAGGAACGGCGGCTCCTGGATGTAGGTGCTCGTGGCGTCCCAGTCGTAGAGCTCGCCCGTGCTCGTGGGCACGGCGTTCCAGCGGGGATTCGACTGCCAGACGTTGTCGTAGCGCTTCTGGAACTGCGCGGGCACCACGCACGCGGCCACGGTCTCGCGGACCTCGTCGGCCGTCGGCCAGACGTCCTTGAGGTAGACCGGCTTGCCGTCCTTCCCGGTGCCGAGCGGCTCGGTGGCGAGATCGACATCGGTCGAGCCGGCGAGCGCGTAGGCGACCACGAGCGGCGGGCTCGCCAGCCAGTTGGCCTTCACGAGCGGGTTCACGCGGCCCTCGAAGTTGCGGTTGCCGGAGAGCACGGCCGCGGCCACGAGGTCCCCTTCGGTCACGGCCTTCGCCACCGGCTCCGGCAGCGGCCCCGAGTTGCCGATGCAGGTCGTGCAGCCGTAGCCCACGGTCTCGAAGCCGAGGGCGTCGAGATCCTTTTGCAGGCCCGACTTCTCGAGGTAGTCGGTGACCACGCGGGATCCCGGGGCCAGGCTCGTCTTCACCCAGGGCTTCGTGGTGAGCCCCTTCTGCACCGCCTTCCGGGCCACGAGGCCCGCGGCCACCATCACGCTGGGGTTGCTCGTGTTCGTGCAGCTCGTGATCGCGGCGATCACGACGGCACCGTGGTGGATCGTGGCGGAGTGGCCGTCGTCCTTCACGGTGCCGGTGCGGGCGAGCGCCGGCCCCTCAAGGGCGAAGCCCCGCTTGGCCGTCGGCGCGGTGAGCGACTCGGCGAACGTCTTCTTCACCGCGGCGAGCGGCACCCGGTCCTGCGGCCGCTTGGGGCCGGCGAGGCTCGGCACGACGGTCGAGAGGTCGAGCGCGAGCCGCTTCGTGAACTCGGGAATCGGCGCCGCGTCGGTGCGGAAGAGCCCCTGCTCCTTCATGTACCGCTCGACGAGCGTGACCTGCGCGGCCGGTCGGCCGGTGAGCCGCAGGTAGGCGAGCGTCTCGTCGTCCACGGGAAAGAAGCCCATGGTGGCGCCGTACTCGGGAGCCATGTTGGCGATCGTGGCCCGGTCGGCGAGCTGCATGCCGGTGAGGCCGGGGCCGTAGAACTCGACGAATTTTCCGACCACGCCCTCCTTCCGCAGGATCTCGGTCACCGTGAGCACGAGGTCGGTGGCCGTCGCCCCCGGGGGCAGCCGGCCGGTGAGTTCGAAGCCGACCACCTCCGGGAGCAGGAGCGACAGCGCCTGGCCGAGCATCACGGCCTCGGCC
>JBJTJO010000189.1:0-4004 GCA_046095965.1 Planctomycetaceae bacterium
CGGTGAGCGCGGCCAGATCGGCCTGGTTGATCGGTCGGGCCGGTAGGAACGCCGGCGGGGCGTCGCACCGTGCGGGCGGAGGCGGGGCCGCCCGGGAAACGCCGCGGCGGACGCGATCATGGGCACACCGAGGGGCGGGGAGGGTACGTGGTCGCACGTACACCATTCGGAGTCCGCCCCGGATGCGAACCGGCCGCCCGACCCCTCGTGGCTCCGTGTCGCTACACTTGCGCGCCATGGCCGGTCGCAAGCCCCGAAAACCCGCCCAATCTTCCCGCCACCGCAATCGTCGCGCGGAGGCGGCGGCGCCGTGGTTGTCGCTCGGGCCTCCGGGGCCCGACGAGCCGCTCGATCTCCTTGGAATGGGTATCTTCGACGACCTCCTCGCCGAGATCGTCGCCGAACGGGAGTCTCAGATCAGCATCCGGAAGCGCGGCCGGCCCACGAAAGAACAAAAAGCCCTCGACGAGGCCAACACGCTCGTGGGCGTGGCGGAGGGATTCGAGGGGCAGCGGGCGCGGGAGATCGCCACGGAGGCCCTCGGGCTTTCGCCCGACTGCGCGCTCGCGTACGTGCTGCTGGCCGAGCTGTCTGACGATGCAGACGCCGCCGAACAGCAGTATCGCCTGGGTGTCGGCGCCGGCGAGCGGGCGCTCGGAGCAGAGGCGATCGAGCGGCACATGGGGGAACTGGGCCGGGTCGTCGAGGCCACGGGGTATCTCCGCGCCCGCCGGGGGCTCGCCGAGTGCCTCACGATCCTGGGCCGGCCCGAGGAGGCGATCGCCGAGTGCGAGAAGCTTGCGCGTCTCGATGCCGAAGACCGCATCGTGGCCCGGTTCATGCATCTCGACCTCCTCATCAGCCACGGACGATTTGCCGCGGCCAAGCAGCTCTGCGAGGAGTGCCGTGAGGAGGTGTTTTGCGTGTGGCCCTATGGGCGGGCCCTGATCGCGTTTGGGGAACAGGGCGACACGCCCGCAGCCCGGCAGCTGCTTGCCGAGGCCGGGGCAGTGAATCCCCACGTGCCGCGGTTGTTGCTATCCGGCCGCGAGTTCGATCCGGGCGGGATGATCACCGTCGGTGCCGAGGACGAGGCGGAGGCGTATGTCCGCGACTTTCGGAGCTGCTGGATGGACGTGCCCGGGGCGCTGGCCTGGCTGCGGGCATGCGGCAACGTGCCGCTCGACGATAGCGGGCGCGGACGCAGCTGCCGGCGCCCGCCGGCCGGTCCACGCGCCGAGCGGCGGCCGGGCTGGGCCCACGAAAAACGGCTGCTGGCCCAGCTCCCGCTCGACGCGACCGACGCGTGGGAGGTGGACCTGTCGGAAGAGCGCGAGGGCATCCGGTCGTTCATGGTGGCATCGACCCGCGACGACAGGCAGTTGGCCATCGACGTGCTGCAGGAGCGGCCATTGCCCGACGACCTCTGGGGGATGCTGGCTGACGCGATGCGGCGGCCGACGCATGGCGAGCAGAGGCGGCCCGCCACGGTGGCGACGCGGCCGGGGGTGTTTCCCAAGACGTGGCGCAGGAAGCTCGAGCAGATCGGCGTCCGCCAGATCCTGCGCGAGGAACTCGGCACGATCGCCCGGATCTCGAGCGACGTGGCGGCACGGATCGACGTCGCCGCGGCCGAGCGCGATGCGGACGGGGCCGAACCGGCCGCGGCCACCGCGAAGATTCTCGCCGACTGCGCTCTTCTGCCCCGGGAAGCCGGCGACATCTGGGAGGCACTCGTGCGCCGGGCGCCCGCGTGGGTGACTGGCGAGGGCTCGCCGTATCTGCCCTGGCTGGCGATCGTGGCCAGTCAGGCCACGGGCGCGCTGCTCAAGTGTGACATGACCCGTGAGCGAACCGATCCCGAGGCATTCGTGCGACTCGTCGGCCGGGCGATGCTCGCGACGGGCGTGCGGCCGGAGCAATTGAATGTCGTGGACCCGGCGCTCGGCGTCACGCTCTCAGCCGCATTCGCTGACCTCGACGTCGCGGTCAACACGACGGAGGAGTCGCTCTCGGCGATCGACCGTGTGGTCGGCTCGCTTGCCGAATCGTTGTCGTGGGAATGGGCCGGCCGCAAGCCCTGAAAACCTGCGCTCCGTTCCCGCCGCGGCATGGATGTCGGCTGAAGCGGCAGCCCTAGAGTGTATACTTGGTGTGGCCACTAGATACCGAGCGTGTTCGCAGGGAGGAACCCATCGTGAAGGCGTCGTTTGTCGATCTGCGGCGGAAGTCCGCCGCCATCATCAGGGCGCTGCAGCGCAAGGAACCGGTGACCGTCCTCTACCGGGGCGTTCCGGCTGGGATCAAGCAGCCCGTCGATAAACCCCCCCACACACCCGTCGGCAGCGTCAAAAAACACCCCGCCGTTTGGATGTGGGCGGATCGCGATGACATCGGGGATGTGGCGTCCCATGTCCGTCGGATCCGGCGAGGCAGGTACGATGCTGTTTGACACCGACGTGCTCATCTGGGTGTTGCGCGGCAATTCGAAGGCGGCGCAGGCTGTCGATGGTTGCGATCAGCGCTCGCTCTCTGTGGTGACGTACATGGAGCTCCTTCAGGGAGCCCGCAACAAGGCCGAGATCAAGGCGATCAAGGCGTTCCTGGCCGACATTCGCTTCACGGCGCTTCCACTGACGGAAAACATCGGGCACCGGGCGTCAATCTACATGGAAGAGTATGTCTTGGCCGATTCCCTGAGCATGGCGGATGCACTCATTGCCGCAACCGCAATCGAAGCCAAGCAATCGCTGATCAGCGGCAACGGGAAGCATTACAAAGCGATCCAAGAACTGGAACTCAAACGGTTCCGGCCGTAGGCAGGTTGGGGGTGGCGTTTCGGGGAACCGCCCCCGGACGCCCGGGCCGCTGTCCCCGAGGCTCACGAGTCGCTCGTCAGCAAGGAAACCGTTGCGGAAGTGTCGTTCACCGGGCTGTCCATTCCCCAGGAGTCAGGCGCGATCGACGCCGCCGTCAAGTTCGGCGGGCCACGGCGACAGATCGTCGGGCGTGTTGAAGTGGGCGTGATACCACGCCAGCTCACGCATCCGCTCCGCGTAGGGCAGGCGAGCCCACCGCGCCTTTTCCTCGCCCAGTTCGCGGGCCAGGATTTCGTAGTAGCGCTCCGGATACACGCGGTCGCCTGGATGGAGTTGACGGCCCGGATGGCCCGTTTCCCGCATCGCTCCGACTGCCGGGCTCGCCGAGTTCGTGGGCTCGTTCATACGAGAATCATATCCAGCGGCAAGGATAGGACGGTCAACGGCACTTTGCGCAAGCGATGGCCGGGTCACTGCTGGCCCGTGACCGGGTGTTTGGCCTCCACGGACCGGATGGTGGAGCCTGACGGCGCTTTGCCGGACGCTCATGCAGGGGAACTGCGAGGTGATTTTCAGCGTTCGCGCAGGCCCGCCTCGAGTCCGACCGTGAGGCGGATGCATCAGAGGCTGCTGATATCGATCACCGGCAGGTCGTCAGGCGAGGCTTGGATCGCGTCGCGGTCGTCATGGTCCTGCACGAGGCGCTGCCGCCGGGGCCGCGGCAGAAGTGGCCGCCAGCCACATGCATCCCAGGATGACGCGTGGACACGGCACGGCAGAAAACCTCGAGCAACCCATGTCGCCAAGCCCTCGAAAGGCCCTGTGCGGGTCACCCGCGTCGCCGATTCCGGTGAAAACACCACGAATCGCGGACCAGTGCGGTCGGTCGGCGGGACACCATCTATCCTAGGTCGACGGTGCCCGCGATACCAGTCGATTTGCCGCAACGACTCCGCCCGATGCAGGCAATGCGGCGGGCACGGCGTGTTTTCGACGTCTGGCCGCGGGGTGTCCGTCAGGCCCGCCGCAGCCGCCGGAGGGCCAGCAATCCCAGCAGGCCGCCGCACGCGATGCCAAGTGCCCCAGGCTCCGGGACGACGACCAACTGCAGGCTGCCGTTCTGGAAGTAGGCCGACTTGGTGCCGCCGGTTCCCAGGCCGGTGACGGCATTGCCGACGCCAAAGT
>JBJTJO010000190.1:0-5699 GCA_046095965.1 Planctomycetaceae bacterium
GGCCCACTGGGCCGCCACCTCGTCGCGGTAGTTGCAGGCGGTCTCGTAGCGGTGGTGGCCGTCGGCGATGAACACGGGCCTGGGGCCCATGAGTCCGGCCACCTTCGTCGCCACCGCCTCGTCGGCGAGAGGCCACATCCGGCTCCGCACGCCAAGGTGGTCGGTGGCCTCGACCGGCGGCTGGCCGGCGACGGCCCCGTCGAGCAGCGCCTGGACCTCGCCGGCCGGGTCGGGATAGAGCCCGAACACCTGCGACAGGTTCGCCCGGCAGGCCCGCGTGAGCCGGAGCCGGTCCTGCTTCGGGCCGCTCATCGTCTCCTCGTGCGGATGGATGTTGCCCGTGCCGAACCGCTCGAGCCGCACGCGGGCCATGACCCCGCGACGGACGTGGGTGGTGCCCTCGACCTCGAACTCCTGGTGGTAGACGTAGAGCACGGCGGCCGGCTCCTGCATCACCACCCCCTGCTCCCGCCACTCGCGGAGGAACTTCGCGGCCCGGCTGTACTTGTTCGCCCGCTCGTCGTCGCCGGGCTCCTCGCGGTTGAGTTCGAGCCGGATGACGTTTGCCGGGTGCCGCTCGTAGAGGGACTTCTGCAGGGCCGCGTCGATCACGTCGTAGGGGGGCGCGATCACCTGCGACAGGGCACCGACGTGCTTGGGGTCGTAGCGGAGGCCGCGGAGCGGGGCGACGTGGGGCATCGTGGATCCGGGGTGTGGGAGGGCAGGACCTGGTCGAGGCCGGGATGGTAGCAAATCCGCGCGGCGTTTCCCGTGAAACACGCCGTTGTCGCCCCCAAGCCCAACCCGCTCGGCTTTGGGGCCGGTACGAGTTGCGTTCGCTGCGGCGAAGCGCCGCGGCTCCGCATCCTCGTCCCGAGACCCCGCCGAGCTCGCCGTGACGGGAGCCCGGAGGTGCGACAGAAAGGCAGGCGCGGGCATCCTCGGCTTCGTCGGCCGGTGGCGAGCCTTGTCCGTACGTAGCCGCAGACTGGCAGTCTGCGGAATCCGGTCCGCCACATCACCCGGCCACCGCAACGCCGAGCGGCCCGCCACCGCGTGCAGACTGCCAGTCTGCACCTACTCGCTCCGCGGAGGCGATGCCGTACGGAATGCGCCGTCCTTCCCCGGAGGCGATGCCATACGGAGTGCGCCGTCCTTCCCCCGAGGCAGACCGGATCACCGGTTGCCCGATTCGCCGATGGGCTGACTTCAGCGTGCCGCTGACGCGCTGATCAGTAGCGGTAGTACTCGGGCTTGAACGGCCCTTCCACCGGCACGTGCAGGTACTCGGCCTGCGCCTTCGTGAGCTTGGTCAGCTTCACGCCGAGCTTGTCGAGGTGCAGCCGGGCCACCTCCTCGTCGAGCTTCTTGGGGAGCAGGTGGACACCCACGTCGTACTTGTCGGCCTCGGTCCAGAGGGCCAGTTGCGCGAGCACCTGGTTCGTGAAGCTCGTGCTCATCACGAACGACGGGTGGCCCGTGGCGCAGCCCAGATTCACGAGCCGGCCCTCGGCCAGCACGATCACGGAGTTGCCCGAGGGGAGCGTGTAGCGGTCCACCTGCGGCTTGATCTCGACCTTCCTGATGCCCTTGGTGTCGTTCAGCCAGGCGACGTCGATCTCCAGGTCAAAGTGGCCGATGTTGCAGATGATGGCGTCGTTGGGCATCCGGGCGATGTGCTCGCCCTTGATCACGTCGCGGCAGCCGGTGGCCGTCACGAAGATTTGACCGCGGGAGCAGGCCTCTTCCATCGTGGTCACCTCGAAACCCTCCATCACCGCTTGCAGGGCGTTGATGGGGTCGATCTCGGTGACGATCACCCGGGCGCCGAGCGACTTCATCGAGTGGGCGGAGCCCTTGCCGACGTCGCCGTAGCCGGCCACGACCACGACCTTGCCGGCCACCATCACGTCGGTGGCCCGCTTGATGCCGTCGGCGAGGCTCTCGCGGCAGCCGTAGAGGTTGTCGAACTTCGACTTCGTGCAGGAGTCGTTGACGTTGATGGCCGGGAGCTTGAGCTCGCCGTTCTCGTGCATCTGGTAGAGGCGGTGCACGCCCGTGGTCGTCTCCTCGGAGAGGCCGCGGATGCCGCCGAGCAGCTCCGGATACTTCTGGTGCACCATGGCGGTCAGGTCACCGCCGTCGTCGAGGATCATGTTGAGCGGCTCGCCGTCCGAGAAGAACAGCGTCTGCTCGATGCACCAGTCGAACTCCTCGTTGGTCATGCCCTTCCAGGCGTAGACCGGGATGCCCGCCTTGGCGATCGCCGCCGCGGCGTGATCCTGGGTCGAGAAGATGTTGCAGCTGCTCCAGGTGACCTCGGCTCCGAGCTCCTTGAGGGTTTCGATGAGCACGGCCGTCTGGATCGTCATGTGGAGGCAGCCGGCGATGCGGGCGCCGGCGAGCGGCTTCGAGCGGCCGTACTTCTCCCGCAGGGCCATGAGGCCCGGCATCTCGTTCTCCGCCAGCATGATCTCCTTGCGGCCCCATTCGGCGAGCGAGAGATCGGCGACCTTGTAGGGCAGGCGGGTTTCGACGTGGGCCACGGGATGCTCCTGAAAAGAAGTGGCGAAACGAATCAGGCTCGAGACGCACCATAGTAGCGGGCTTCGGGCGGACGCACAGGACCCCCCGGCAAGGCAGCCCGGGCCGCGGCCACGAAGGCCCGCACCATCTCGGGGTCCTTGCGGCCGGGGGCGGACTCCACGCCGCTAGCCACGTCCACGGCCTCCGCCCCGCTCACCCGGATCGCCTCCGCCACGTTTCTCGGGTCGAGGCCGCCGGCCAGCGCCCACCCGAGACCGAGCGGCCCCGCGGCCGCGAGTGCCCGCCAGTCCACGCGGGCCCCCGTGCCGCCGAGCGATCCCGCCGAGACGCCCGCCGCCGCCGCCGCGTCCACGATCAAAAAATCGGGCGTCGCTCCGACGGCCGTCGCAGCGGCGAGCCAGCGCCGGGCTTCTGCCAGCCCGTCGGTCCCGAGCCGGACGGCGCGGATCAGGGGGAGGGAACCGAGCGCCGCACGCACCTCCGCACAGGCCTCGGGGGAATCGACGCCGGCCCCTTCGCCGACCAGATGGCCATGCAGCTGCACGGCGCCGAGGCGGGCGGCGCGGGCGGTCGCCACGACCTCGGTTGCGGGTACGCCGGCGAACACGCCCACGACGAGCACGCCGGCCGGCACGGCGTCGGCCACGGCCCTGGCCGTCGCGACGTCGATCCGGCGCGGCGAGCCGGCCACGAAGTTGAGGCCGATCGCGTCGGCCCCGGCGGCCGCGGCGAGGGCCGCGTCGGCGGGCGTGGTGACCCCGCACACCTTCACGTGGAACAACGGTCCGACGCCGGTCACTTCCGCATCCTCCCGCCGTCACGACCGGCACCATCGTGCGCGGGCATGCCGCCTGCCGCACGCGCACAGTCTACGTGGCCGTCACGCGGTGCAGGAACCCGGCGCGGGTGGTCGAAAACTGCTGCGTGGGGCCGGAACACCGCGGCCCGTCACAACCTCCGGATGCCGAGGCCTTCTTGCACGCTCCCCGCCGGCACCCTTCGACCCGCCCGTTCATGGCCGCGCCGCGGACGCAGTTCTACCATCCCGCCGCCGCGATCGATGCGGGCCTGCACTCGATCGAGCGCGCGATCCGCCGCGCCGAGGGGGTGGCGCTCGTGGTGGGCCAGCCGGGCACCGGCAAGTCGCTCCTGCTGGCGAAGGTCGCCGAACACGTCCGCGACGACTTCGACGTGGCCTTCCTCACCGGCACCCGGATCCTCACGCGCCGCGCCCTGTGGCAGTCGGTCCTCGCCGAGATCGGCGAGCCCTATCGCGGCATCGACGAGGTCGAGCTGCGGATGGCGATCGTGGAACGGATCCGCGGGCTGGCGGCCGCGGGCTCGGGCCTCGTGATCCTCGTGGACGAGGCGCACACGCTGCCCACGCGCCTCATCGAGGAACTGCGGCTCCTGACGAACGTGCCCACGCCGCTGCCCGCGGTCCACATCGTCCTCGCGGGCGGACCGAAGCTCGAGGAACTCCTGGGCCTGCCGCGGATGGAGAGCCTCGCGCAGCGGATCGCGGTGCGCACCTACCTCGAGCCGCTCGACCACGCCGAGACCATGGCGTACCTGAGGACGCTGCCCAAGGCCGCCGGCCTCGAGTGGGATCGGCTCTTCGCGCCGGGCTGCGACGACGCCGTGTTCGCGGCCACCGACGGCGTGCCGCGGCTCGTGAACCAGATCTGCGACCAGGCGCTCGTGATCGCGACCGCCGCGGGACGACGCGCCACCTCGGCTGACGTCGCCGCGGCCTGGCGGGAAATCCAGAAGCTGCCCGCGCCGGCCGGCGTCGAGCGGTCCGCGTCGTCCCTCTCCGCCCACCCGTCCCGGCACGACGAGACGGCCCGCGACGCACCGCGGTTCACCGCCGACGACGACCTCGCCGACACCGCGACCGTGATCGAGTTCGGTGGCCTCGACGACGACCTCGACCCTGCGGACGAACCGCACGCCGAAACCGTCGAGGATGAGCCTGCCGGGGCCGAGGCCGGGGCCGCGAACCTCTGGAAGGGGCCCGACGTCGAACTCGTGGGCGATGCCGCGGCCGACCCGTTCGAGGGACTGTTCAGCGTTGACGAGCGCCCGCGCCCACACCCCGACCGCGCGGCGTTGGGCGCGGACGTCGTCCCGGCGAGCGGGCGGGTGTCGAGCCGCGAGGGCGAGGCGATCGCGCGCATGATCGCCGACCTCGAGCGCGGGGCGGTGCAGCCTCCCGTTCGTGATCCGGACCGCCATCACGCGCCGGGTGGATCCGACGAGCCCCCCGCGGACGGGCCGCCCGCCTCGGCCGGGCACGAATTCGACGATGCCGACATCCTCGTGATCGAGGATGACCTGGACGAGGCCCCGGCCGTCCTCCCGGTGCGGCCCGGCGACTACCGCCGCCTGTTCACGCGGCTGCGGCGCGGCGACGGCTGACAAGCCCGCGCCGGCCGCCCGCCCCGGGCGGGGGCAACCTCGGCGTGCCCTCCGCCCGCGTCGGCCCGCGGGGCCATGCAGGGCCCCGCGGCCACGACACTCAGAATCCGTGATACGTGACCAGGATGTCGCCGCACTTCTGAAAGCGGACGACGACCGACACGCCGCAGCAGTAGTCGAACCGCACGAGGCCGCACCCCAGGAGCGTGCACCGCGACGACTCGCAGGGGCAACCCTCGCAGCAGATCGGCAGGCAGACCGGGACCGCGACCGTGCAGCAGGTCTCGGGGCTCGTGGCCTCGAGGACCGTCTCGTACGTCGGCTCCGGGCAGCACCCGCAGCCGTGCGCGTGCTTGTGACGGCAGGCGTGCTTGTGGCGGTACTTGATGCACGGATTCGACGGGCAGACCGTCTCGCAGCCGCAGCCCGGCTCCCAGCCGCCGGCGTCGAACGCGGCACAACCCGGCTCGCAGGCGGGCACGAACGCCGAGCAACCCGGCTCGATCGCCGCACACTCGGGCTCGCAGGCCTGACGGTGACGCAGGTGGCCGAAGCCCGCCTCGGCGGCACCGGCAAGGGAGGCGGCCGCGAGGCCGCAGAACAGGAACGCGCGAATCGCGAACGAAGTGGACATGGAGAGAACCTCCGGAGGTGGAAGGGACGTCCGCCCGCGCCGAGGCGGGACGGGGGAGCCGGGACGAGGGACCGGTCTCCCGGAAACTCTGCCACCG
>JBJTJO010000191.1:0-6221 GCA_046095965.1 Planctomycetaceae bacterium
CACGAGCGTCTCGCCGTGGCTCGACGCGCCGGCGACACGGTCGGCACCGGCCACGACCACGGCCACGACACCGCCGGCAGCGCAGGCTGCCGCGCCGCAGACCACGGTGCCACAGGCCGCCGCGCCGCTGCCGCCGACGACACGTGTCGAGCCACGGCCCGAGCCGCAGACGCCCGGCTGGCTCGCCGCGCTCCAGAAGCCGTTCGCGCTGCCGGGCAAGGCGGCATCCGAACCCCCCACCGTCGCCCCGGCGCTGCCCCGCAATCCGTTCGTCGGCATCGCGCCGCCCGCCCAGCAGGCGGCGCCCGCAACGCCCGCCGCCACGGCCGCCGCCACGTCCGACGCCCAGGGCTCGATGCCGCTGGGACTCGAGGGCTACTGCCCCGTGTCGCTCGTCGATCGTGGAGCCTGGGTCGAGGGACGGGCCCAGTGGGGCGCCCGGCACCGCGGGCGCACCTACCTGTTCGCCGGTGCCGACGAGCAGCGCACGTTCCTCGCCGATCCCGACCGCTACGCGCCGGCACTCTCCGGCGACGACCCGGTGCTCGCACTCGACCGCGGCTCGGCCACGCCCGGCCAGCGGCGCTACGGCGTCACCTACCAGTCGCGGATGTACCTGTTCGCCACGCCCGAGACCCGCTCGGCCTTCGCCGCCGACCCGACCCGCTACACGGGGCGGATCGCGCTGGCGGAGCGGCCCGCTGCCGCCGCCGGCACGCGGACCTACTGACGACCCGGCACGAACGCGGCCCAGCCCCGGCTCCGCGTCACGGCCTCGGCCCACAGGGCCCGGAGCCTCCCGCGGCCGGCCGCATCGAGGCTCGGCACGAACGTGGCCGCCACCCGCCGCGCGTCGGCGACGTCGGCGTCCCCGCCGAAGAAGCCGACGGCCAGCCCGGCGAGCAGCGCGGCGCCCAAGGCCGTGGTCTCGGTGACGGCGGGGCGGTCGATCGGGATGCCGAGCACATCGGCCTGGATCTGCAGGAGCAGGTCGTTCGCGCTCGCCCCGCCATCGACCCGCAGCCGGCCGAGCGTCACCCCGGCGTCGCGCTGCATGCAATCGACGACGTCGGCCACCGACAGGGCGATGGCCTCGAGCGCCGCCCGCGCGAGGTGGCCGCGGTGGGTGGCCCGCGAGAGCCCGAGGATCGTGCCCCGCGCGTGCGGATCCCAGTGGGGAGCGCCGAGGCCCGTCAGCGCCGGGACGATCATCACGCCCCCCGAGTCGGCCACGGTCCGGGCCAGCTGCTCGATGTCCCGGGAATGCTCGACGAGCCCGAGGCCGTCGCGGAGCCAGCCCACGAGCGCGCCGGCCACGAACACCGAGCCCTCGAGGCAGTAGTGGGGCGTGGCCCGGTCGGCGCCGGCCCCGGGCACGACGCACGCCGGCGTGGCCAGCAGTCCATGACCGCTTTCGACGACGCGGTCGCCGGTCGAGAACAGCAGGAACGCGCCGGTGCCGTAGGTGTTCTTGGCGTCTCCGGCCGCGAGCACGCCCTGCCCGAACGCCGCCGCCTGCTGGTCCCCGGCGCAGCCCGCGATCGGGATCGGCCCGCCGAGCAGGTCGGCCGCGGTCTCGCCGAACGACCCGCTCGACGGCCGCACCTCCGGCAGGATCGACGCCGGCACGTCGAACACGCGGAGCAGGTCGTCGCTCCAGGCCATGCGGTGGATGTCGAAGAGCAGCGTGCGGGCGGCGTTCGTCACGTCGGTGGCATGCACGCGGCCGCCTGTGAGCCGCCAGACCAGGAACGAGTCCACGGTGCCGAACAGCACCTCGCCCGCGTCGCACCGGGCCCGCAGGCCCGGCACCGTCTCCAGGAGGTGCACGATCTTGGTCGCCGAGAAGTAGGGGTCGAGCAGCAGGCCCGTGCGCCGGCGGATCTCGGGCTCGAGGCCGCGCGCCTTCAGCCGCGCACAGATCGGCGCCGACACGCGGCTCTGCCAGACGATCGCCGGCGCGACCGGCCGGCCCGTGACGCGGTCCCAGAGGATCGTCGTCTCGCGCTGGTTCGTGATGCCGATGGCCGCCACGTCGCGGGCCGTCACGCCCGCCGACGCGAGCGCCCGCCGCGCGCAGGAGAGCTGCGTCCGCCAGATGTCCTCCGGGTCGTGCTCGACGATCCCCAGGTCGATGCCGTCGGGACCGGTGGCCGCCCGCGCGTGCTGCGTGAACTCCTCCTGCGCGACGGACAGCGCGCGGCCCGCCCGGTCGAAGAGGATCGCCCGGCTCGACGTCGTGCCCTGGTCGAGGGCCAGCGCGCACGTCGGGCGCCGAGTCGGACCCGAACCCGTGTTCATCGTCGCGTGCTCCCGGTGGTATCCTCGAGTCCGTTGCGGTTTGCCGGGCCGCGGGCATGCGGCGCAGCGGGCCGCGATCGACGTCGCCGACCACGAGACCCTACACGATGCGCGCGGCCGCCGGGCATCTGCCGCGAAAAACCGCACGCGGTCTTGCGGCCTGCGTGCTCGCGCTGGCCGGCCCGGGCCCGATCAACTCCGTGGCGGGCGAGCCGGCGGCACCCGTGCACGCCCTGTGGAACGGACTGCCGTTGCGGGCGTGGGCCGAGCGGGCGACGACGCTCGCCGGCAGGCCGGTGGTCGTGGATCGGCGGCTCGACCCCGACACGGCCGTCACCCGTGACTGTCGCGGCGAGCCGCTGGGCGACGTGCTCGCGACCGTGGCCGAGTCCGTCGGCGGGACCGTCGAGCCCCTGCGGTCGTGGATCCGCATCGGCCCGACCGCCGCGGCGGGCCGGGCCACGCAGGGCGAGGCGGACCGACTCGCGGAGATCGCCGCGCTCCCCGAGGCCGCACGGACCGCGCTCGCGACGCGCCGCGCGTGGTCGTGGGCGGACGGCGCGCGGCCGCGGGAACTCGTCGCGGCGGCCGCCGCCGCGGAGGGCGCGACGCTCGCCGGCCTCGAGAAGGTGCCGCACGACCACCTGCCCGCCGCGACGCTGCCGCCGCTCGGGCTGGCCGAGCGACTCGACCTCGTGCTCGCCCACCACGACCTGCGCATCGCGTGGGCGGCCGAGGCCGGTGCGGGGCCGACAGGAAATGTCGTGCCGCTGCCCGCCGCGGGCCGGGTCGCGGCGGCCGCGACCGGCGGTCGGGAGCGCCCCACGAAACGCCAGGGACCACGGTCGCCGCGCGTCACCGAACGCTTCACGCTGCGCCTGGAGGCGCCGCTCGACGAGGCGATAGGGTCCATCGCACCCCGGCTGGGACTCGAGCCCGCGCTCGACCGCGAGTCGCTCGCCGCCCGCGGCATCCTCCCCGGGGAGATCGTGCGGGCCGCAGTGACCGACGCCACCCGCGACGAGTTGCTCGATGCGCTCGTGGCCCCGCTGGGCCTCCGCTGGCGGATCGAGGAGGGCCGACTCGTCGTCGATGCGCCCCCGCCCTGACCGGGGCTACCGGCGGCCGACCTGGCCCTCGGCCGCGACCTTGTTCCGCCGGGCCGCCTCCATCCCGGGATCGCGCTTGAGCGCCTCGGAGTAGGAGTTGGCCGCCTCGGCAAACCGGCCCTGGCGGGCCAGGGCCACGCCCCGGTTGAACCACGCCCGTGCGTCCCGCGGGTCGCGACGGATCGCCATGTCGAAGTCGAACTCCGCCTTCCGCGGCTCGCCGGTCGAGAGGTAGGCCAGGCCGCGGTTGAGGTAGCCGAGCGTGAACTCGCGATCGCGGCGGATGCACGCCGCGTAGGCGTTGATCGCCTCCAGGTGCCGATCGAGCGCGACGAGCGTGAGGCCCCGCCAGAGTTCCGGCCGCGCGTCCTCGTAGCCCATGCCGGCGGCCTCCTCGAAGTCCTCGAGCGCGATCCCGTAGAGGCCGAGGTGGTACCAGGCGATGCCGCGCCGCAGGTAGAGCTCCGCCATGTTCGGATCGACGGCGATGCCCTTCGAGCACGCCTCGACGGAGGCCTCGAAGTCGCCGAGCCGCCGCGCGACGACGCCGAGCGCCAGCCAGCCGATCGTGAGCTTGGGGTCGAGACGCAGCGCCTCGTTCAGCTTCGCACGGGCCCCCTTCAAATCGCCCGCCGTGTCGAGCTTCTCGGCCTCGACGACAAGCTTCTCGGCGGCGGTCGGCTCCACCGTCTCGAGCTCGTCGCGCGGCAGACGGAAGTCCTGCCGCGGCGGTGTGGCGTCAGGCCGGGGCCGTCGCGCGGGCGGGGGCGCGGTCGGTTCGTTCGATTCCGGGAACGGCACCGGAAGTTGGACCGGCGGCTTCGTCGGCATGCGGCCGGGCGTGGGCAGCGCGGGCGTCGGGGTGGTCGGAGACGGGGCCGGCGCCACGCCCCCTTCGGTCTCCTTCGGCTGCTTGCCGAACGGGTTCAACTCGTCGGCGAACGGGTCGTCCTCGGCCGCGGCGGGCTGCGACCGGGCGGCGGGCGCGAACCCGACGACCAGCGCGCAGGCGAGGGCCGTGCTGGAAACGAGCCACCGGATGGCCCGGGGACCCGGGCGGTGCGACACCGACATCATGGGCGCAGGATACTCCCGGCGGGAGGATCGGCAAAATTTCCCGCGCCACCGCCGGGGAAGCCGCGGAGGACGGCTTCAGCGGCCCAACCGGCACGACCGTCAGGGGGCGGCCGGGCCCAGCAGCCCGCCGAGCCGCTCGGCGATCCCGGTGCGGACCTGGCCGGCGAACATGCCGGCAAATCCCGGGAGCGTGACCCGCGCGACCACCTCCTCGACGGCCAGTTCGACCTCGGACTCGATCGCCGCCCCCATCACGGTGAACCGCAGGTGCAGCCGCCCGTCGTCCCGCCAGGCGGCGTCGATCGGGCCGACCTGCGCGGCATAGTCGTTGCGAGCCTTTTCGAGCGCCCGGTCGATTCGCCGCCGGACTTCGGCGTTGTCGAGATGGTGGGGTACGCGAACTTCCAGCGGTTTCACGGTCGTGGCACCAGCGGCGGGGGGAACGGGCCTGAAAAGGAAGGCGGGAGTGTAGCAGCCCGCCGCCCGTCCGCGGCCGGAGCCTGGCCGAAATCGGCAACGCGGGCCACGAGCGACCGGTCCACGCGCCCCATGCGTCCCCCGCGACAGACGGCGGAGCGCACGGCCACCACGTCCGCCCCGAGGTCAGCCGCCCGGGCAACTTCGGCCAGGTTGAGCCGCCCCGCGACCGCCACCGCGAGGCCTGCGGCGTGGGCCGCGACGATCCAAGCCGGAAGCCCCCCCCGCGTCGCCGGCCCCAGGATGCCGGCCGCCTGCTTGTCGAACGTGTCGATGAGCAGCGTGCGGGCCCCCAGGGCAACGGCGCGGGCGATGATCGCCTCCGGTGGCGGCGCGTCGGCGGCCCGCCAGTCGGCGTAGGCGACCGCGACCGGCTCGACGCCCCGCGGGAGCGCCTCCACGAACGCCGCGAATTCGCGACGCCAGTCCTCCGGCATCAGCCCGGCGGGTCCGGCCTTCGCGGCCGCCGGCCACGGCGTCCCGCGGGGCAGCGACGCGATGGCACCGGCCACGTGCGCGGCCGCACGGGCACCGCCCGCGGCCAACTCGCCGCACGCGACTGTCCACGGCACGCGGCCGGCGATCACGCCCGCAATCGCGGCCGCCGTCTCGGCCGCCGCGGCACCGAGCGGTCCGCACGCCGGCTCCTTCACGTCCACGATCGCGGCCCCGCCGGCGACGGCCTCGACCGCCTCGGCCGCGTCGCGGACGCTCACGAGCAGGCCGTGCCACGGGACGGACGCGGGCCTCATCGGTCCGCTCCCACCGGGGCCGCCTCGCGCTTCGCCTCGAGGAGTCGTTGCCCGATCGACCGCGCAACCTCGGCCGAGAGCGGCTCGCACCAGCGGCCGTCGAGGACCACGTGCCCGTCGTGCCACGTGCCCCACGCCGCGAACGTCGGCCGCTCCCGCCACTCGGTCGCGCGTTCCGCGAACCGGATCACGAGCGTGCCCACGCGCCGCGCGGACGGCACCGACGCCCCGGCATCGGCGCCGTCCTCGCAGGCCTGCGCCAGGACGGGCCCCGCGAGCCGCTGCGATCCCGGGAAGACGCACTCGACCACGCCGAGCGGCACCGCGTCGGTCCGCCATGGCGAGAGCCGCAGGAGCATGGCGCCATCCCGGCGCCCGAGCCGCAGGCCCGAGGCCGCGCGGGCGAGCACCGCGACGGCCCCGGCCACCACCGCCGCCAGCCCCGCGAGCGTTCCCACGACCGCCGGACCGGCCCCCGCCGCCGCCGCGCCGCCCAGTGCCAGCC
>JBJTJO010000192.1:0-4016 GCA_046095965.1 Planctomycetaceae bacterium
TCGCCGGCAAGGCCGTGGCCTTCGCCGAGGCGCTGCGTCCCGAGTTCAAGGCCTACGGCAGGCAGGTGATCGCCAACGCCAAGGCGCTCGCCGAGGCCCTCGCCTTGGGCGGCGTGCGGCTCGTGAGCGGCGGTACCGACACCCACTTGATGCTGGTGGACGTCACGCCGCTGGGCATCGGCGGCAAGATCGCCGAGGAGACGCTCGACCGCTGCGGCATCACCTGCAACAAGAACATGATCCCCTTCGACGAGCGGAAGCCGATGGACCCCTCGGGCATCCGCCTCGGCACGCCCGCGCTCACGACGCGCGGCATGGGCCCCGACGAGATGAAGCGGATCGCGGCCTGGATCCTGCGGGCGCTGAAGAGCACCGGTGACGCCGCGGTGGTCGAGACGACCCGCCGCGAGGTGGCCGAACTCGCCGAGCAGTTTCCCGTGCCCGCCGCGCGGCTCGAGCCGGCGGTGACGGGATGAGCCTGCAGCCGCGCGGGCCGGCTGCGGACGCCGCCAGCGAGCGGGCCGAGGGAACGGTCGTGCGGCTCGGACTCGTGCAGTCGGTCTGCACATCCGACCGGGAGGCGAACGTCGCGCAGGCGCTCGCGGGGATCGCGGCGGCCGCGAAGCGGGGCGCCCAGGTCGTCTGCCTCCAGGAGCTCTTCGCCGGCGAGTATCCCTGCCAGGCCGAGGACCACGGGAAATTCGCCGAGGCCGAGGGGGTGCCCGGACCGCTCACGGCGCGGCTCGCCGCGGCCGCACGGGAGCACGGGGTCGTGCTCGTGGGGAGCGTGTTCGAGCGCCGCAGCGCCGGTCTCTTCCACAACACCGCGGTCGTCTTCGACGCCGACGGCTCGACGGCGGGCGTGTACCGCAAGATGCACATCCCCGACGACCCGCACTACTACGAAAAGTTTTATTTCGCGCCCGGCGACACGGGCTTCATGAGCGTGCCCACGAGCCGGCTTGCCGTGGGGCCGCTCGTCTGCTGGGACCAGTGGTATCCCGAGGCCGCGCGGCTCACGGCCATGGCCGGGGCCCAGGTGCTCTTCTACCCAACCGCGATCGGCTGGCTCGACGGCGAGGAGACCCTGCACCGCGAGCAGTACGAGTCGTGGGACACGATGCTCCGGAGCCACGCCATCGCCAACGGCGTGTTCGTGGCGGCGGTGAACCGGGCCGGCCGCGAGGGGGGCCTGCGGTTCTGGGGCGCGAGCGTGGTCTACGCGCCCAACGGCGAGCGGCTGGCGCTCGCCGGCCACGATGCGCCGGACGTGATCGTGTGCGAGTGCGACCTGGCCCGCATCGAGTGGTCGCGGACGCGGTGGCCCTTCTTCCGCGACCGGCGCATCGACGCGTACGGCGGCCTCGGTGATCGGTGGGGGACGTGACCGACATGACCCCCGCGGAACTCGGCTACCGGCTGCCCGCGGAGTGGGAGCCGCACGCGGCCGTGTGGCTCGCCTGGCCGCACCGGCGGGCCACCTTCCTCGGCGACTTCGCCGCGATCCCGCCGGTGTTCGCCGGCATCGTGCGGCTGTTGGCCCGCCACGAGCCCGTGCGGATCGTGGCGGCCGGCGGGCCGCTCGCCGAGGCGAGGATCGCACTCGCCGACGTCGCGAACGTCGGGTTCGTGGAAATTCCCACGAACGACTCCTGGCTCCGCGACACGGGGCCCGTGTGGCTCGCGCCGCGTGCCGGTCGCGACCTGCCGCCGGCCGCCGTCGCCTGGGAGTGGAACGCCTGGGGGGGCAAGTATCCGCCCTGGGATGCCGACGCCCGCGTGGCTCGTGCGATCGCGGAGCGGCTCGGCCGGCGGGTCTTCGAGCCGGGACTCGTGCTCGAGGGGGGCGCACTCGAGACCGACGGCGCCGGCACGCTCCTCGTCAACGAGCGTTGCGTCGTGGATGAAAAGCGGAATCCCGGTGTCGGCCGGGCCGCGATGGAGCGCGTGCTGTGCGACCACCTCGGCGTCGAGGTGGTGCGCTGGATCGGCGGTGAGCTCGCCGGCGACGACACCGACGGCCACGTGGACCAGCTCGCGCGCTTCGTGGCGCCCGGCCGCGTGGTCGCGGCGCGGCAGCCGGACCGGCTCGACCCGAATCACGATTCCCTGGAGGCCAACCTCGCGACGCTGCGCACGCTCCGCGACGCGGCCGGCCGGCGTCTCGAGGTGGTTCCGATCGACATCCCGCCGCGATTCGCGTTCGGCGGCGTGCAACTGCCCGCGAGCCACCTGAACTACCTCGTGGCCAACGGTGTCGTGGCCGTGCCGGTGTTCGGCCGGCCCACGGACGAGCCCGCCCTGCGGACGCTCGCCGACTGCTTCCCCGGCCGCGCGGTCGAGCCAGTGGACTGCTCGGCCCTCGTCCGCGGCCGCGGGGCCCTGCATTGCATCACGCGGGACGAGCCGGATATCTCGACGCCCTCTCCCTCTGGGAGAGGGCCTGCGACTCTCTCTCCCTCTCCCTCTGGGAGAGGGCCGGGGTGAGGGTGCCTCCGTCGCCCCTCCAACCGCCCCTGCACCCTCACCCGGCCTGCGGCCACCCTCTCCCGCAGGGAGAGGGGCGTTGAACCACGGCCGATTCGGCCTTGCACCGGGGTGGATCGTCCGCGACCATCCCTCCCCGGTCGGCCCGGCGGGGCCGGCGGAGGACGGATCATGCAGCAATTCACCGGCGCGATGCAGGGACTCGTGTCGCTCGTCGGCCGGCTCGCGCTGGCCGCGGTGTTTCTGGCCAGCCTCGTGAGCATGCTGCCCCCGCGGTTCTCGGCGACCGTCGAGGTGATGAAGTCGCAGGGGGTGCCCAATCCCACGTTCGCCCTGTTCGGGGCGATCGGCCTGCTGCTCATCGGCGGCATCGCCGTCGTACTCGGCGCCTGGACGCGGTTCGGGGCGATCTTCCTGTTCGTGTTCCTCGCCGCCGCGACGTTCTACTTCCACGACTTCTGGACGTTCGCCGACCCGAAGATCCGCCAGGACCAGACGATCCAGTTCATGAAGAACCTCGCCGTCGGCGGGGGGCTGCTTGCACTGGTCGCCTTCGGCGGCGGGCCGTGGAGCATCGACGGCTGGATCGCGCTCAAGCAGGAAGAGGCGGAGAGCGCCGCCCCGGCTCGCGCGTCGCGATCAGCTTCGAAACTGCAGCAGGCGGCCTGAACGGCCGGTGCCCCGGGATCGGACGCGGGGCCGGCCGCCGCAGGCTCAGCGCTTCCGGGACGACGTGCCCGCGGCCGGCTGCGTGGCCAGTGCGGCGAACGCGGCCTGCTGGATCCGTGCCGCAGGGTCATCACGGAAGCCCATCACGTGCATGCCGCCGGAGGCGCGTGTCGTGGTCCTCGAGCCGTCACGCAGCACGAGTTCGTAGACGCCGGTCGAGCCGATCCTGCCCGAGCCGGCCCGCGCGGGGTTGTACGCCGCGTTTCCGTAGCCGGAAACTCCCACGTAGTAGGTGCCCGCCGTCCGGGCCGTGAACGCGAGGTAGCTGTCGAACGATCCGCCCGCGTCGTCGTTCGCCGCCAGTTGCCGCCGCGCGGCGTCGAACAGCCGCAGACAACTGTCGAGCGTCGAGCCACCGGCGAGCGATCGGGCATCGACGTCGATCACAAGGGTCTGGCCGGCGGCCAGCACGACCGCGTAGATGTCCACGTCGCGGCCCCCGGAGGCGCCGTCGCCGATCAAGCCGGAGAGCCGCATGTCGGCGGCACTGATCGTCACGGCCCGCGCCGTCGCGGTCGTGTCGCCGGCATCGGGCGGGGGGGCCGCGGCGAGCGCGAAGGAGATCGAATAGTCGCCCGTCGTGCGCCCGGCGCCGGCCGTGCCCGGGGAACGGGGGTCGTAGGCCGAGTTCCCGTACGACGAGACGCCCACGTAATACGTGCCGGCCGTGGTCGGGGCGAAGACGAGGTAGCTGTCGAGCACGCCCCCGGCGTCGTCGTTCGCGACGAGTTGGCGGCCCGAGGCATCGAACACCCGCAGGTAGGAATCGAGTGCGGACGGGACACTCCGCGACCGGGCAT
>JBJTJO010000193.1:0-3724 GCA_046095965.1 Planctomycetaceae bacterium
GAAGGTGCTCGAGAAGACGTTCGCCGAGTTCGGCTTCAAGGTGAAGGTGGTCGAGGTCGAGACGGGCCCGGTGATCTCGCAATATGAGATCGAGCTCGAGGCCGGCCTGCGACTGGCGAAGATCACGAACCTCGCCGACGACCTGGCGATCGCGCTGCGGGTGCCGAGCGTCCGCATCGTGGCCCCGATCCCGGGCAAGAACTCGGTGGGCATCGAGGTGCCCAACACGACCCGGCAGATGGTCCGCCTCCGCGAGGTGATCGAGGAGACGCAGGCCAAGGCCCGCACCATGAAGATCCCGATCTTCCTCGGCAAGGACGTGGCGGGCAACCCGATGGTCGTGGACATGGCGAGCATGCCCCACCTGCTCATCGCCGGCCGCACCGGCACGGGCAAGTCGGTGTGCTTGAACTCCATCATCGTGTCGATGCTCATGACGCGGCGGCCCGACGAGGTCCGCATGCTCATGATCGACCCGAAGATGGTCGAGCTCACGCCCTACAAGTCGCTGCCCCACCTCATGCATCCGGTGGTGACCGACATGAAGAAGGCCGAGGCGATCCTCGCCTGGGCCGTGGACAAGATGGAGGAACGCTACGCGCTCCTCGCGAAGGTGGGCGTCCGCCACCTCACGCAGTACAACGCGCTCGGCCGCGACGAGATCCTGAAGCGGATCAAGCCCGAGACCGAAGAGGAGGCCGCCGCGATCCCCGCCACGATGCCCTTCATCGTGATGATCGCCGACGAGATCGCCGACATGATGATGACGGCGGGCAAGGAGATCGAGGCCCACATCATCCGGCTCGCCCAGAAGCGCCGCGCGGTGGGCATCCACCTCATCCTCGCCACGCAGAAGCCCACGGTGGACGTGATCACCGGCCTCATCAAGAGCAACCTGCCGGCGCGGATCGCGTTCCAGGTGGCCAGCCGCACCGACAGCCGCGTGGTGCTCGACGAGATGGGGGCCGAGCGGCTGCTCGGCAACGGCGACATGCTCTTCCTCTCGCCCGGCACGAGCCAGATCCTCCGCGGCCAGGGCACGTTCCTCTCCGACGACGAGATTGGCCGCGTGATGGCCGCGATCGGCACGAGCGAGCCGCAGTACGCCGCGGAGCTCGTCAACCTGCAGCCCGCCCCGTCGGGCGACGCGCCGAAGGGCCAGAGCCCGAAGGACAAGGACGAGCTCTACGAGGCGGCCGTCGAGGTCGTGATCCGCGAGGGCCGCGGCAGCGTGTCGCTCCTGCAGCGGGCGCTCGGCGTGGGCTACGGCCGCGGGGCCCGGCTCATCGACTTCATGGCCGAGGACGGCGTGGTGGGCCAGTACGCCGGCTCGCAGGCCCGCGAGGTGCTCCTCACGCTCGAGCAGTGGGCGGCCCGTAACGGCACCGCCCCCCTGCCCCCCGACCCGGCGCCGCGGAAGCTGAAGATCCAGCCGCACGCCCACGAGGCCGTCGCGGCCGGCACGGTGGCCGCTGCCGCCGTCCACGCGGACGACGTGGACGATCAGGACGCGGACGAGGACGACTGGGACGCCGAGTCGGACGACTCGGCGGACATGGACGACGACGCCGACGCCGACGAGTGACGGACCCGGCGGGCCTGCGCAGGCGCCCGGGGCGGGACTAGACTGGCTCCCGGTTCGCGTCCCCCGGAGACCCGCCCGTGACCCTCCGCCTCCTGCCGTGCCGCGCGGCATCGCGCGTCGTCGTGCTCGCCGCCCTGACGACCGCCGTCGTGCCGGGTGCGATCGGGGCCGATCCGCCCGTCACCTTCATGAAGATCCAGCTCACCGACACGTTCCACGCCGAGGGGGCTGGCATCGGCGACATCGACAAGGACGGCCACGGCGACGCGGTCTACGGTCCCTGGTGGTACGCGGGGCCGGCGTTCACGGTGCGGCACGAGATCTATCCGCCGGAGGACTTCGATCCGCACAAGTACTCCAACAACTTCATCACGATCGTCTCCGACGTGGACGGCGACGGCTGGCTCGACGTGCTCGTCAACGTCTGGCCCGGCAAGGAGGTCGCCTGGTTCCGGAATCCCGGCCGGGTGGGCGGTGCCTGGCAACGCCACCTCGCCTTCCCGACGGTGGACAACGAGTCGCCGCAGTACGCCGACGTCACCGGCGACGGCCGGCCGGAACTGCTCTTCCACACCGGCGGCGTCCTCGGCTTCGCGTCGCCCACCGACGCGACCGGCACCGACCGCTGGGTGTTCACGCCCTGCTCGGAGAAGCACGCGTGGGGGCAGTACACCCACGGCCTCGGCCGGGGCGACCTCAACGGCGACGGCCGGGCCGACCTCCTCATGAGCGAGGGGTGGTGGGAGCAGCCGGAGAAGATCACGGGCGCGCCCTGGACGAAGCACGCGTTTCCCTTCAGCAGCGGGGCCGCGCAGATGCACGTCTCCGACGTGGACGGCGACGGCGATGGCGACGTGGTCACGAGCCTTGCGGCCCACGGCTACGGCGTCGCCTGGTACGAGCAGGTGAGGAAGGACGGGGCGATCGACTTCGTGCGGCACCTCATCCTCCCCGACGACGCCGCGGCGAGCGTCGCCGGCGTGCAGTTCTCGCAGCCGCACGCGCTCGAGGTCGCGGACATCGACGGCGACGGCCTCGAGGACGTCGTCACCGGCAAGCGCTACTGGGCGCACGGCCCCAAGGGGGATGCCGACCCGGGCGGCGCGCCGGTGCTCTACTGGTTCAAGCTCGTCCGCGAGCCCGGCAAGACCGGTGCCGATGCCGTCACGTTGGTGCCCCACCGGTTCGACGATGCGTCGGGAGTGGGCACGCTGTTCGCCGTCGGCGACCTCGACGGCGACGGCCGCAGGGACATCGTCGTCGGCAACCAGCGGGGCGGCTTCGTCTTTCGGCAGTTCGCCCGGCCGTGACCGGCCGCAGGCTCGTGGAGACGGATTGAACGCATGGCCGAGACCCTTGCCCTCACGCCCGGAGCCTCGCGGCGGGACCGCTACGCGGAACTGCTGCCGCAGGTGCGGGCCCTCATCGACGCCGAGCCGGACACGATCGCCACGCTGGCCAACGTCGCGGCCGCGTTGCAGATGGCGTTCGGGTTCCACTGGGTCGGCTTCTACCTCGTGCAGGGCGACGACCTGGTGCTCGGCCCGTTCCAGGGACCGCTCGCGTGCACCCGCATCCCGCGCGGCCGGGGCGTCTGCGGATCGGCCTGGGCGCGGGCGGCGACGCTCGTCGTTCCGGACGTGCACCGGTTCCCCGGCCACATCGCGTGCAGCGCCGCGAGCGTGTCGGAGATCGTCGTCCCGCTCCGCGACGCGGCGGGCGTGGTATGGGCCGTGCTCGACATCGACTCGGTCGCCGCGGACGACTTCTCGGAGGTGGACCAGGCCGCGCTCGAGCAGGTGGCCGACTGGCTGCGCGGGCATCGCCCGCCGCCGCCGTAGCACGCGGGCGCCGGCGCAGCACTGCCGCCCCGAGGTCAGAACCGGTCGCAGCTGCGGCAGATCTCCTGCCACCGCCAGTCGGTCTTCGCCCACGCGGGCAGCCGGCCGTCGAGCGCCGTCCGCAGCGCGCGGATCTTCGCCTTCCGCTCGGGATCCTGGTTGCCGTCGTCGAGGAGTTCGAGCAGCGTCCGGGCGTCCGCCGCCTCGGGGCCGAAGTAGAACGCGGCGTAGTCGTCGAGCACGGCGTCGATGGACTTCTTCGGGCTCCAGAACCACGACAGGAACATCACGCTCGCGA
>JBJTJO010000194.1:0-14538 GCA_046095965.1 Planctomycetaceae bacterium
ACCTCCATTCATGCACGACACCGGCCTCCTCCTCACGCTCACCGGCGGCCTCACCGCGGCGCTCGTGCTCGGCTACGTGACGCAGCGGCTGCGGCTCTCGCCGATCGTCGGCTACCTCGTCGCGGGCATCGCCGTCGGCCCGTTCACGCCCGGCTTCGCGGCCGACCGGCACGTCGCCGAGCAGCTCGCGGAGGTGGGCGTGATCCTGCTCATGTTCGGCGTCGGCCTCCGCTTCCAACTCCGCGAGCTCACGGCGGTGTGGCGCGTCGCCGTGCCGGGCGCGCTCGTGCAGAGCGCCGTGGCGACGCTCCTGGGCGCGGCGGTCGGCCGGCTCCTCGGCTGGGACTGGACGAGCGGCCTCGTGTTCGGCGGCGCGATCTCCGTCGCCAGCACGGTCGTGCTCGTCCGCGTCCTCTCCGACGCCCACGCGCTCCACTCCCGGGCGGGCCACGTGGCCGTCGGCTGGCTCGTGGGCGAGGACCTGCTCACCGTGGTGGCGCGCGTCGTGCTCCCCGCGGTCGTGGCGGGCGGCCCCGGGGCGTCGCTGCCGGTCGCCGTCGGCGTCGTGCTCCTCAAGATCGGCGCGCTCGTGGCCCTGCTCGCCGTGGCGGGCGGGCGCCTCATCCCGCGGCTGCTCGAGGGGGTCGCCGCCACCCGCTCCCGCGAGCTGTTCACGCTCGCCGTCCTCGTCACGGCCCTCGGCATCGCGGTCGGCTCCGCGCAGGTGTTCGGCGTGTCGATGGCGCTCGGGGCGTTCGTGGCCGGCATGATCGTGGGCCGCAGCGAGTTCGGCCTGCGGGCCGCGGCCGAGGCGCTGCCGATGCGCGACGCCTTCGCGGTGCTGTTCTTCGTGTCGGTCGGCATGATGTTCGACCCGGCGGCCGTCCTGCGGGCGCCGGCACTGCTCGTGGCGACGCTCGCGATCGTGCTCGTGGCGAAGCCGGCGGTCGCCCTGGCGGTGGCGCGGATGGCGGGCGAGCCGGCGCGGGTGGCGCTCCCCGTCGCCGCGGCGCTCGCGCAGATCGGCGAGTTCTCCTTCATCCTCGCCGCGCTCGGCCGTGACCTCGGTGTCCTGCCGACCGCGGCCGTCGATGCGCTCGTGGCGACCGCGATCATCTCGATCACGCTCGCGCCGCTCGGGTTCCGGGGGGCGGAGGCGCTGGAGGCGCGGCTCGCGCGGCGCCGTGCGGCCGACGACGGGGCCGCGGCAGAGCCGGACCCCGCGGACGAGGCGCACCGCGCCGTGGTCGTGGGCTATGGGCCGGTGGGGCAGACCGTCTGCCAGCTGCTGCTCGACAATGGGATCGAGCCGACCGTGATCGAGCTCAACCTCGACACGGTCCGCCGGCTCCGCGCGTTCGACGTGCGGGCCGTCTACGGCGACGCGTCGCGGCCCGAGACGCTCGCGGAGGCGGGCGTCGGCCGCGCCCGGCACCTCGTGCTCACGGCCGGGGCGGCGGGCGTCGAGGAGGTCGTGCGCCGCGCCAAGGAGCTGAACCCCGCGATCCACGTCCTCGCCCGGTCGCAGTACGTCCGCGAGCTGCCGCGGCCGCACGGCGCAGCCGCGGAGGACGCCTTCGCCGACGAGGGGGAGGTGGCCCTGGCCCTGACGGCCCGGATCCTCGAGCGACTCGGCGCGACCGCGGAGCAGATCGACCGCGAGCGGCGCCGCATCGAGGAGACGTTCCGCGCGGGGTGAACCGTTGTCGGACGCGACATCGCTCCGCGGAGATCGGCCGTTGTTCGGGCACGACATCGCTGCGCGGAGGCGGTGCCGGTGCCCGTCCGGACGTAGCCGCAGATTGGCAATCTGCGGAATGCGGCCGGTCACCTTGCTCGGCCACCGCCGTGCCGTTCGGCGTGCGACCGTGTGCAGACTGCCAGTCTGCACCTACATCGCTCCGCGGAGATCGACCGTTGTCGGGCGTAACATCGCTGCGCGGAGATCGGCCGTTGGCGGGCGCGACGTCGCCACGCGGAGGATGCCGGTGCTCGTCCGGTGTAGCCACAGATTGGCAATCTGCGGAGTGCGGCCTGCCACCCCAAACGGCCACCGCGGAGCCGCGTCAGCCCTGCTGTGGGTGGAGCCGCGGGGACGCGCCGAGGGCCAGGCGGTTGACCGCCGCGAGGAAGGCCTTGGCCGCGGCCTCGAGCGAGTCGGTCGAGACGCCGCGACCCCGCTGCACCTGGCCGGCGTGCTCGAGCTCGACCGTCACCTCGCCCTGCGCGTCCTTACCGACCGTGACGGCCTGCACGCGGAAGTCGCGGCACACGGTCGTGACGCCCGTGAGTTTCTCGATCGCGAGGAAGATGCCGTCAATCGGGCCGTCGCCCGCCGTGATCGTCACCGACTTCGGGGCGCCGTCCTGGAGCACGCGGAGCGTGACCGTGGGCGTCGCGCCGCTCGCGCAGGCGAGCGTGTAGCCGTCGTAGACGTACTGCTCGGGCAGCGTTGAGAACTGCTGCTCGCAGAGCGCCGCGATGTCGCCGTCGTAGATCTCCTTCTTGCGGTCGGCGAGCACCTTGAACCGCTCGAACACGGTCTGCAGCTGCTCGGCGTCCAATTGGTAGCCGAGTGCCTTGGCCCGGTCGGCGAGCGCGGCCCGGCCGCTGTGCTTGCCGAGCACGAGGTCGGTCCGCTCGAGGCCCACGTCCTCGGGCCGCATGATCTCGTAGGTGCGGCGCTCCTTGAGCATGCCGTCCTGGTGGATGCCCGCCTCGTGGGCGAAGGCGTTGCGCCCCACGATCGCCTTGTTGCGCGGCACCTGGATGCCGGTGACGTTGGCCACGAGCCGGCTCGTGGGCACGAGCCGCCGCGTGTCGATCCGCGTGTCGCAGCCGTAGTGGTCGTGCCGGGTCCGGAGCGCCATCACGACCTCCTCGAGCGAGCAGTTGCCCGCCCGCTCGCCGATGCCGTTGATCGTGCACTCCACCTGGCCGGCCCCCGCCTCGACGGCCGCCAGGCTGTTGGCCACCGCGAGGCCCAGGTCGTCGTGGCAGTGGACGCTGATCACGGCCTTGTCCACGTTGGGCACGCGGTCGCGGAGGGCGGCGATCACGCGGTGCATCTGCATCGGCGTGGCGTAGCCGACCGTGTCGGGGATGTTGACGGTCGTGGCGCCGGCGGCGATCACCGCCTCGACGACGCGGCAGAGGAAGTCGATCTCCGTGCGGGCGGCGTCCTCGGGTGAGAACTCGACGTCGCCGCACAGGCCGCGGGCCCGCGTCACGCCGGCGACGGCGCGGGCGACCACCTCGTCCTCGTTCATCCGCAACTTGAACTCGCGGTGGATCGAGCTCGTCGCCAGGAAGACGTGGATTCGGGGCTGCGTCGCGTGGCGCAGCGCCTCCCAGGCCCGGTCGATGTCGGCGTCGTTGCAGCGGGCCAGGCCGCAGACCGCGGCCCCCGACACGATCCCCGCGATGTCGCGGACGCTCTCGAAGTCGCCCGGCGAGGCGATCGGGAACCCGGCCTCGATCACGTCCACGCCGAGTTGCACGAGGGCCTGCGCGATCTCCATCTTCTCGGTGCGGTTCATGCTCGCGCCGGGCGACTGCTCGCCGTCGCGGAGCGTGGTGTCGAAGATGCGGACGCTGCGTGGTGTCGTCATGGGGAGGCCCGGCGGTGACGCCCCGGCCGGATGGTGCGGCGCGACGCGAAACCGCATCGTACCCGGCCCGTGGCGCGCGCACAGCGGCGGGCCCGGTTCGCACGGTTCGGGGCATCCTTGCTAGAATCCATGGCTGTCACTCGCGTTCCTTCACGAGTCGCCGAGAAGCGCGGTCATGCCGTTCCGGTCGCTTCCGCTCCCGGCTTCCCAGGATCGGGCGTGACCCGGCAGCAAGGATCGTTCTTCCGGACCACCCCCATGCCGCCTGAAACCACGCTTTCGCAGCCGATCGGCCAGCCTGCCACCCACGGCGGCCATCCCGTGACGGCCGGCGACCGCCTCCGCCGCAGCCTCACCGGCGGCGCGATCCTGCTCGCCGGCGGCCTGGCCTGGTGGTGGCGAGCGACCCCCCACTTCGCCGGGGGCCCGGACCCCGGCGCCGGGCCCGACGCGGCGGCGGCGTCCGCCCGCGACGTCGTCACGATCCCGTCCTCATCGGCGGGCGACATCGCCCTCGTCGCGGCGGCCCTGCGGCCGCTCCGCGAGCAACTCACGGTGCCCGGCCGGCTCGACTACGACGCACGCTGCCGGCTCAGCTACGAGTCGCCGGTGGACGGCATCGTGTCGCGGGTGCTCGTGCAGGTGCGGCAGAAGGTGGCGAAGGGCGACCCGCTCGCCGAAGTCTCGAGCCCCGAGGTCGGCATCGCCCGAGACGACGTGCGCAAGCGGGAGGCCGACCGCGAGATCGAGAAGAAGGCGGCCGACTGGGCCGCAACGATCGCGGCGAACGTCGAGGAACTGCTCGACCAGCTCGCCGCGCATCCGCCCCTCGACGAGGTCGAGTCGCGGTTCCGCGAGCGCGTGCTCGGCACGTACCGCGAGAAGATCATGGCCCCGTACTCGCGGCTCCTGTTCGTCGAGAAGGTGATCGCCGGCACGAAGCAACTGGGGGAGGGGGGCGTGCTCTCCGGGCGGATCATCGACGAGCGCACGAGCAACCTCGAGGTGGCGCGGGCCAGCTTCGCCGCGGCCTGCGAGGCCGCCCGGTTCGACACGCGGCAGGAGCGCGACCGGGCCCGCGCGTCGCTCGAGCAGGCCAACCGGCTCGTGCAGGTGGCGCGGGAGAACCTGCGCACGCTCGTGGGCAGCCGGCTCGACGCCGGGGGCGCGGGCGTCGTCGCCGAGGACGGCGAGGAGAGCCCCGGCGAGGTCGCGGGCCTGAGCACGCTCGTGCTCCGCACGCCGTTCGACGGCGTCGTCGAGGAGATCTTCATGTCGCGCGGCGAGCGGGTGAAGGCGGGCGACAAGCTCTTCGTGGTGGCCGACACATCCACCCTCTGGGTCCGTGCCCAGATCAACGAGCGGCAGTGGACGCAGGTCGAACTCTCCGAGGGGCAGGAGGTGCACGTCCACGTGCCCGGCACGGTCGAGCACGAGGCCCCCGCCCGGATCAGCCACGTTGCCGCGACGGTCGAGGAGGCCACGCGGAGCGTGCCGCTCGTCGCCTCGCTCGAGAACGATGACGCCCACTTCAAGCCGGGCATGTTCGTGTGGGTGGACCTGCCCGAGGGGGCCATCCGCGAGGCGCTCGCGGTGCCGGCCGAGGCGGTCATGCGCCACGAGGGGCAGGCGTTCGTGTTCGTGCCGGAGGGCAAGGGACGGTTCCGCCGCGTGGACGTGGAAACCGGCGTGGAGAGCGAAGGCTTCGTGGAGCTCACGTCCGGGCTCGACGCCGGCCGCGAGGTGGTGGCCCGCGGAGCCTTCCTGCTCAAGAGCGAGCTCCTGCTCGAGGACGAGGCGTAGCGGAGGCGGCGGGTGCTCACAGGCCTCATCGAGTGGTCGCTCGCCAACCGGGCGTTCGTGATCGCGGCATTCGTGCTCATGGCACTCGGGGGGCTCTACGCCGCCACGCGGATCCCCGTGGACGCCGTCCCCGACCTCGTCAACATCCAGGTCACGGTCGTGACGGAGGCCGGCACGCTGCCGCCGCTCGAGGTGGAGCGGACGATCACCTATCCGGTCGAACTGGCCATGAGCGGCCTGCCCGACGTCGCGGAGCTCCGCAGCGTCTCACGGCTCGGCATCTCGCTCGTCACGATCGTGTTCACCGAGGGCACCGACATCCTCCGGGCCCGGCAGCTCGTGCAGGAGCGGCTCCCGCAGGCGAAGGCGGGGATCCCCGTGCCCGAGGCCGACCCGCAGCTCGGCACGCTGAGCACCGCGCTCGGCGAAATCCTCCAGTTCGAGCTCCGCGGCCGGGGCAAGAGCCTCATGGACCTGCGGAGCATCCTCGAGTGGGACATCGCGCCGGTGCTGCGGACGGTGCCGGGCGTGACCGACATCAACGCCCACGGCGGCTACGCAAAGAGCTACGAGGTGCAGGTCGATCCCGACCGCATGTCGTCGCGCGGCATCACCCTCGGCGAGGTGCTCGGCGCGCTCGACCGCAACAACACGAGCACCGGTGGCGGCTACGTCGTCAAGAACGGCGAGCAGCGGTTCATCCGCGGGGAGGCGCTGCTCCGCGGCGTCGAGGACATCGAGCGGGTGGTCGTGCGCAGCCCGCCGGGGGGCGTGCCGGTGCTCGTCCGCGACATCGGCGCCGTGGCCGTGGCGCCGCTCGCGCGGCAGGGGGCCGCCACCCGCGACGGCCGCGGCGAGGTGGTCACGGGCATGGTGATGATGATCCGCGGCGAGAACAGCCGGCGCGTCGTGGCCGCGGCCAAGGAGAAGCTCGATGTCGTCCGCGCCTCGCTGCCGCCGGGCGTGGAGCTCGAGGTCCTCTACGACCGCTCCGACCTCATCGCCCGCACGCTCGACACGGTGCTCCACAACCTCGCCGAGGGGGGCCTGCTCGTGATCGGCGTGCTGCTCGTGCTGCTCGGCAACGTCCGCGCCGGGATCATCGTCTCGCTGGCGATCCCGCTCTCGATGCTCTTCGCGTCGAACCTCATGCTGGCCTTCGGCATCCCCGCGAGCCTCATGAGCCTCGGCGCGATCGACTTCGGGCTCGTCGTGGACAGCTCGGTGATCATGGTCGAGAACTGCGTGCGGCGGCTGGGCCTGGCGTCGCCGACGGCCTCCAAGCTGGAGATCGTCCGTGACGCGGCCGTCGAGGTCCGCGGCCCCACGATGTTCGGCGAGCTCATCATCGCCATCGTCTACCTGCCGATCCTGTTCCTCGAGGGGACGGAGGGCAAGCTCTTCCGGCCGATGGCCCTGACGGTGCTCTTCGCCCTGCTCGGGTCGCTCGTGATCTCGCTGACGCTCATGCCCGTGCTCGCGGCGACGGTGCTCACGCGCGAGGAGGAGCACGAGCCCTTCCTGATGCGGGTCTTCCACCGGCTCTACCGGCCGCTGGCGCGGCTCGCGGTCTGGCACCCCGTGCTGGTCTCCCTCGGCGCGGCGGCCCTCGTGGCGGCGAGCATCCCGGTGGCGCTGCGGCTCGGGGCCGAGTTCATGCCGCGGCTCGACGAGGGGGACCTGCTCGTCGAGATCAACCGGCTGCCGAGCGCCACGCTCGAGGATTCGATCCCGCTCACGACCCGGGTCGAGCAGGTGCTCGGGGAGTTCCCCGAGGTGCGGACCGTGTTCTCGAAGACGGGGCGGCCCGAGATCGCCAACGACATCATGGGCGTGCAGCAGACCGACGTGTGGGTGATGCTCGAGCCGCGGGCCGACTGGCCGGCGGGCGTGGCCCGTGACGACCTCGTGGAGCGGATGGCGAAGGCCCTGGCGGACGCCGTCCCCGGGGCGAACTTCGGGTTCAGCCAGCCGATCGAGATGCGGGTGGACGAGCTGGTGGCCGGCGTGAAGGCCGACGTGGCCGTGCTCGTCTACGGCGACGACCTCGACACGCTCGGCGACCTGGGCAAGAAGATCGAGGGCGTGCTCCGCGACATCCCCGGCGCCGCCGACGTCCGCGCCGACATGCAGGCCAACGTGCCCACGCTGCGGATCGACGCCCGGCAGGACCAGCTCGCCCGCCACGGCATCGACGGCATCGACGTGATGCGGACGGTGGCCGCGATGGGGGGCATCCAGACCGGGGTCGTCTACGAGGGCCGGCCGCGGTTCCCGCTGACGGTGAAGTTCCCCCGGGCCTGGCGGGAGAATGCGGAGCTCGTGCCGCAGATCCCCGTGGACTCCGCGGGCGCGCGGCCGGTGCCGCTCGGCGAGCTGGCCGACATCGCCGTCGAGGAGACGCCACCGTCGATCGAGCACGAGAACTCGCGGCGCCGCACGTTCGTGTCGGCCAACGTCCGCGGCCGCGACGTGGCGAGCTTCGTGCGGGACGCACAGGCCCGCATCCGCGCGCAGGTGCCGCTGCCGACCGGCTACACGATCGGCTGGGGGGGCGACTTCGAGAACCTCGTCTCCGCGAGCCGGCGGCTGGCCCTGATCACGCCGGTCGTGCTCGGCCTGATCGCGATGCTGCTCTACACGAGCTTCAAGTCGCTGCGGCTGGCGCTCCTGATCTTCGTGGCGGTGCCCGTGGCGGCCTCGGGGGGCGTGGCGGCGCTCGCGCTACGGGGCATGCCGTTCTCGATCGCGGCGGGCGTCGGCTTCGTCGCGCTGTTCGGCGTGGCCGTGCTCAACGGCCTGGTGTGGGTGGCCGGCGCCGAGCACGCCAGGGCAGGGGGGCTGTCGGCCCGCGAGGCCGCGGTGGTCACGGCCGACGTCCGCATCCGGCCGGTGCTCATGACGGCCCTCGTGGCCAGCCTCGGCTTCCTGCCGATGGCCCTCGCGACCTCCTCCGGGGCCGAAATCCAGCGGCCGCTCGCCACCGTCGTGATCGGCGGCATCGTCACGAGTACGCTGCTGACGGCGTTCGTGGTGCCGGCCATCTACCCTTGGTTCGCGGGCCGCGGGCGGCCCGTGGCGGGGCACTGAGCCGCGGCCTGGTGAGGATTGCAGAGCAACGCCATGCCTTTCCGGTCGCTGCCGCTCCCGGCTCCCCGACACGCGCTCCACAGGAAGCCTCCTGCGGAAGCAGGTGGAATCCGATGACGCTCGGCGAACTGCAGGCGCTGATCCGTGCCATGTACCACGACAAGGACGCCGCGCGCGGCGTCGAGGGGACCTTCATGTGGCTCGTCGAGGAGATCGGCGAGCTGGCGACGGCGCTCCGCGAGCACGCGGCGGGCGACCGCGGGCCCGCGGCGCACGAGGCGCTCGCGCTCGAGTTCGCCGACGTGCTGGCGTGGCTGGCCACGATCGCCAACGTCGCGGGCGTGGACCTCGAGGACGCGGTCCGGCGCAAGTACGGCTCGGGCTGCCCGGGCTGCGGCCGCTTCGCGTGCACCTGCCCCGACGCGGAGAAGCCATGAGGCGGGTGCTCCTGGCGCTCGTCGCGGGCCTCGTCGCCACGCCGGCCGTGGCCGAGGTGTTCGGCGCGACGGGTGCAACTCGTGCCGAGCCTTGCCCACCTTGCCTCTCCGTCGGGGTGTGGCCGGCCGCAGGCCGGGTGAGGGTGCCTTTGAGGCTCTGCGGGGATTCCCTGCACCCTCACCCCGACCCTCTCCCAAAGGGAGAGGGCGAGTTTGCAATCGCCGTGTCGAACAGGGTGGCCGCCGGGTCCGCGCTCGAGGTCACGGCGGGGTTCGGCGGTCGCTACCGGGCCGGCTCGTGGACGCCGCTCGTGGTCTCGGGCGCGCGGCCCGGCGACCTGCTCCACGTCGCGGTCCAGGATCCCGACGGTGAGTTCGTGCGGTCGCCGCCGGCGCGGGTGGACGAGGCGACCGGCACGGCGCGGGCGAGCGTGCGCGTGGGGCGGCCGGTGCCTGTCGTCCGCGTGGAGAACGCCTCGACGGGCGCCGTCGCGGAGGTGGCCCTGCCGGCACCGTTGCCCGCCACGCGCGAGGTGCTGCTCCTCCTCGGCGACCTCCCGGCCGTGGGCCGCGCCACGCGGCTCCTGGCCCCCGCGGACACCACCCCGGCCGCCGTGATCGGCCTCGCCGGCGACTCGGGCACCGGCGCGTGCGCCGCCGGCGCCTCGCCCCGCGACTTCGACGGCATCGATCTCGTCGTCGCCTGCGGCCGGGCGCTCGGCGACGTCGATGCGGAGGTGCTCGCGGGCATCGACGCCTGGGTCCGCGACGGGGGCCGGCTCGTGTTCGCGGCCGGCGCGTCGGCCGGGGCGTGCGCCGACCGCGGCGGCCCGGCGGCCGCATGGCTCCCGGGGCCGGTGGCCGATCTCGTGCCGCTGCGGCGCGTGGGGGCGATCGAGACGCACGCGCGGGCTCCAGGTCTCGCGGGACGGCCGGCGACGGCCGACCTGCGCGTGCCCGCGCTCGCGAACCGCGCCACGCTCGCGGGCGCGATCGATGTCTTCGAGGGCAACGCGCCGACCGACCTGCCGCTCGTCGTCCGCCGCGCGCACGGCCTCGGCACGATCACGTGGATCGGCCTCGACCTCGACGCCGAGCCCTTCCGCGGCTGGCCCGGCACCGACACGCTGCTCGCGCGGCTGCTCGGCGGCCGGCCGGGCGATGCGGAGGCGGCGCGGCCCGTGGGCGCCGCGGGACCGCCCGACCTCGCGGGGCAACTGCGGCTGGCGCTCGAGGCGCCCGGCCCGGGCGGCGGCCTCGCGCCGGTGCCGTTCGCGGTCATCGCGGGCCTCGGCCTCCTCTACGTCGCCTGCGTGTTCCCGCTCGACTGGTGGCTCGTGTCGCGGAGCGGCCGCCCGTGGCTCGCCTGGCTCTCGCTGCCGGCGCTCGTGGCGGCCGTCACGGCGGCGGGCTGGGCGACCTCCGCGGCGGGGCGGCCCGGCGCCGGCCGGGGCCACGAGTCCGCGGAGCTCGCCGATCGCGACGCCGCGGAGGGCGCCATCCGCGGCCGGTCGTGGCTGGCGGTCTGGCGCCGCGACAACGATGCCGTGGACGTGGCCGTGGCGGGGCAGGGGGGCGACGCGGCCGTGTCGTGGCTGGCCGACGCGGGCCCGGGCTTCGGTGCGATCGATGCCGCCGTCGCGCACCCCACGCTCGCCGCCGCCGACTACACCTATGGCGCCACGCTCGCCGCGCTCGACCGCGTGCCCGTGGCGGCGGTCGCGAGCCGGCTCTTCGAGGCGCGGTGGTCGGGCACGGCCGGCGGCACGGTGACCTCGGACGTCGTTCGCGACGCGCAGGGCACGCTCCGCGGCTCGTTCGCCCACCACCTGCCGTTCACGCTCAAAGGCTGTCGGCTCGCGCACGGTGGCTGGCTCTACGACGTGGGCGACCTCGCCCCGGACGAGCGGCACGACCTGGCCGGGGGCCGCGGCCCGCGCTCGCTCGCCGGGGCGCTCGCCCGCCGCGAGGCGGTGAAGGAGCGGGAAGGAGCGGCCCGCTGGGACCGCGCCGGCACCGATCTCGCGCGGATCCTCGAGGTGGCCGGGTTTCACGCGGCCGCGGGGGGCGGCGGCTACACGGGCCTGGAGCCGGGCCGGCTCGCGCGGCTCGACCTCTCGCCGCTCCTGCCGCTCGACCGCGCCGTGCTCGTCGGCACCGCCTCCGATCCGCCGCCGGGGTGGACGACGCCGTGGCGGGTCGCGGACGCGGGCCCGGCCGGTTCGCCGGAGGCGCCGCCTTGCGCGGCCCGCGTGTATCGTATCGTCATCCCGCTCGAGGCCCCGCCGCCGGTGCCACGCGCCGCAGGAGCCGCCCCCGAATGATCGAGACGGTCGATCTCACGAAGAAGTACGGCGACTTCTTCGCGCTGGAGTCGCTGACGCTCACGCTCGGCCGCGGCGACCTGTTCGGCTTCATCGGCCCCAACGGCGCCGGCAAGACGACGACGATCCGCATCCTCTCCACGCTGCTCGCGCCGACGTGGGGCGAGGCCTACGTCTGCGGCCACTCGATCCACACCCACCCCCGCGAGATCCGCCGCGCCATCGGATACATGCCCGACGTGTTCGGCGTGTACGACGACATGACGGTGGTCGAATACCTCGAGTTCTTCGCCGCGGCCTACCGCATCGGCGGTCCGGAGCGGCGCCGGGTGGCCGACCGGTCGCTCGAGCTCGTGGACCTCGACGCCAAGCGGAACGAGCTGGTGACGAGCCTGTCGCGCGGCATGACGCAGCGCCTGGGCCTGGCCCGCGTGCTGCTCCACGACCCCGACGTCCTGCTCCTCGACGAGCCGGCGAGCGGCCTCGACCCGCGGGCCCGCATCGAGATGCGCGGCCTGCTCAAGCGGCTCCAGGGCATGGGCAAGACGATCCTCGTCTCGAGCCACATCCTTCCGGAGCTCGCCGACATCTGCAACCGCGTGGGGATCATCGAGTACGGCCGGCTCCTCGCCTGCGGCGACGTCAAGGACCTCCTCGCCCAGGTGCGCGGGCAACCGACGCTCCGCATCCGGGTGACCGGGTCGCCCGAGGCGGCCGCCCGCACGCTCGAGAAGGCCCCCGAGGCGGCCGCGGTCACCGTCCGCGACGGCGAGGTGGTGGTGGCCCTCGCCCCCGGCGTCACCGACCACGCGCCGCTCGCCGCCCGGCTCGTGGCCGAGGGGCACGGCCTGCTCGCCCTGCAGGAGCGGGAAGTGAACCTCGAGACCGCGTTCCTGGAGCTGACCCACGGCACGCTCGCCCGGCCCGCCGCCGACTGACCCCGACATCCCGTTCCCGCCCCGCACGCCCGCTCCGCCGGAGGATTCACCGATGCCCCACGTCCGCCACGTCACGTTTCGCGCCGCGTGCCTCACGGCGGCGCTCCTCGCGGCCGCGCCCGCCGTCGCGCAGCCGCCGGCCGCCGAGATCGTGCCCCCGCCGTCCGCCGGCGCCGCGGCTCCGGCCGGCGCCGCGCCCCAGGCCCCGGCGGCCGACGTGGGCTACGCGCTCGGCTACCGGATCGGCAGGAGCATCAACGCCGACCACGAGGGGATGGGCATCGACGTCGATCGCGCGATGCTGGCCCGCGGGCTCGCCGATGCCGTCACGGGGGCGAAGCCCGCGCTCGACGAGGCCCGCTTCGCGCAGGCGCTCGCCGCGTTCCAGGAGCAGGTCGCGAAGCGGCAGGCCGAGTTCGCGGTGCGGATGAAGGAGGCGGCCGCGAAGAATCTCGCCACGGGGCGCGAGTTCCTCGCGGCGAACGCGAAGCGGCCCGGCGTCGTCGTGCGGCCCAGCGGGCTGCAGTACGAGGTGCGCGAGCCGGGGAGCGGCGCCGCGCCCGGGCCGAACGACGTCGTCGTGGCCCGCTACCGCGGCACGCGGATCGACGGCACCGAGTTCGACGCGACCCAGCCCGCCGAACCCCCCGCCTCGTTCGCGCTCGGCGAGGTGGTGCCCGGCTGGCAGGAGGCCCTGCCGCTGATGAAGGCCGGCGCGAAGTGGACGCTCTGGCTCCCGCCCGAACTCGCCTACGGCAAGGAGGGATCGCCACCGGTCATCGGCCCGAACGAGGTGCTCGTGTTCGACATCGAGCTGATCCGCACCGAGCCGGGCCCAGCGCCCGCGCGCCCCTGAGCCCGGCGCATCCGGCACGACCGTCACACGCGTCAATCCTGTACGGCACCGGCACGGCACCATCTCCCTCTCCCCCTTGGGAGAGGGCCGGGGTTCGCACCATCTCCCTCTCCCCCTTGGGAGAGGGCCGGGGTTCGCGACATCTCCCTCTCCCCCTGGGAGAGGGCCGGGGTGAGGGTGCAGGGAATCCGGACAACGTCTCAAAGAATGCGCCCTCACCCGGCCTGCGGCCGGCCTCTCCCAGAGGGAGAGGCATCCAAAAGCGGCGATCCGGCGAACGAAACGGGCCGGCAAAGTTTCTCCAGACTCCTTGATTTGCCCAGCCGTCAAACTAGCATCGGCGGTGAAGGCGAGCCTCCCCACGCCGCTGTTGGGGGCCGGCGACGCCCGCCACGGATGCCTTTTTCTCGGGAGATTCATCGCAATGTCGATGCAGCGTCGCTGGGTCAGGATCGCCGGAGTCGTCACGTTCGCCGCCCTCGTCGCGGCGACCTGTGAGTCGCAGGCCGGCTGGTGGCACCGTCACGGGAGCCACGGCTCTTCGGGCGGTTCGTCGGGTGGCTCGTCGGGCGGTTCCTATGGTTCGTCGGGCGGCAGCTCCGGCTCGTGGGGCGGCGGCTCGTCGGGTGGGTCCTACGGCTCGTCAGGCTCATATGGCTCGTCGGGCGGCAGCTGGGGCTCGCACCACGCTCGCATCCGCGCGGCGCGCTATGGCTCCTCGGGCGGTTCGTCGGGCGGCTCGTATGGATCGTCCGGTGGTTCGTACGGATCCTCGGGCGGTTCCTACGGTTCGTCCGGTGGTTCGTCGGGCGGCTCGTCCGGCGGCTCGTCGGGTGGGTCGTACGGCGGCTCCACCGGCAGCTCGTATGGCGGCTCGTACAGCGGCTCCGTGGCGCCCGCCTATTCGAGCGGCATGCCGATCCAGTCCTACCGCGTGATCAACGAGACACCCTCGACCGTGGGCGGCGAGGTGATCACCGCTCCGGCCGCGACGCCGGCCAAGACCGATTCGACCAGCCTCGAGAAGGTGCCGGCCGACGCCGCCCTGCTCGTGGTCGAGGTGCCGGCCGGGGCCAAGGTGTTCGTGAACGGCGCCGAGACGACCTCGACGGGCGGCCTGCGCCGCTTCCTGTCGCGCGGCCTCGCGGCCGGCCGGCAGTACGAGTTCGTGGTGCGGATGGCCGTCGATCGTGACGGCAAGCCGGTCGAGGAGACGAAGGTCGTGGCGCTGGGTGCCGGCGAGCGGACGAACGTGTCGTTCGTCGCCGCGGCCGCCGCCACGAGCCTCACGCTCCACGTCCCGGCCGACGCGAAGGTTTGGCTGGCCGGCAACGCCACCAGCTCGTCCGGCGCGGTCCGCCACTTCGAGACCACCACCCTCCGCGCCGGCCAGGCGTGGCGGAACTACGAGATCAAGGTCTCGACGGTGGTCGATGGTCGCGAGCTGGTCGTCTCCAAGACGATCGACTTCGCGGCGGG
>JBJTJO010000195.1:0-9529 GCA_046095965.1 Planctomycetaceae bacterium
GGCCCCGATCGACTCCGCGGTCTGGCCTACTTGCGGAAGCATCCGAGAGTGGACGTGCGACTGAGCGGCATGCTCGTGCCTCTCGCATCACCCTCTGGGAGAGGCCGGCCGCAGGCCGTGTGTGTGTGCAGGAGCGGTTGAAGGGGCGACGGAAGCACCCTCACCCCGGCCCACGCCCAGAGGGAGAGGGAGAGATGGAGGCAGGCCCTCTCCCAGCGGGAGAGGGAGAGATGGATGCAGGCCCACTCCCAGAGGGAGAGGGCCGGGTACGAATGCGGTTCCAGGCCGCGAGCACGATCGCAGGTCTCGCAAGGACGTGAACGCAAGGAATCCGTCGATGCTAAACCATTTTGCTCGGGGTAGTAGCGTCCCGGGCGGGGGCCCGCCCGCGTCGCGGAGGCTACTCGGCGGCGGGAGGCGCCGCCGGGGCCTGGCCGCCCGCGGCGTTCAATTGCCGCATGAGCGCGTCGAGCGGGGAGTCCTCCTCGCCGTCCCGTGGCGGGGGAGGCACGGGTAGCGGCGGCAACTTCGGCGCCGGGGGCTTGGCAGCCGGCTCGGCCGGTGCGGTCGCGGAAGGTGGGTCGTCTCGTGGTTCCTCGGGCTCCGCGCCGGGCTTGGCGGGCTTTCCCACGGGCGGCTTCTTGGCGGGCGTCGGCTTCCTGCCCTTCATGCCCTTCGCCCCCTTGTCGCTCGTGGCCGCGGCCTTCAGGTCGGCGCCGGTGATCTGCAGCCGTCCCTCACCGAGGGCCAGCAGGATGGCGCCGGTGGCGGTCGGCAGGATCCGGGGGCCGTAGGAGACGTCGCTGTTGCAGTCCGGGCGGTCCCGGCCCCAGGGCTGGAGGATCAGCCCGCCGTCGTGCGTCTCCGAGAGGATCAGGAACGTCTTCATGTAGTTGAAGTAGGCCCGCAGCACCTGCGGGTTGTCGCTCCGCGCCGCGCCCAGGATGCTCCAGAAGGCGTGGAGGTTCGAGGCGGCGTGGCCGTCGAAGGCGTTGCCGGGGCCGAGCGCGCAGGTGGTGGCGGCGTGGTGGCCGAGATAGCGCCACGTGGGCTTGTCCTCGTTGCCGATGAGGTGCGCAAGCGCACCCATGCCGACGGGGGCGAGATGGCCGCCGCTGCGGCTGGTCTGGAAGGGCCCGGTTGGCTCCGGGGTCTCGCGATAGCGTGGATTGCGGCGATCCACCTGCCGGAATCCCGGCTCCTTGAGCTCGGTGACGATGTTGGTGGCGGCCTCGGCCGCGATCCATTCGGTGGGTTTCCAACGCGGGTCGGCCTTCGTCGGCCAGACGAGCTCGTAGTCGCCGATCCCCTTCATCCCGGTCGGACAGAGGTATCCCGGCCCCCTGCCGCTCGCGCCTTTGGCCGGATCCTTGAGCTTGATGACGGCGTGGGTCGGCAGGATGTCGGGGGGATTGAACTTGTCGGCGGTGCCGAAGCCGTAGGCGATGTCCACCGAGGTGGGCGACGTGGAGTTGAGGTAATGCTGGTGGATGCGGTCGTGCAACTTCTCGTCGTAGGGCAGGCCGGCCTTCTTGAACAGGCTCATGGCGATCATGTTGAGCCCCGAGATCGCGGCGATCGACGCGTAGGGCTTCGCGCCGCTCCTCGTGATCGCGAGGTAGGGGCGGTGGGTGTAGATGCCGTTGCCCGCATGGCATCCCAGGGGCATCGCCTCGGCGACCGACTTGATCGCGGGGACGATGTTCGGGTCCTTCGTGAGCAGGTAATACTCTCCCATCACGATGCCGTCGAAGCCCCACTTCCAGCATTGGAACCCGCCCGCCTCGGGGTTGTAGCGGAGGCCGTAGTAGCCCGCGATCTCCTTCTGGAGGATCGGGGTGTACTTCGGCAGCCCGCTTCCCATGAGGGCGAGCATGGAGTGGGCCTTGCCGTAGTGGTCGCCGTAGAAGCTGTTGGCGCCCTTCCAGTTGCCGGAGAGGTAGTCGGCCACGAGGAAGTCGCAGAGCTCCTCGAGCATCCGCTTCGACCGCGGGCAGTCGTAGGGGAACGTCGGGGCGAAGCGGCCCACCTTCCGCAACGTGAGCACGACCTTCCGCTCCTTCGCGGCGTCGCCCTTGGGCCAGACGACGAGCTCGAGCAAGCCATCCTTGCTGTCCTGGCTGTTCTCGAGGTGGGCCGCCAGCTCCATCAGCGGCCCGTCCCAGCCGCCGCCGCCGGGCAGGTTGCGGCCGAAGCGGTGGGGAGTGGTGAACGTGCGGCCGTTGGCCCCGACGATCACGTCGCCGATCTCGACCTTCCCCTTGGCGGGCGACTTGGCGTCCTGGAAGACGTACTTGACGACGAACACGTTCGGCTTTTCGGGATAGATCCGGGCCCGGATGCCCGTGGGGCCGAGGTTGAGCAGCCAGGTGCCCTCGGGACACTGGGCCTTCATCACGTCATCGTGGAAGCTGCGGAGCGTGACGTTCCAGGGATAGCCACCCCGCTCCATGATGGCGAGCGCGGTGCGGCCCGCGAGCGCCGTCGCGACGGCCACGACCAGGGCCAGACCCAAGCCGACCACGCGCCCGACACGCGACACATGCTGTCCGGACATGATGCCCTTCCGGGGGGGTTCGCGGCCGCAGCCGTGCGGCGCACCCGAGCATTGGCAGCGTATCAGGCGGTGCGACCGCCGGCCAGCGATCGTTTGCCGGTGCGCCGCGGCGTGCCGTATCATCATCATTTCCGGGTTGAACCCGGCGATCCCACGCCATCCACCACCCAACCCACGAGGGCGAGACATGAAGAGGATGCAGAGCCTGTTCCGCAGCACGGCGGTGATCCTGGCGGCCGCGACGGTCGGTGCCCGGGCGGAGGCGCCGCCGAAGCCCGCCGACATGAGCAAGCCCGTGCAGGTCTTCATCCTGCTGGGGCAGTCCAACATGGTGGGCATGGGCAAGATCTCGGGAGGCGACACGTCGCTCGAGAACGCCGTGAAGACCAAGGGCAAGTACGGCTACCTCGTCGATGCCTCGGGGGCCTGGCTCGCGCGGCCCGACGTCCGGTTCACGCGGACGATGCAGGGCAAGGGCGTGATGGTCAACGACTGGATGGGCATCAAGGGGGGCACCATCGGCCCCGAGTTCGGCATCGCGAAGCACGTCGGTGACGCGATCGACGCGCCGGTGTTGATCCTCAAGAGTTGCATCGGCAACCGCAGCCTCGGCTGGGATCTCCTGCCGCCGGGCAGCAAGCGGTTCGAGGAGGGGGGCAAGGTCTTCGCGGGCTACAAGGACAAGCCCGATTCGTGGGCCGCCGACTCGGCGAAGGGCATCGCCACGGAGCCGCCGCCGTGGCTCGACAAGAAGGGGAATCCGATCGGCTGGTACGCCGGCAAGCAGTACGACGACGACGTGGGCGATGCGAAGAAGGTGCTGGCGGAACTCGCCACGTATTACCCCGGGGCGACCAAGTACGAGGTGAAGGGCTTCTTCTTCTGGCAGGGGGAGAAGGACGCCGGCAATCCCGTCCACGCGGCCCACTACGAGGAGAATCTCGTCAACTTCGTCAACGCGCTGCGGAAGGACTTCGACGCCCCGAACGCGAAGTTCGTCCTCGGCACGATGGGTGAGTCGGTGAAGGGGGGCGGCGGCAACGGCGGGCTGGTGCTCGCGGGCCAACTCGCCGTGGACGGCAAGGAGGGCAAGCATCCGGAGTTCAAGGGCAGCGTCGCCACGATCTACACCAATCCCATGGCCCAGGGGGGCAGCGGCAACGGCCACTACGGCGGCAACGCCGAGGTCTACATGGACGTGGGCGAGGCGATGGGCAAGGCGATGGTCGAATTGCTCGGGGCCGGTTCCGCCGCGCCGTAGGCTGCCGACCGGGGCCCGGCCGGGTCGTCACCGCACGGCGACCTCGGCCCGGCCCGAGACCCGCCGGATCTCGTAGGTGACGCCCCGCCATTCGACGGACCGCGCGACGAGGGCGCGGATGGTGGCCGCGGCGTAGACGATCTGGGTCACCGGGATCATGGTGGCCCACCAGCAGACGCGGGCAACGGAGAGCGGCCGGGCCCGCTCGTCGCGGGCGGCGACTGCGGACCGGGACGCGGCCTCGATGGCGAGCAGCATCACGACGTTGACGACCTCGTAGCCGAGCAGGGCGGCGGCGATGAGCACCAGGGAGTGGTGACGGGCCGTGGCTGCGGCGGCGACGAGACCGGCCAGCGCGGTGGCGAGGGCCAGCGACGTGGTCAGCCCGTGCGCCGCCACGAGCGGCCACAGCGGGTGGTGGAGCCGGGCCGTGAGCAGTTGCCGGGCGATCCAGCGGGTGAGCGGCCCGAGCGCCACGTCGTCGTCCTCGTCCACCACGGTGAGCGTTGGGACGTACCGGTATCCCCAGCCCGCCGCCGCGAACGGGGCGGCGAGGGCCGTGTCCTCGCACAGGCTCGACTCGATGACGTCGAGCCAGCCGCAGGCCTCCATGGCCTCGCGGCGCACGGCGAGCGACCCGCCCCAGGGGATGCCGAAGGTGGTCATCTGCACCACGGCCCCGGCGTTCCATTCCGCACGGACGACGCCCGCGATGGAGTCGTCACACGGGTCGAACCAGCGGTTGCCCGACACGGCGCCGATGCCGGGCCGCGTGCACTCGTCAACCAGCGTCACGAGCCAGTCGGGATGGACGACCGCGTCGGCATCGACGAGCGCCACCACGCTCGTCTCGGTGGCGAGCGACGTGAGCGCCTGCCGCAGCGAGGCGCACTTCAGCGAGCCGCGGGGGCCGCGGGCCGCGAGCGGGGCGACGACGACGCCGCTCCACGACGGGCTGCCGGACGCCGCGAGCCGATCGAGGATCCCGCGCGTCGCCGGCCACGCCGGATCGTCCGTGGAATCGACGACCACCTGGAGCCTCCAGCGGCGGTGCGACTGGCCGGCCAGCGCCGCGAGCACCCGGTCGAGCGTCGGGTCGCAGCCGCGGAGGTCGTGCTCTGCCTCCGCGGGCACCTCTGCCGCCGCATTCCGGGCCGCCGCGCGGCCACGGAAGTCGCGGACCCGCGACCGCACGCAGGCCACGAACCAGAGCGTCAGCGCCGCCTGCGGCACGAGCAGGGCGCCGAGCAGGATGGCCAGCGCGGCGGCATCGGTCGGCACGGCGGGCAGGTTCATGGCACGGCCGCCGCGAGGAGAGTCGGACGGCCCGGCGCGGTGTCCGCCAGGGCGCGCAGCGTCTCCTCCATACGATTGAGCCAGCCGCGCGCGACCTCGAGACGCACCCGCGACTCATCCACGTGGAAGGCGATCGTGCGGCGGCCGCAGGTCTCGTGCGTGCCCGCGGCCAGGGCGGTACCCGGCCGGACCGGCGGCACGAACCACCATCCCGTCAGCCGGCTGCTTCCCACCCGCACGGCGCCGTCGGCGTCGGCAAGCGGTGAATCCTGAAAGCACCGCTTCAGGTTCGAAAGCACGGCCGTGGACTGCGGCTGCGGCCGCCGGGCCGTGCGGGCGAGTCCGCCGGGGCACCAGCGCCCCGCCTCGAGCGAGAGCGGCAGGATGTGGCCGAGGTGGTGGCTGCGGATGAGGTCCATCTCCTCGCGGAGGCCGGCAAGGAGGCGGGCCTCGTCCCGCAGGTCGGAGGGCCGCCGATCGAGGAACACCATGCTCACGCGATTGACCGCCGGCAGGTGGTCATCCGCCGCCGTGCGCAGGCTCATCGGCGTCGCCAGCCGGATCCACCGCTCGCCCCCCGCGGGTCGGGCCGCGAGGGCGCCATGGTCGCCGAGGGTGGTCATCAGGGCCGCCATGAGGAGGTCGTTCACCGTCACCCCCTGCCGTCTCGCGCGGTCGTCGAGTCGCCCCACGAGTCCCGCGTCGAGCGCCGTCGTGACGACGGCGGGACGCCACGGGGGCGGAGACGTCGCGTCACGGTGGGGCCGCCCACCATCCGGTACGCCCTCGCCGAGCGCCGCGACCTCGCGGCCGATGAACTGTCGCACGCCGGCGAGGCCCGTGGAGAGCTTCGGCAGCAGGCGAAAAAACTCCCGCCACGATCCGGCCACCCGCCCGCGGCCGTCGAGCGCCTCCCGGCGATCGGCCGTGTCCGGTCCTTGGTCGTTCACGCCGTCGGTGGCGAGGCGGAGCCAGCGCTCGACGAAGCCGATGAGCCCGAGCCCGTCGCAGGCCGCGTGGTGGACGGCGACGACGAGCGACCAGGCGTCGTCCCCGGGGATCACCCTCGCCTGCAGGACGGGTCCCGTGAGGGGGTCGAGGCGGGGCATGGCCGGCACCATGGCGGCCTGCCCGACCGGGGCGTTCTCCGCCGCGGCCACGTCCAGCGTCGGACACGGGCCCGACAGCCAGCGGGGCCGACCGCCGCGGGGGGCGACGATGCGGGCGGTGAGCAGCGGTTCGTGCCGCAGCGCGGCGGTGAAGGTGGTGGCGAGCGCTCGCGGCGGCGGCCCGCCGGCGAAGTCAAAGCGGGCGACGATCGCCATGGGGTGCGACGGCCGGTCGTCGCGAAACATGAACTCCTCGAAGGCCGTGAGCGGCAGTCCCGCGGCCGGCAGGAGGCAGGGCGGCGACCGGTCCGGCACAAGCATGGCGTCGCTGCCAACGATCCCGGGAGTGCCGCGAGACACCGTCATGGTGGCGCGGTCGGCGGCGGCAGATTGTGGACCCTGGCGCAGGCGGGTTCAACCGGTGGCCGGGGAACGGTCCGCCGGCGCGTGGCTGGAGACCGGCCTCGCGGCCGGGCCTTTCGGAGCGGTGCCGCATCGGTTAAGACCGCGACCCGGCGGGCCGCACCGAGGCAGGCGAGACATGAAATACCGATTGCCCGATGGCCGGTCCGTCCACTGCCTGAGCCGGACCGACGCGGCCCTCGTCTTCGAGGAGATCTTCGCGTGCGACGTCTACCGGCGTCATGGCATCACCATCCGCGCCGGCGACTGTATCCTCGACGTCGGCGCGAACATCGGCGCCTTCCCGCTGTTCGTCGAGAGCCTCGGCCTGCCCGCGACGGTGTACTCCCTAGAGCCGGTGCCCGCCATCTTCGAGGTCCTGCGGCGCAACGCCACGCTCTGCCCGACCCTCCGGCTCCATCTCCGCGCCATCGGCCTCGGCGCACGCGCGGGGGAGACGGCCTTCACGTTCTACCCCAGCCTGCCGAGCAACTCGACGTGTCACGCCGAGGCGGCGAGTCGTGACGAGGCGTGGACGCTCGCGTACATCGAGCAACGCTTCCGCGATCACCCCAACCGGCTGCTCCGGTCGCTGCTCGGTGCGCTGCCACGGTCGCTGCGGGGTGCCGTGGCGGCCGGCGTGTACCGGCACTACTACCGCGGCGAGCGGGTCGTCTGCCGGGTCTGCACGCTGTCCGGGTTCATCCGGGACGAGCGACTCGAACACGTCGATCTGCTGAAACTGGACGTCGAACGGAGCGAACTCGACATCCTCACGGGCCTGGAGGAGGCCGACTGGCCGAAGATCCGGCAGGCGGTGGTGGAGGTGCACGACGACTCCGACGTCGCCCCCGTGGCGGAGCGGTTCGAGCGGCACGGTTTCCGGGTGACGGTCGAGCGCCACGCCTGCTATGACAACCGCACCATGCTCTACGCGACGTCGGGGCGTCAGCGGTAGCGGGCCATGAGGGCGCCGAGGGCCGCGGCGCCCGGACAGAGCTGCTCGTGGATCAGGTCCACGAGCGGCGAAGCCGTCGTCTTGAGCAGGTCGTGCATGTCACGGCTCTTCTCGTCCACGAAGAGCAGGCCCGTGGCGATCTCGCCCCGCGCCTGGCAGGCCCGCACGTGGGCGTAGGCGCTCGTGCGGTCGGTGGGGTCGTAGTCGGCCGCCGTGGGCCGCAGGCGGACCGAGCTGCCGTCGTGCATCTGCACCACGCGGACCGGGTCGGCGCCGTTCGTGGCGGCCGGGAGCGTGATCTCCGCGTGCACCGGCACGTAGTCGGCATGCACCGCCTCGACCTCGTGCTCGCGGGTGAACTTGTAGCTCTTGGTGGAGCCCTCGTGGTCGTTGAACGTCACGCAGGGAGAGATGACGTCCACGAGCGCCAGGCCGTTGTGGGCGATTCCGGCCTTCAGGATCGGCACGAGTTGCTTCTTGTCGCCCGAGAAGGACCGGGCCACGAACGTGGCCCCGATCGACAGGGCGAGCAGGACCGGGTCGATCGGCGCCTGCTCGTTGGCCTCGCCCCGCTTCGAGGTCGAGCCGACGTCGGCCGAGGCCGAGAACTGCCCCTTCGTGAGGCCGTAGACGCCGTTGTTCTCGATCACGTAGAGCATGTTCACGTTGCGGCGGATGGCGTGGGCCATCTGGCCGATGCCGATCGAGAGCGAGTCGCCGTCGCCGGAGATGCCGAGGTAGGTGAGGCCGCGGTTGGCGGCCGCCGCGCCCGTGGTCACCGACGGCATCCGGCCATGCACGGAGTTGAAGCCGTGCGACTGCTTCATGAAGTAGGCCGTCGTCTTCGACGAGCAGCCGATGCCGCTCATCTTCGCGGCGCGGTGGGGCTCGAGCTCGAGCTCCCAGGCCGCCTGCACGAGCGCCGCGGTCACCGAGTCGTGGCCGCAGCCCGCGCAGAGCGTGCTCATCACGCCCTCGTAGTCACGGGTCGTGAGGCCGAGCGAGTTCGTGCGCAGGCTCGGGTGGCGGATCGGCGGCTTGACGATCGAGGTCATGCGGGCACCTGCTCCAGGGCCCCGGCCACCGCGTCCACCACGACCTTCGCCGTGAGCGGCATGCCGCCGTAATCGAGGATCGGAATCAGGTCGGCCGGAGGGATGCCGAGCTCGATCGTGAGCAGCGCCCGCAGCTGGCCGTCGCGGTTCTGCTCGATCACGAACACGTCGTCGTAACTCTCGAGGAACTCCCGCACGTCCTCACCGAACGGGAACCCGCGGATCCGCATCACGTCCACGACGAGGCCGCGGGCCTCGAGTTTGTCGGCCGCCTCCAGCACCGCCGCGTCGCAGCCGCCAAGCGTGACGAGGCCGATCTCGGCGCCGTCCCGCCGCGTGAACGCGGGGCCGGGCACGAGCGTGGCCGCGTGGGCGAATTTCCGCTTCAGACGGTCCACGAGCTCGGTGTAGGCGGCCGAGTCCTCGGTGTAGGCGGCGTGCTTGTCGTGCCCCGAGCCGCGGACGAAGTAGGCACCCTTGGCCCCCACGCCCGGCAGCGTGCGGGCGGCGATGCCGTCGCCGTCCACGTCGAGGTCGCGCGAGACCTGCTTGAGCTTGTCGAGCGCCGCGGCGTCGAGCAGCTTCCCACGGTCGGGCCGGTAGGCGTCGTCCCACTCGAGCCGTTTCACCATCCAGTCGTTCATGCCGATGTCGAGGTCCGTGGCCACGAACACCGGCGTCTGCAGCCGATCGGCGAGGTCGAATGCCTGCACGGCCATCTCGAAGGCCTCGCCGGGGTTCGCCGGAAAGAGGATCGGGTGCTTGGTGTCGCCGTGCGAGGCATAGGCCAGCGAGATGAGGTCGGCCTGCTGCGTGCGCGTGGGCATGCGGGTGGCGGGGCCGCACCGCTGGATGTCGAAGAAGCCCGCCGGAATGTCGGTGTTGTACGCC
>JBJTJO010000196.1:0-5404 GCA_046095965.1 Planctomycetaceae bacterium
GGTTGCCGTCGTCGAGGAGTTCGAGCAGCGTCCGGGCGTCCGCCGCCTCGGGGCCGAAGTAGAACGCGGCGTAGTCGTCGAGCACGGCGTCGATGGACTTCTTCGGGCTCCAGAACCACGACAGGAACATCACGCTCGCGATGTCCGTGTTCCACCGCTCGGCGTAGGGCCAGCCACCCTTCATCAACTCGGGGTCGTAGCCGTTGAGCTCGTCCTGGAGCGTCTTCCAATACGGCTTGTTTACGAGCATGCCCGGATGGTTGCCCCACATGGAGATGTCGGGAAACACCATGAGCGGCTGCTTCGCCCGGTTGTAATAGTCGCGCTCCTCGGCCGACATGCGGGCGAAGCCGTGGTTGGGCGCGAGCCCCACCTCGAACCCGGAGAACCATTCCGGCCGCTCCCTGCTCCGGTCGAGGCCGTCCACGAGGTTCTTCCAGTCCTTGCCGCCGAACGTCGGATGGTTGAGGTGCCAGGTATCCACCCAGATCTCCGTTTGAGGCGAGATCGCGTGGATCCGCTCGGCCAGCGGCCGGGCGACGGCCGAGAGCCCGCGGGTCGGCCAGGGCCGGCACTCGTCGCAGGCGCATCCGCCGGGGTCGGCGGGGAAGATGTTGTAAATGTCGATCGGCGCGAGGGCCCGGAAGACCTCCTCCTGCCAGACGACCATCTTCTCGACAGCCCCGGGCTTCGACGGGCACAGATACCAGTTTGGGCAGCCGATGATCGGCTGGATCCGAAGCTCCTTGGGCGACGACATGTAGGCGTCGTTGGCCACCATGAGGAGGCCGGTCTTCATGCCCATGCGGCGGGCGGTAGCGTAGAACCGCCGATACATCGCGATCCACTCCCGCGCCGCGCTCTTGTCGAGCTTGTACTGTTTCGCGTAACCAGACTCGAGTTCGCTCTTCGCGCCCGTGGTGTCGGCGAAATCCTCGAACATTCCCATCTCGAACCAGAAGCAGATGGCGTTGCCGCCCCAGAGGGCGAACTCCTCGATGTAGCGGTCCACCTGGTCGGGCTGGTTGAAGTAGTACTTCCGGGCCCAGAGGTACATGCCACGATTGGGCATCTGCGGCGCGTCGGCGACGGCGGTCGTCGGCACGGTCACACGGTCGGCCTCGAACCGCATCGACCGCATCAGCCGCCCGACGCCCGCGACGAGACCGCTCGGCGTCGCGCCGGTGACGGTCCACCGCTTCGCCGCGGCGTCGCCGGCGATCCGGTAGCCGTCGGCAGGCCGCGCGGCCGTCTGGGGCGCGGGCTCGACGGTGAGGAACATCGTGGGGCCAACGCCGGCCGCTGCGCCGATCGTCGCCGCGACGCCCGCCCGGGTCTTCACGAGTTCGACGAGCAGTTCGGCCGCCCGCTTCTCTGCCGTGCCGGCTGCGGGGCCGACCACGATCGCGAGCGCCTCGCCCCGGGCGATCGTAACCGCCGGCGCGTCGTCCGCACGCGTCGTCGCGGGGGCCGCGATGCCCGCGAGCAGGAGCACGACGGCCGCGATCTGACACGAGATGCCGGTCAGGGTGGCGAATGCATGACGCATGCTGGTCTCCACGAAAAATGAATCGATCACGATGTCGGCAGCGCGGCGAGGGCCGCGTCGATCGCGGTGAGCGCGTGGGCGAGTTCGGCCTCGCCATGCACCGCGCCGACGTACCAGCGGCCGTCGGGGAGCACGTAAACGCCCTCGTGCAGGAGCGCGAGGCGGAAGGCGGCGTAGCGCGTGGGGTCGGCCTGGAGCGTTTCGCGGTAGTCGCGTGGAGCCGCCGTGAGGCCAAAGTGGACGCTGAACACCGGGCCCGAGCCGCTCGTCACGAGCGGGATGCCCCGCGCGGCCGCGGCTGACTCGATCCGGGCCCGCAGCGCCCGGCCGTGGGCGTGCATGCGGTCGAACGTGCCGGGGATGGCGAGCGTGCGGATCGTCGCGGCACCTGCGGCGAGGTTCACCGGGTTGCCGTTGTAGGTGCCGGCGTGGATGGTGCGGCCGTCGTCGAGGACGTCGAACATCTCCCTGCGGCCGCCGACGGCCGCGGGCTTCGCGCTCGCGGCCAGCGCCTTGGCGTAGACGGAGAGGTCGGGAGCGAGGCCGTAGTGCTCGCGGGCGCCGCCGAGCGCGAGCCGAAAACCGGTGATCACCTCGTCGAAGACGGAGACCGCGCCGTGCCGGCGGCAGCAGTCGATGACCCCCTGAAGGAACTCCGGGTCGGCCTCGCAGCAGCCGCTGTTGGCGAGCAGCGGCTCGGTGAGCACCGCCGCGATCGCCCCCGGGTGCGCAGCGAAGGCCCGCTCGAGGGCGGCGAGGTCGTTCCAAGGCACGACGAGCGTGTCGGCGAACTCGTGCGCCGGCTGGCCGCCGCAGGTGGGGACCGGCGCGATCGGGTCGGCGGCCTTGGGCTTGTAGCTCACGAGCACGTTGTTGAACCAGCCGTGGTAGTGCCCCTCGAACTTCACGAACAGCGGCCGGCCGGTGAACGCGCGGGCCAGCCGCAGCGCCGCCTGCACCGCCTCGGACCCGGTGTTGGAGAAGATCACCCGCTCCACGCCGGGCACCACGCTCGTCATCAGCTCAGCCAGCTCGATCTCGCCGCGATGCTGGGCGCCGAAGGCGAAGCCGCGGGCGAGCTGCTCGGTGACGGCGGCGATCACGGCCGGATGGGCGTTGCCGAGGATCAGCGGCCCCCAGGCGAGCGTGTAGTCGAGGAGGCGGTGGCCGTCGGCGTCGAAGTACCAGGCTCCCTCACCCCGCTCGAAGAAGAGCGGCGCGGGCGCCCCGGCCTTCCGCATCCCGCTCGACACGCCCATCGCGAGCGACCGCCTCGACCGCTCCAGGAGGGCGGCGGACGCGTCGATCGAAAACGGTGCGGCAGCGGACATTCGGGGTGGGCTCCAATCACGAGAGGGATCACGGCAGGGGCCTCTCAGCGTTTCAACATACAAAACTCTAGAATCCGTGCCTAGGAACGCAGCGGCGTGAGATCTTCGCGTGCGCGTCGATCTCCGCCCATCGTGAATGCATTCGTCAAGCGACCCGTAGGGCGGCAGACCGTTCATGTCGCCAGGACCGGGATTTCCCAGGCAGGCCGGGAGGTGCCGCCGGTTATTCCCTGACCCGATCTTCCGGCAGCCGTCCGCTCAGTCGCTGGCCTGCAGTTGCCGAAGCGCCGCTTCGGCAAACCGCTCGCCCAGCATGACCGACTCGTGCGGCGGATAATGCAGGTCCCCCTGCGGCCGTTGCTCGTCGCCGCCGTTCAGGTCATCGGTGTCGATCCAACTCCCGAGTGGATCGGCTTCCGCGATCTTTTGCTGAATCGACCGCACCTCCTTCCACCCTGCGGCGCTGTCACCGACGAGACCGTGGTCGCTGATTCGGCCGATCACGAAGTGCATCCTGCCGATGCCGAGGTCTTTCTCGAGGCGGGACCGCAGGGAGTTGAAGCTGCGTTCATACGCCACTCCGAGATGCCGGCTGGCATCCGATTCACCCTGCATCCAGATCAAGGTGACCGTCTCGACGTCACCACGATCGCCTGCGTCGTTCACCGCCCGCAGCAGTCGCGGATATTCCTCGCCGTTGCCAGCCTGCAACCTGCCATGGAGCTCGTGGCTTGCGGGCAGGGCGTAATCATCGACCCAGAAACGGATCCCGCGGCCACCCCGCATGCTCCGCACGATGGTGACGTGGCCTTCGCCGAGCGCCGTGCGAACGGTGTCCGCAAAGCCCTTCTCGAGGCCACCGGTCATGTTGGACTGGCCGGAGAGGATGAACATGTGCCGTCGTGCTCGTGCCGCGGGTAGCCCCTCCGCCGTTGCCTGCGGAAGCAGGCAGGCGAGCAGCGGCAGCAAACGCAGGATGCCGGGAACTCTCGACTCCATGGAGCGGAAGATACGCCCCCGCCGACATTCCGTCGATCGCCCGATCCTTTCCGGGCTCCCGTGATTTGCCGTCTCCAGGCGGAGCGCCGCGCGGGCCGGACCCCGGATTCGAGCCGTCGCTTTCGCTGCGCCAGCGCGGAGTCCGCCGGTGTTGTGTGTGGCCGGATCCGTCGTTCCGCGTGCCCGGGAGGTCGTCAGCCGGGAAACGCCATGAAGCCGACGGGGAGCTCGGTGCGGCCCGTCGTGGCGAAGTCGGCAAGGGCCTCGCCGTAGGCGGCCGAGAACTTGAAGCTGCCGCCGTTGCAGGTGGCGATCGCCGTCACCCCGCGGCGCCCCGGCAGCGGCCCTTCTCCGTCGTCACGTGGATCCCCGCGTCATCCGATTCCCAGGCCGTCACCGGCTCCCGAGCCCCGATGTGCGCCCCCTTGGCCAGCGCCACGCGGCAGTGCGACGCGATCGCCAACTCCGGCCGCAGGAAGCCCCCTTCGCGGTCGAGGATGGCGGACTTTCCCGCGGATAGGTCCGTGAACTGCGGGTATCTCGCGGCAAGCGCGGCGGGCTCGCCCGGTCCGGCTCGGGATCCCGCTTCGAGACGAGCGTCACCACGTCGCCCAGGCTGACCCAGGGCATGCAGAGTTTGAGCCGGCCGCGGAAGTCCCGCCACGTCGCCTCGTCCTTCCACTCTACGCCCATCATGCCTCCCGTTCCCTTGAGGTACGTCGCGGCCACGGCATGGCCCGACCACGACGGCAGGCCGCCGTAGCGCACGCGGGCCACCTTCGGGTGCGCCTCGAGGAACTCGGCCACGTCCAGGGCCGACGCGGTGTGCTGCCGCATCCGCAGCGCGAGGGTCTTCACGCCCTGCGTGATCAGGAAGGCGTCGAACGGGCGGAGGATGCCCCCCATCGCGCTCATCGTCTCGCGGATGGCGGTGACGTGCCTGCCGGCGCCGCAGATGATTCCCCCCATCACCGACCCGTGCCCCCCGAGATACTTCGTGGCGCTGTGGATCACGAGGTCCGCGCCGTGCCGCAGCGGCTGAAAGAGGTAGGGCGTGAGCCAGGTGTGGTCCACGATGCACAGGGCGCCGGCGTCCTTCGCCGCGCGGATCAGCGCCGGGGCGTCGAGCACCTCGCAGGTCGGGTTCACGTAGGGCTCGAAGTGCACGACATTCGCGGGCTTCTCCGCGAGGGCCGCCCGCAGCGTCGCCGGGTCGGTCATGTCCACGAAGGCGACGTCGATCCCGAGCCGCGTGAGATGATTCCGGAGCAGCTTCATCACGTTGTCATAGACGCAGCGATGGACGACGAGCCGGTCGCCGGCGGACAGGAACGTGAGCAGCGTCTGCGAGATGATCGACATGCCGCAGGGCCCCTACACGGCCCGCTCGCCCCCCTCGAGCGACAGCAGTTTCGTCTCGAAGGCCGTGAGCGTGGCGTTGTCGCCGGGCCGCTGGTAGCTTCCGCGCACGTTCTTCGCCTGCTCGATCGGCGTGACGCTGAAGCCCGGAGCCTCGCCGAGATGG
>JBJTJO010000197.1:0-13007 GCA_046095965.1 Planctomycetaceae bacterium
GCCCGCGGCCGCGCGCGATGCCGCGGACAATGCCGCCGCGGCGGGCTTCACCGACCTCGGCCTGCACATCGACCTCGGCGAGTGTGCCTACCACGACGGCGCGTGGCGGCAGATCGCGCACGTGGTCGACACGGCCGACGCCGCGGCCGTCGCGGCCGAGTGCCGCGCCCAGCTCGACATCTTCCGCGACCTGGTCGGCCGCGACCCGACCCACCTCGACTCGCACCAGCACGTGCACCGCGACGAGCCGGTGCGACAGATCGCGCTCGACCTCGCGGCGGAGCTCGGCGTGCCGCTGCGGCACTTCGCGGCCGACGTCGCGCACTGCGGTGGCTTCTACGGCCAGACGGGCCGTGGAGAGCCCGCCCCGGGCCAGCTCACCGTCGCCGCCCTCGTGGCCCTGCTCCATGACGAGGCGGCGAAGACCGACGCGGCGGCGATCGAAGTCGGCTGCCATCCGGGCTGGGACGCCGACCTCGACACGATGTACCGCGCCGAGCGGCCGACCGAGGTCGAGGTGCTCTGCGATCCCGCCCTCCGCGCGGCGCTCGCCGACATCGGCCTCGAACTCGGCACGTTCGCCGGCCTCGACGCGGTGCGGGATGGGAAGCGGGCCGGAGGGCGGTCCGCATGACGACGACGAACGCTGGCGCGGCGCGGTGCGGCACGCGACGCAAGGTCGTGCTCCTCGGGATGATGACCCGCATCCCGGTGGCCGGCGCGGTCTGGGGCACGATGCACTACCTCGTGGGCCTCGAGCGGCTGGGCTATGACGCGTATTACGTGGAGGCCCACGCGCGGACGCCCACGATGCTCATGCGGCACCAGGACGACGACAGTTCGGCCCTCGCGGCGGGCTTCATCGACGGCATCATGCGCCGCTTCGACCTGGCCGACCGCTGGGCGTTTCACGCGCTCCACGACGACGGCCGCGTCTACGGCATGAGCGACACGGCGCTCGCGGACCTCTATCGTGACGCCGCCCTGATCATCAACTACCACGGCGGCACGGTGCCGTTGCCGGAGCACACGGCGACGAACCGGCTCGTGTACCTGGGCACCGATCCGGTGGACATCGAGATCGAGGTCCACCAGGGCTGCCGCGAGACGATCGACTTCCTCGCCGAGCACCAGTCCTTCTGGACCTGGGGGCTGAACCTCGGCCGTCCCGACTGCCGCGTGCCCCTCCCCCTCCCCTTCGACTTCAAGCCCGTGCCGCCGGCGGTGGTGACCGACCTCTGGGAGTCGCCCCCCACCGACCGCTGCCGCCGCTTCACGACGGTGGGCAACTGGCGGCAGCCGTATCGTGACATCGAGTTCGACGGCGAGGTCTACCACTGGAGCAAGCACCACGAGTTCATGAAGGTGATCGACCTGCCGCGCCGCGTGGACCAGGAGTTCGAGTTGTCGCTGGGCAGCTATGAGCCCGCGGACCAGACGCTGCTCGAGTCGCACGGCTGGCACGTCCGCGACGCGATGGGCTTCTCGACCGACCTCGACCTGTACCGCGACTACCTCCGCGACTCGCGGGGCGAGTTCACCGTGGCCAAGGACCAGAACGTGCGGCTGAAAAGCGGCTGGTTCAGCGAGCGGAGCGCCCAGTACCTCGCGGCGGGCCGACCCGTGATCACGCAGGACACGGGCTTCTCGAACGTGCTGCCGACGGGCCGCGGACTGTTCGGATTCCAGTCGCTGGACGACATCGCGGCGGCCGTTCATGCCGTCAATTCCGATTATGACGACCACTGCCGGCGGGCCCGCGAGATCGCCCGCGAATGGTTCGAGTACGACCGGGTGATCCCGCCGATGCTCGCCGAGCTCGGCGTCTGAGCGGCCGTGGCGGGGCCGACGCACGGGGCCGCGCAGCGCAATTACCATTGGGGCATGGCAGCCAAACGCCGAAACGCGCGCCGAACATCTCGCCGGAAATCCTCGGGCACGCGGCGCACCGCGGCGCGGCGGCCCGCGGCCGCGCAGGCGATCACCGGGCTCACTGCCGAGATCCGCGGGCTGTCCGAGCGGCTCGCGGCCTGCGAACGCCGGCAGGATGAGACACTCGCCGCCGTGGCAGCCGCGATGGAGGCGTTGCAGGCCCGCGACGACGACACGCAGGCTGCGATCCATGACCTGCAGGCCGCGGTCGAGCCGCTGCGCATGGCCGCGACGGGAACGGCGTCGTCCGAGGAGATCGCCCGGCAGGTCGACTACCTCGACCTCGTGGCCCGTGTCCGCCGGGCCGTCCGCGACCACGTGCCGCGCTCGGCACGTGTGCTCGTCGTCGGCCGGGGGGACGAGGAACTCGTCCGGCTCTTCGGTCGCACGGCCGCACAGTTTCCGCAGGATGCGGCCGGTGACTTTGCCGGCGAATATCCGGCCGATGGCCCCGCCGCCGTGGCCGCGCTCGAGCGCCTCGCGGCCGCGGGCTGGGACCACCTCGTGATCCCGGCGACGTCGGCCTGGTGGCTCGACCACTACCGGGAATTGCGGGTTCATCTCCACCGCGAGTGGCTGGCCGTGCACCACGCCCCCGACACCTGCACGATCTTCACCCGCGATCCCGCGCGGCCCGGGGCGTGGCACGAGTTCGACGCGTTCATCGCCGAGTTCAGGCGCCGGGAGTCCCGCTCTCCGGCGATGCTCGACTGGGAGACGGGCTCCGACCTCACCGGCTTCTTTCCTGGCTGCGCGATCTTTCCGCCTGTGGAGCGCGGCGTCGACACGCTGCCCTACCTGGACCGGAGCATCGACATCGTGGCCGTGCCGTGGGGCGACGCCGCCCGCCGCGCCGAGGCCCGCCGGATCGCATCGGCAGCCGTGGTCGAGATTGCGGCGCCGGGCATCGCGGGGCCGGGCTACCGGATCGCCGTCGAGCCGCCGGGCCGCCAGGCGCCGGCGACCGGGCGTGCGGCACGCCACGTCGGTCTCATCACCCCCGTGTCCCGCCCCACGACCCCGCCATGACAACCCAGCGGGCGCTCATCTGCTCCCACTACCTGCCGCAGCCCGATATCGACAGCTACTCGCGGCGGCTGTTCCATTTCGTCGGCTTTCTGCGCGACGCGGGCTGGGATGTGGCGTGCGTGGCCCGCAGCCCCCGCGGCGTCGACGAGTTCGCCCACCTGCTCACCGACCGTGGCGTGGCGGTGGCGAGCGGGTTCAACGAGCACGAGGAGAACGTCCGGCAGGCGGCCACGGCGGCCCGCTGCGACATCGCGATCCTCGGCTTCTGGAACTTCGCCGAGCCGCTGATCCGTGTGCTGCGGGAAGTGTCGCCCGGCACGCGGCTCATCGTCGACTCGGGCGACCTGCACTTTCTCCGCACCGCGCGGGGCATCCTGCGGAACGCGCCCGCCCGGCTCGGCCTGCTCGGGCCGGACTTCGCCGACGCGACGGCCCGTGAGATCAACGTCTACGCCGCCGCCGACGCGGTGCTCGCCGTCTCGAATAAGGAGGCGGCGTTCATCGGCGACCTGATCGCCGCACCCTACCGCGTGCACGTCGTGCCCGACTGCGAGGACTTCGCGGCGTCGCCCGTGCCGTTCGCCGAGCGCAAGGGAATGTTCTTCGTGGGGAACTTCGAGCACGCCCCCAACGTGGAGGCGGTGCGGTTCCTCTGCGGCGAGGTGCTGCCGCAGCTCGATCCCGATCTGTTGGCCGCGCATCCGGTCTATATCGCCGGCAGCAACCTGAACGACGAGGTCCGCGGCATCACGGCGGGCTGGCCGGCCGTGAAACTGCTCGGCTGGGTGCCATCGGTGGTGACCTACTTCGAACGCGTGCGGGTGTCGCTGCTGCCGGTGCTCCACGGCGCGGGCACGAAGCGGAAGCTCATCCAGGCGCTCGCGACCGGCACGCCGACCGTCACCACGAGCATCGGCGCCGAGGGGTTCGACCTCCGCGACGGTGACGACGCGCTGATCGCGGACGAGCCCTTCCGGTTCGCCGTCGGCATCGCCCGGCTGCTCACCGACGCCGAACTCTGGCAGCGGCTGGCGACGCACGGCCGCGAGCGGATGGCCCGCGAACACTCCGGGGCCCTCGCCCGCGAGCGGCTCTTCGCGGCGCTCGCCGCGGCTCGGCGGGGCAGGAGTTCGGCCGGCGCGGGCGCCGTCGGAGCGACCGCGTCGGCCACCGATCCCGTGATCCCGTTCGTCGGGCTCACCACGAGCCAGAGGGTGCGCCGCGCGAGCGGCTGCGTGCGGCCGGAACTCAGCGTCGTCATCCCCACCCGTGATCGCGCCGCGCTGCTCGACGAGTCGCTCGCCAGCCTGGCCGCGCAGACCGCCACCGGCCGGTTCGAGGTCGTCGTGGTGAGCGACGGCTCCACGGACGAAACGTCGGCCGTGTGCGACCGCTGGGTCGCGCGACTGCCCCTCACGGTCGTCGAGTCACCCGCCGCGGGCATCGCCGTCGCCAAGAACCTCGGCCTCGACGTGACCGCGGCGCCGCTGGTGTTGTTCTTCGACGACGACGACATCGCCGCCCCCGACCTCGTCGCCCGCCACCTCGAGATGCACAGGCTTCATCCCCTCGAACACGTCGCCGTGCTCGGTCACACCGACTGGGCCCCGCGGCTCCACGTCACCGAGGTGATGCGGTTCATGACCGAGGTGGGCTGCTACCTCTTCGGGTATCCGCACCTGCGGCACGGGGCCACGTACGACTACCGCTTCTTCTGGGGCGGCCGGGCATCGTGCAAGAAGTCGCTGCTCGTGCGGGCCGGCGGCTTCCGGCCCGCGTTCACGTTTGGCTCCGAGGACGTCGAGGCCGCCTACCGGATCTCGCGGATGCTCGGCCGCGAACGGCAGCCGAGGACAGCGCCAAAGCCCGCCAGCGAAGCACTGGCCGTGCCAGCGGCCGAGGGAGTGACCGCAGCGGAGCCGCCTCATGAACATGTCAACATGGTCGTGGTCTATGATCAGCTCGCGCGGCAGCAGATGATCCGCCCGCTCACCTACGACGACGTCTGCCGCCGCTGCCGCCGGCAGGGCCGCTCGCAGTGGCAGTTCTCCCGGTTCTACGACGACCCGCGGGTGGCGGAGTGGTGCGGCACGGTCGATGCCCACCGCCGCTGGGCGGAGGTCCGCGACCGGCTGCCGGCGCAGGTGGCCCGCGTGGGTGAACTCGAGCGGCTCCTCGAGCGGGGCACGGCAGACCGCGACGCGACGGTCGCGGAACTGCACCGGCTTTACTACCACACGTTCGACGCCTGCAAGCTCGCGGGAATCGTCGAGGCGGCCGACGAGGAGCACGGGCCATGAGCGACACGCCCCCGGCAACGCCGCCCACCTTCACCTACTGCCCCGACCCCGTGTTCGTGTTCGGCGCGCCGCGGTCGGGCACGACGGCGCTTGCCCGGGCGCTCGGGATGCACGGCGATTTCTACGTCGGCGACGAGACGTTCTTCCTCTGGGAACTCTACGGGCAGGGCCGCGCGGAAAAGGTCTTCGAGCAGTGGGCGACGCGGCCGAGCAGTTCGTGGCTGCGGCGGGAGCGGGTGTCGCGCGACGAGTTTCTCGCCGCGCTCGGCCTGGGGCTCAACGCGCTCATGACAAGGTCGTCCGGGGCCCGCCGCTGGATCGATCACACGCCGCACCACTGCCTCATGGCCGATACGCTCGCCGGAATGTTTCCCGGCGCGAGGTTCCTGCACGTGCTCCGCGACGGCCGCGAGGTGGTCAACTCGATGATCCACATCGCGGCCACCGTGCCGGCCGCCGAACTCGACGACATGAAACGGCGCGGGTTCCTGCCGCCGTGGGGCCACGACTTCCGCGCGGCCTGCACGACGTGGCGGGACTCCGCGCGGGCCGCCGCCGAGTTCTGCGCGCGGCAGCCGGCCCGCGCGCTCACCGTCATCCACGGCGACCTGGAGCGGAATCCCGAGGCGACGCTCGTGGCCGTGCTGCGATTCCTCGACGCGCCGCTCGAAGCGGGGCCGGCCGCCTTCCTCCGCCGCGACCGGATCAATTCGAGCTTCACGCGGCCGGGGGGAGTGCCCGCTGCCGAGTACCGCCGTCCCGACCCGTGGTCCGGGTGGTCCGCCGAACAGCGGGCCACGTTCACGGACATCGCGGGGGCCGACCTGTGCCGCCATGGATTCGCCGCACCCGGCGATTTGTCCCCGGGCGCGACGTGCGCAATCGGAAAAAATTGACATCCGCTTACAGCGTCTTAAGGTTGCCCGTAGCGGACGACCGCCCGTCACCTGGAACGAACTCCCCCGCCGTCCGATGCCTATCCCGATCCTGGGCATGCCCCGCGCGGGCGTGTCGTTCGTCGCCACGATCCTCTGCCGGCATGGCATCGTCACGGTCGCCGACACGTCCGGCGGGGCGGACGGCGGCCAGGCTCGCGGCTTCGGGCAGATCAACGAGGCCCTCCTGGCCCGATACGGCGGCGGCTGGGATGCGCCGCCGGATTTTCCGGCGGGCTGGGAGACGTCGGCCTCGGCCGCCTCGCTGCGGCCCGTCGCCGCGGACCTGCTCGCCGCCGTCAGCCGCCCTGAACCGTGGGCCTGGAGCGACCCGGCCACGGCGCTCACGCTGCCGTTCTGGAATGCGCTCACGGACCGGCTCGTGCCGCTCGTCGTGATCCGCAATCCGCTGGAGGTGATGCTCTCGCTCCACGCGCGGACCGGCTGCTCGCTCCCGTTCGCAACCGATCTCGTGCGCCGCTACCTGCAGGCGATCCTCGCGACCACGACCGCCGGCTGCCGGGTGGTGACCCACTACGCCGCCTACGCCCGCGATTCCGCGGCCGAGGCGAGCCGTGTGGTGGCCGCCCTCGGCTGCCCCCCCGTGGCCGTGGATCGCGATGCGCGGGGCTTCGCGCCCTGCCTGCGGCACGCCACGTTCGCGATGCCCCACCTTCACGACTTCGCGGTCCCGGCCGACATCATCGCGGCCTACGAGACGCTGTGCGTCGAAGCTGCGTTTCAGGACGACGACGGCGACGCGACCAGCGCCCGTGACGCCCGCGGCCTCGACTGGCTGCGCACGAATCTTCTCGACCAGGCGACGGCCGTGGTCCCCGCGTCCGGCTCACGGACGGCCGCAGCCCTGGCCGCCGAGGTGCGCGACCTCCGCGAAGACGTGGCCCGGCTGCGGCACGACCTCGCGGCCCGCGACGACTCGCTCCAGGAGGTGCTCGAAGACCTGCGGTTCTTGCAGGCGCATCTCCCGGTATCCCCCAAGCAGCTGCTCTACCGCGAGATGGTCCGCCGGGCCCGCACCCTCGTGCGGCAGCACGTGCCCGAACGGGGGATCGTCGCCGTGATCAGCAAGGGCGACGACGAACTGCTCCGCCATCGCGACCGTGAGGGCTGGCATTTCCCGCGGGACGAGGGGGGCACCTACGCGGGCTGGTATCCGGCCTGCGATCTCGCGGCGATCGCGCACCTCGAAACACTCCGGACCCGCGGCGCGACACACCTCCTCGTGCCGGAACCCTACGCCTGGTGGCTCACGAGTTACCCGGAGTTTCACCGCCACCTCGAACACCACGGCACGCTGCTCGCGCAGGAGTCGGGCACCGGCACGCTCTACGCGCTCGAAGCCGGGCCGAAACCCGCGGCCGGCGACCTGCCCGTGGCCGAGGCGATCGCCAGACTCGCCGCCGCGCTCGGCCGCCCGCCGCAGGTGCTTGACCTCGTCGGCGGGGGGCGGGTCGGTGAACTCCTGCCTGGCGTCGCCGCGTTCACGCTGCCGGACGGCACGGTCCCCGCTCCGCAGGCCACGTTGCCCCATGTCGATTCGAGCATCGACGTCGTGGCCGTCGCCGAGCCGTCGCCAGGACTGCTCGCCGAGGCCCGTCGCGTCGCCGCGCTCGCGGTGGTCGAGTGCGGCGCCGACCCGACGATCGAGCGGCTCCGCGATCCCCCTGCCGCGCGGCTCCCCTCCGTGTCGATCGTGGTGCCCGTGTGCAACAACTGGCCCATGACGCGGGGCTGCCTGCAGGCCATCTGGGCGACGGCGCCACCGGAGTGCGATCCCGAGGTGATCGTGATCGACGACGCCTCGACCGACGACACCCCGCGTGAACTCGCATCGCTCGCTGCGGCCGAGCCCAGGCTCCGGGTGCTCCGCAACGCCTCCAACCTGGGCTTCGTGGAGACCTGCAACCGGGCCGCGGCCGCCGCGACCGGCGACATCCTGGTCTTCCTCAACAACGACACGGTGCCGCTGCCCGGCTGGCTCGAGCCGCTCCTCCGCACGTTCGACCTGTTTCCCAGCGCGGGGGCCGTGGGGGGCAAGCTGCTGTTTCCCGACGGCCGACTCCAGGAGGCGGGGGGCATCCTGTTTTCCGACGCCTCGGCCTGCCACTTCGGCCGCGGGGAGGCCAACGCGATGGCGCCGCTGTTCAACTATGTGCGGCAGGTCGATTACGTCTCGGGCGCGCTGCTCGCGACGCCGCGGCCGCTGTTCGCCTCCCTCGGCGGCTTCGATCCCGACTTCGCTCCCGGCTACTATGAAGACACCGATTATTGCTTCCGCCTCCGCGAACGTGGGCATGACATCTACTACCAGCCCGAGTCGGCGGTGGTGCATCTGGAGGGAGCCACGGCTGGCACCGACCACGCCGTGGGCATGAAACGCTACCAGGAGATCAATCGGATCCGGTTCCGGGCCCGGCACGCGGCGGCCCTCGCGGGACAGCGGCAGCGGCCCGCGTCCCTCGGCGGCGACTCCTGGCCGGAACTCGCCCATCGCGGAAAGGGACGGGTGGGCGAATGAAACCCCGGCGGGCGGTCGTCGCCTCCTACTACCTGCCGCAGGCCGACCGCGACTCCGGCGGCAAGCGGCTGCATGACCTGATCCGCTTCCTCTTGGACGCGGGCTGGGACGTGGACTTCGTCGCCCTCCACGGCATCGACAAGCATCCCGGATACGCCCAGGCCCTCAGGCGGCAGGGCGTCGCCGTCCATGACGACGCGCCGGTGAGCCGGGCCGACGGCACGTGGGGCCGCAACGACGGCTTCGCCGACCTCGTCGGCCGGGTGTCGTTTGATCTCGCGCTCCTGGCGTTCTGGCCGGTGGCTGAGTTCTACATGCCGCTGCTGCGGAAGCTCTCGCCGCACACCCGCGTGCTCGTCGATTCGGTCGATCTGCACTTCGTCCGCGAGGCGCGGCGGATCACGGGCGACCGCGATGCCGACATGCACGCGCGCCTCCTCGACCGCCACTACGCCACCGACCTCGCCTCCGAACTCAACGTCTATGCCGCGGCCGACGCGGTGCTCACTGTGTCGGACGCGGAGCGGCGGATGCTCGACACGCTCCTGGGCGACGCAGTGACGGCCCGGTGCGTCGTCGATTGCGAGGACGCGGCCCCGAGCCCCGTGCCGATCGAGGACCGGTCAGGCCTGCTCATGCTCGGCAGCTACCACCATCCCCCGAACGTCGAATCGCTCGAGTTCTTCTGCGGCGAGGTCCTGCCGCGGATCGACCGCCGACTTCTCGCGCAGCACCCGGTCTACGTGGTGGGCACCGGGCTCGACGGACGGCTCGCCGGGCTCGCCCACGGCCACGAGCACGTGCGCATGGTCGGCTGGGTGCCCGACGTCGTGCCCTACTTCCACCGGGTGCGGGCCTCGGTGGTGCCGCTCCTGCACGGCGCCGGCACGAAGCGGAAGATGGTGCAGGCCCTGATGCACGGCACGCCCACGGTCACCACCGACATCGGCGCCGAGGGGCTCGAATTGGTGGCGGGCGAACACGCCCTCGTGGCCAACGGCGCGGCCGCCATCGCCGCCGGCATCGAACGCCTGCTCACCGACGACGACCTCTGCCGGTCGCTCGCCCGCAGGGGCCTCGAGCACATTCGCACGAGCCGCAGCCGCGACGCCGCGCGGGCGGCCTTTCTCGACGTCGTGGAGGCGGTCCAGACGGCGTCGCCCAAGCCCGGGCTGCTCCCCGAGTCGCGGGTCGAGTCCTACCAGGCCCGCGTGATCCGCAAGCGCGATGAGCAGCTCGCCCGCGAACGCCGGCTGGAGGCCGGAGGCTCGTCGATCTCCGCCGTGTCGCGCGACGGCGGCGAGCCGATCGGTCCGGTGACCGCGCGGCTGATCGCCTTCTACCTGCCGCAGTTCCATCCGATCCCGGAGAACGACGCCTGGTGGGGCCGCGGGTTCACCGAATGGCGGAACGTCGGCAAGGCGCAGCCGCTCTTCACGGGCCACCACCAGCCGCAGCTGCCCGCCGATCTCGGCTTCTACGACCTCCGGCTGGCCGAGACACGAAAGGCCCAGGCCGACCTCGCCCGGCAGCACGGCATCCACGGCTTCTGCTACTACCACTACTGGTTCCAGGGCAAGCGGCTCCTGGAGCGGCCCTTCGAGGAGGTGCTCGCGAGCGGCGCGCCCGACTTCCCGTTCTGCCTGTGCTGGGCCAACGAGCCCTGGTCGCGGCGTTGGGACGGCTCCGAGGCCGACGTGCTCCAGCCGCAGGACTATTCCGCGGCCGACGACCTCGCCCACATCCGCTGGCTGCTGCGACCGCTCTCCGATCCGCGGGCGATCCGCATCGACGGCCGCCCGGTGTTCATCGTCTATCGGGCCGACCAGCTGCCTGAGCCGGCCCGCACCACCGACATCTGGCGGCGGGAGGCCGACCGGGCCGGCCTGCCGGGGCTCTACCTCATGGCCGTGGAGACCGGCTGGGACGCCGGCTGGGATGCAACCCAGGTGGGCTTCGACGCGAAGCTGCTCTTCCAGCCGCAGTTCAGCCTGCTCGGCGGCGTGCCCCGACTCGACGTCGGGCCGGCGCGGACGCGGGTCTTCGACTACGACGCCGCCTGGCCGGTGCTCGCGAGCCCGCCGCCGGTGTCATACCCGCGGTTCGACACCGTCTTTCCCGGCTGGGACAACACGGCCCGCCGTGGCGCCGACGCCTGGGTGGTTCACGGCAACACGCCGGCGAGCTATGAAGAATGGCTGCGGCTCGCGGTTGACCGCACGCTCATGCGGCCCCCGGACCAGCGCGTCGTGTTCATCAACGCCTGGAACGAATGGGCCGAAGGTGCCCACCTCGAGCCCGATCGGAAGCACGGCCACGGCTTCCTCGAGGCCACCCGGCGGGTGGTCTCCGTGACAAGCGGTCGCACGCCATGACCACCACCACGACCTCGGCCACCGCGGGCATCGCCTCCGACCCGATCGTGCTCTTCGGCGCCCCGCGATCCGGAACGACGTTCCTGAATCACCTGTTCAACGCGCATCCCGAGGTGCACGTCACCCACGAGATGCGGCTCTTCGCCTGGGCCCACCATGCGCTGCATGAGGCTTCTCGCGAGGACCGACTCCTCGTCACTCACCGACGGGAGTTCATCGACCATGCGACGCGGCACTTCGCCACGCTGATCCGCGACTTCTACGCCGCCCAGTGGCCGCACGTGCGGTATTGGGGCGACAAGAACCCGCACTACGCCGACGTCCTCAACCGTGGCTGCCTCGACACGATCCGACGGATCTTTCCGGGGGCGAAGTTCGTCCACATCGTTCGCGACGGCCGCGACGTGGTGGCGTCGATCGTCCGCCGACAGCACGCCGACGGCCGCTCATGGGCCAGCATCGAGGACGCCGCCTGGACGTGGCGTGACCACGCTGCGATCGGCGCGGCCTTCGGCCGGAAGATCGGCGCGGCGCACTACCACGAGGTCCTCGTAGCCGATGGCCTCCGCAACGCGCGGGAGTTGTTCGGGTTTCTCGGCATCCCACTGCATCCGGCGGTCGAGCACTTCTGCCTCACCGAACAGGAGAAGCGATCGGCTTTCAGTTCGCCGACCCGCGATCTCGCGGCGGGCGACGCCACCCGCTCCGACTGGGGCCGGGTGTTTTCCGACGAGGACCGGGCCCTTGCGATGCACATCCTCGAGCCGAAGCTCGTGGAGTTCGGCTACGCGGTCGCGATGGAGCGGCGGCCATGAGCGAACGCCGCGCCCGGCTCGTGGCGCTCTACCTGCCGCAGTTCCACCCGATCCCGGAGAACGACGCCTGGTGGGGCAAGGGCTTCACCGAGTGGACGAACGTCAGCAAGGCGCAGCCGCTCTTCCCGGGCCACGAGCAGCCGCACGTCCCCGCCGACCTCGGCTACTACGATCTCCGCGTGCCGGAGACGCGGCAGGCGCAGGCCGACCTCGCGCGGGCCCACGGCATCGAGGCCTTCTGCTACTGGCACTACTGGTTCGGGGGGCAGCGGCTCCTGGAGCGGCCGTTCGCCGAGGTGCTCGGGTCGGGCGAGCCCGACTTCCCGTTCTGCCTCGCCTGGGCCAACGAGACCTGGTCGCGGCGCTGGCTCGGCGAAGAAAAGGAGATCCTCCGCAAGCAGACCTACTCGGCCGCCGACAACGAGCGGCACGCGCGCTGGCTCGTCGATGCCTTCCGCGACCGCCGCTACCTGCGGGTCAACGGCCGGCCGGTGTTCCTGATCTACCGCCCGACCTCGCTCCCCGACGGCCGCGCCGTCACCGATGCGATCCGCCGCGAGTGCCGGCGGGCCGACCTGCCCGATCCGTACCTCCTCGGCATCTCGTCGCACGTCGTCGATGACTACCGGCCGCTGGGCTTCGACGGCAACATGGAGTTCGAGCCGCAGCTCGGCATCCTCCCCAATCCGCTCGGCGACGGGCTCAAGGTGCACGACTACGCCGAATCCCGCCGCAAGATGCTGCATGGCCGGGGCAACTTCCCGTCGCACCCCTGCATCATGGTCTCCTGGGACAACACGGCCCGCCGCGGCGAGAACGGCATCGTGTTCACGGGCGCCACGCCCGAGGCCTTCGAAACGGGGCTCCGTGAGATGATCGCGAGCGTGGAGGACCAGCCCATGGAGGAGCGGCTCGTGTTCGTCAACGCCTGGAACGAATGGGCCGAGGGCAATCACCTCGAGCCCTGCCTGCGCCACGGCCTCGGCTACCTGGAAGCCGTCAAGCGGGCGAACACGGGTTGATTCCCGATTTGCCGGGTATCCAGGAGGCCTGTGAGCGGGGCCGGGGGGGGGGGGGGCGCA
>JBJTJO010000198.1:0-13271 GCA_046095965.1 Planctomycetaceae bacterium
CTCGGCAGCCGGCTCGATGGCGCTCGAGTGGCTCACGGATGACTCCGCACCGACCGGGGGCAGGTGCGCGGGCGAGAGCGCGTGACCACGGGCGACGACGGCCGCGAACTCGACCGCCTGCCGCAACTCGCGGACGTTGCCAGGCCACGGGCGATCGCGGAGGGCCGCGACGAACTCAGCCGTCACGACCGGCGCCCGCGCCCGGTGCAGGCGCCCCGCCTGGAGGCCGAGGAAGTGGGACGCGAGCGCGGCGATGTCGTCGAGTCGCGAGGCCAGCGTCGGCATCTCGACCGTGCCTGCGCGGAACCGGTCGAGGAGTTCGGGGCGAAAGCCGCCGGTCGCGACGAGGATACCGAGATCGGCGGCGGTGGCGGCCACGATCCGGGCGGCGACGGGCCGGGGCTCGACGGCACCGGTCCGGGTGGCCGTGCCGGTCTCGAGCATCCGCGAGAGCCGCACCTGGACCGCCGCGGGCGCCGCGTGAATCTCGTCGAGGAGGATCGTGCCGTTGCCGGCGAGTTCGAGGAGTCCCGGGCGCTCGGCCTCGCCGAAGAGTTCCGCCTCGATCGCACCCGCCGCCAGGGCGCCGAGGCTCGTGGCCACGAACGGCTCGTCGCGACGCGCAGACCGCGAGTGGATCACCCGCGCGGCGAGCTCCTTGCCCGTGCCGGGCGCACCCGTGACGAGCACGGGCACGTCAGTCGCGGACACGAGCGCGATCCGCGTGAACACCGCCTGCATCGCCGCCGACGAGCCGACGAGTTGGGGCTGGCCGGCGTCGGCCTCGGCCGCCGGAGTGCCGGCCGCGTCGTGGTCGGTGACCGCCCGCGCGACCACGTCCGTCACGCGGTCGAGATCGAAGGGTTTCAGAAGGTAGTCGAAGGCCCCGGCCTGCACGGCGCGGACCGCGGTGTCGAGGTCGCCAAAGGCCGTCATCACGACCACCGGTGCGGCCGGCGCCCGCGCCCGCAGGTCGGGAATCGCGGCGATGCCGTCACGGCCAGGGAGGCGGACGTCGAGGAGGATCGCGTCGGCCGCGAAGCGGTCGCAGACCTCGAGCGCCTCCTCCGCGCTTGCCGCCACGGCGACCTCGTGCCCGTGGTCGGCGAGCAGTTCCCGCAGGCTCCAGCCGATCGCCGGCTCGTCGTCCACCACGAGGATGCGGCTCATGTCGCGGGCTCCGCGGGAGCCGGCGTGCCGGCGGGCAGCGCGAGCGTGAACCGCGTGAGCCCTGCCGCGCGGTCCCAGGCGAGCGTGCCACCGTGCGCCTCGGCGACCGCCGCGGCGACGGCGAGACCCAGGCCGATGCCCTCCGGCTTGCCGGTCACGAACGGCTCGTGGAGCGTGTCGCGGAGGTGCGCCGGCGGGCCCGGACCCGTGTCCTCGACGACGAGGCTCACGCGGCCGGCCCGCTCACGGGCGGAGAGCCGCACGGTGCCGTCGCGGCCCGCGGCGTCGATGCCGTTGAGCGCGAGGTTCACGAGCGCCGCGCGGAGCGCCTCGCGGCGGCCCACGAGCGCGGTGGCGACCGGCGCGCATTCGAGCCGCACCCCGGCGTGGTCGCAGCGCGGGGCGGTGAGATCGCGGACCTCGTGGAGCAACTCGCCCACGTCCACGCGGACCGGCTGCGTCTCCTCCGGCCGGCCGAGGGCGAGCAACCCGCGCACCTCCTCCTCGAGCACCTCGAGCTGCCGCGTGGCGACGTCGAGGCTGTCGTCGGGCCCGTCGCGGCCGGCGGCGCCCCGGCAGCGGCGCCGATGCAGGCCGATCGCGAGCGTGGCGCCGGTGACGGCGTTCCGCAGCTCGTGGGCGAAGCCGGCGGCCAGTTGACCGAGGAGCCGCTGTCGCTCGCCGGCCACGAGCGTGTCGCGGAGTCCGGCGAGCGTGAGGCTCATGCGATCGACACCGGTGGCGAGGCGGCCGATCTCGTCGTCGGGCACCGCGGCGCCACCGAGCGTGTGACCGAACTCCCCGGCGGCGATCCGGCCCACGTGCCGCTCGACCGCGGCGATCCGTCCGGCGAGGCGGTTCACGATCTTGAGGCCGAGCGGCACGAGCAAGGCCAGCATCCCGGCCGCGATCAGGGCCTCGGGCCACAGGGCATCGGCCACTGTCCGGGCGAGACTCGGCACCGGTGTGATCACGAGCACGGTCTCGGGGCGGGCGCCCGCGAGCCGCACGAGACCGACGCGGCGCGGCGTGCCCGCGACGGCGATCGTCTTCCCGATCGCGGCCGCGGCGGCGACGGCGGCGAAGTCGGTGCGGTCGCGCGCCTGTGCATCGAGCGTCGAGAGCCCCACCGCGCCGTCCGCGGGGCTCCAGATGACGAAGTCGCTGCCCGTGAGCCGCGCGAGCGTGTCGAGGATCGGCTGCGTGAGCGGGAACCGCGCCGCGGCGAGCGCCTCTGCGAGCCGCTCCTGCGCGGCGCGGGCCGCGGCCGCCGAGCGCCGTGCGGCCACCCACGACGACGCGGCCACGCTCGCGAGCACGCCCGCGAGCAGGAGGCCCACGACCGGCGCGATCAACTGCCGGGCGAGCGGTCGGGAACGTCGTGACACGGCCATGCTTCCCACTCTACCCGGCGGCACACCGGCCCGCCCCCGAGCCCGTGCGTGGTCGGGGGTTCGCCGCCAGAGGCTATGCTGCGGCCATGCGGATATCGCTCCTCGCGAACGTCGTGGCGGCGGCCGTCGCGTGCGGGACGGTCGCGGCCGCTCAGCCGGTGGGAGGATTTCCGCCGGAGCTCGTCGAGTTCGGGCCACCGTCGGCGCGACCGCTCTTCGCCGGTGGTGGCCCCGACGCCTGGGACCGGGACCTCCGCGAACGGGGCTGGATCGAGCGTCAGGATCGCACGTGGCGGATGTGGTACACGGGATCGAACCCGGACCGCGACGCGGTGCGCCGCATGGGTCTCGCGACGAGCAGCGACGGGCTCAACTGGACCCGTGCCGCGGCCGGTCCGCTCGTCGCCGATCGCTGGGTCGAGGACGTCTGCGTGGTGCCGGCCTGCGGTCGGCTCTGGATGTTCGCCGAGGGGGAGCGCGACGTGGCCCACCTGCTGGCGTCACGGGACGGCCGGTCGTGGCGGCCCTGCGGGCCGCTCGACATCCGCCTCACGACCGGCGCGCCGATCCCCGACGGCACCCGCGGCACGCCCGCCGTCTGGCTCGAGCGTGGCCTCTGGCATCTCTTCTACGAGCGGCGCGACGAGGGCGTGTGGCTCGCGACCTCGCGGGACCTCCGCACGTTCACGAACATCCGCGACGAACCCATCCTCGCCTGCGGCCCGGATACCTACGACCGCCACGGTGTCGCGTTCGATCAGATCGTGAGATTTCGCGGCCGTTACTACGCCTACTACCACGCGAGCCCCGCGGCCGACCGGAGCACCTGGCAGACCTGCATCGCCTCGAGCGGCGACCTCGTGCACTGGGAGAAGTGGCGGGGCAATCCGTTGCTACCGGTCGATCCCGAGCACCCGAAGCGGTCGAGCGCGCTGCTCGTCCACGACGGCGAGCGGCACCGCCTCTACACGACCCATCCCGACGTCCGCGTGCGCTTCTCGGTCAGGCCCGTGCCGGCGTCAACCGGCGGCGCCGCCGCACCACCCAGCCCGCCAGCAAGAGGCCACCGGCCGCGAGCGCAATTGATCCCGGCTCCGGCACGACCGTGACCTGCGTCACGAAGCCGTTGACCGGTCCGGAACCGAAGTCGGCCGCGACCGAAATGGATTCCAGTTGCAGCGACAGCGACGCGTTGTAGTTGGCCAGCGAGTAGTAGCCCACGTTGTTGAGGAAGGCATCGGTGCCGGCGCCGTTGCCGAGCACCCAGCCGCGGAGCGTCGCGGAGGCCAGTGCCGACGCCACGTTCGAGAGCGTGAAGAAGCCGCCCTGGAACACGGCGTTCTCGAGCACCGTTGCCAGGCCGAAATAGACGTCGATCACGTTGCCGGCGGACATTGAGCCGGTAAACGGCGAGCCGCCCGTCAGCCGTAGCACGTCGTTGACGCTCGCGGCGGGAGCGTTGTAGGTAGGGCCGCCGGTGGCCGTGAATTCAAACTCGAAGTCGATGCCGCTCGCCGGATCGACTGTCTCGACCGTGAGGATGCCCGGGCTCGTACCAGGGGAGACGAAGCCCAGGCCCCCGATGCTCTTCACGCTGCCGTTGCCCTCCACCGCACCGCCATTGAGGAGCACGGCCGTGGTGGAATAGTCGCCATTGAACCGGCCGGTCATGTTTTGGCCCACACTCACCGTGCCGGCGTAGGAGTTGCCCGAGGCGTTGGTAAACAAGACGCGGCCCGAGTCGGCGCCGGGCGTCTGGTTTGACGCGGTGAGCGAAAGGATCGTGCCCGCGCTGCCGGACAGGACGCCCGAGAGCGTCACTTCCTCGGTATTCGCCGGGATGACGGGCGTGGTGGTGTTTTTCACCAGGATCGAGCTCGAAGTAGCCACGTTCACGGCGTTCGCGAGCGTGACATCCTTATCCTGCTCCTGGCCGAGCGAGCCGCCCTTGAGCGTGACGACCGTGGCGGCACTCGAGCCGATCGTGTAGGTCGCGTTGTTGCTCGTGAGCTCGAGCCGGCCGTCGGTCTCGATCTCGACGCCGCTGGTGGCGTTGGGCACGCGATTGACGCCGTTGGAGATCGCGAGGATTCCGCGGCGGATGACCGTGGCGCCCGTGTAGTTCTTCGTCGCGCCGTCGGTCTCGGTCAGGTTCGAGGAGTTGAACACCTGCCGTCCGGTGCCGGCGGAGTCGACGATGAAATTACCGCTGCCGGAGAGGGCGCCGTCATAGCGGATGTCTGAAGTGCCGGTGATGTTCACGGTGAGGCCGCCGATGTTCGTGATCAAGCCCAGGCCGGAGATGCCGGCGACCGTGTCGGCGAACCCGGCGAAGTCGTGGGCCGTGAACCGGGCGGCCGAGAGCTGCGACGCGTCGGGGATCACGTTCGCCGCGCCCGACTGGAGCGTGCCCGTGACGACGCTCGTGGCGCCCGTGTAGGCGTTGGTCGTGTTGCTCACGATCAGGATGCCGTTGCCCCCCTTGGCGAGGCCACCGCTGCCGACGAGCCGGGCCGACACGGTGGCCGTGTCGCCACCGTTGGTGACTTCGATCGAGGGCGTATTGAGGGAGTTCGTGCCCGTGCCGGCGAGCGTGTAGCCGTTCGACGAGATCGTCACACTACCGGCGGCGAGCGCGGAGCCCAGTGTGACGGTGCCGGCCGTGCCCTGAAAGAAGGCGCTCTTCCCGTCGGCCCACGTGGTGCCGGCGATCGACGACGTTCCCGTGGACCAGTTGTTGCCGGAGCCACTCCAGGTACCAGAGCCGCCGAGCGACGAGCCGTTGGCCGTCCAGTAGAGGTTTGGGATCGAGGCCAGCGTCACGGCGCTGCCGGGCGAACCGACGTTGGCGTTCGCTCCACCGGCGCTCGTGGTGTAGGCCCCGCCCGAGCCGGACACGCTCACGATGCCCGTCGCCGTCGTGCCGAGCACGCCGGATGCGTCGTATGACCAAAAGAACGTCCGGTTGCTCGTCGCCGCGCCGAAGCTCACCTTCGAGATCTCCGTGCCGCCCGACGTGTACACGACCACGCCGTCGGCGGTCGAGCTCAAGCCGACGCCGGAGCCACCGTAGGAGCCCACCTGCATCGTGGAGCCGAGACCCCAAAACGTCTTGAAGTCGGCCACCTTGTCGCCAAGCGTGTTTTCGACGAACACCACCGACTCGCCGATGCCGACGGTCGAGACGCCGTTCAGGGCGACGGAACTGGCAAACGAAAAGGAGTTGTCGTCCATCTTCCAGCCACTGATGTCCATGCTCGCGTCGCCGTAGTTCGTGAGCTCGAACCAGTCGCCGTTGAAGATCGATCCCGCCGAGTTGGCGACGGTCGAGTTGCTCATCACTTCCGTGATCCGGATGATGCCGGCAGCATGGGCAGGGGCGGTGATCGGGGCGACCAGTGAACCGAGTGCGATGCCACACACGAGGGCGGAGCGGCGGAGGCGACTGAGCATGAGCGACTCCTTGTCGATGGCGAGGTGAAACCGAGTCGCCGTGTGATAGGGTCGCAGGATGAGCGCCGCATCAGCCGCCGATGAGCAGTCGGCGAGAAATCGACCAGTTTTTCGTGAGCAACGCCCGGCCCCGGGGGGTCATTGGGCGGATACCGGCCGGCCGTCAGCCGCAGAACGTCGCGGCGGCGTTGCCGTGGCAGACGGCGCCGACGAGCCCGTCGAGCCAGTCGCGGCGATCCGGAAGCCTGCCGGTGGCGACGTCCGTGCCCATGAGGTCGCAGAGGATCCGGCGGAAGTACTCGTGCCGCGGGAAGGAGAGGAACGACCGCGAATCGGTGACCATGCCGATGAACCGCGAGAGGAGCCCCAGGTCGGAGAGCATGTTCAACTGCTCCCGCATGCCCCGCTCCTGGTCGAGGAACCACCAGGCGCTGCCCCACTGGAGCTTGCCCGCGGTCTGGCCGTCCTGGAACGAGCCGGGCAGGGCGGCAAAGAGCGCGTTGTCGGCGGGGTTGATGTTGTAGAGCACCGTGCGGCCGAGGGCGTTTTCCCGCGCGAGCGCCGCAAGAAAACGGACGAGGCCGGGCCCGTGCCGGGTGTCGCCGATCGTGTCGCAGCCCGCGTCGGCGCCAAGCCGCCGCGCGAGGACGGGATTGGGGTCACGGATGGGGCCGAGATGCAACTGGGTCACCCAGCCCCGCGCATGATTGAGCCGGGCCACGTGCCGCATGAGCCAGCTCGTGAACCGCGCGGCGTCCTCGGCGGACGCCGCGGTGCCCGCGATCGCCCGCTCCCAGGTACGCGCGGCCTCGGCCTCGGTGCCGTCCACGTCGGGCAGGCACTCGAGACCGTGGTCGGTCGCGCGGCAGCCCGCGGCCGCGAAGTCGGCGTGCCGCCGGTCGAGTGCCTTCACCAGGCCCGTGACCGTGTCGGCTCCCGTGCCGGCCGCGTCGGCGAGGCGGCGGGCCCAGGCCCGCACCTTCTCCGGATCGCGCACCTTGAGGGCCGCGTCGGGCCGGAACGTGGGCACGACGCGGGTCGCGAAGCCCGACGCGGCGATCTTCTCATGCCACTCGAGCGAGTCGGCCGGATCGTCGGTGGTGCCGACGAGTTCGACCTGGAACCTTTTCAGGATGCCTCGGGCCGTGAGGTCCGCGCTCGCGAGTTGCCGGTTCGCCTCCGCCCAGATCCGATCGGCCGTCGCCGGCTCGAGCAGGTCGTCGATCCCGAAATGCCTGCGGAGCTCGAGGTGCGTCCAGTGGAAGAGTGGGTTGCGGAGCGTGTGCGGCACCGTCGCCGCCCAGGCCCGGAATTTCTCCTGCGGAGAGGCGGAGCCTGTGATCAGGTCCTCGGGCACGCCGTCGGCCCGCATCGCCCGCCACTTGTAGTGGTCGCCGGCGAGCCACACGGCATGGAGGTTCTCGAACTGGCGGTTCTCGGCGATGTCCCGCGGGGAAAGGTGCGAGTGGTAATCGACGATCGGCAGCGGCGCGGCAACGCGGTGGTAGAGGTCCGCGGCCGCGGGCGAGGAGAGCAGGAAGTCGGCGTCGCAGAAAGCCATCGCGAGGAGAGTGTAGCAAGCCGCCCAAGCGGTCAATCGATCCAGCCGCGGCGGACGAGCCAGGTCTTCACCGCATGCACGACGACCACGTAGGCCGCGACCGTGAGCCCGAGCACCGGCCACCACCCGCCCGGCAGCGGCACGAAGCCGAGCACCGGTGCCAGCGGCGAGACCGGCAGCCAGAGGCCCACGAGGATCACCGCCACGGTCGCGGCCGCGAGGGCGGGGCTCGCGCGGCTTTCGAGGAACGGGATGCGGTTCGTGCGGATGACGTGGATCACGAGGGCCTGCGTGACGAGCGATTCCACGAACCAGCCGGTGTGGAAGAGCGGCGCCCGGGCCGGGTCGGTGCAGCCGAACGCGACCACGAGCACAACGAACGTCGTGAAGTCGAAGAGGGAGCTCACGGGCCCGACGAGGAGCACGAAGCGGGCGATCTGGGTGAGCGACCAGGGCCGCGGTCGGGCCACGAGTTCGGGATCGACCGTGTCGCCGGGGATCGGCACCTGCGAGCAGTCGTAGAGCAGGTTCAGCGTGAGGATCTGCAGGGGCGTCATCGGCACGAACGGCAAGAGCACGCTCGCGCCCAGCACGCTCAGGACATTGCCGAAGTTGGAGCTCGCCCCCATGCGGATCTCCTTGAGGATGTTGGCGAACACATACCGCCCCTCCTCCACGCCGTCCCGGAGCACCCGCAGGTCCTTGTCGAGCAGGATGCAGTCGGCGCTCTCGCGGGCGACGTCGGCCGCCGTGTCCACCGAGATGCCGACGTCGGCCGCCTTGAGGGCCGGGGCGTCGTTGACGCCGTCGCCCAGGAACCCCACGACGTGGCCGCGCGACCGCAGGAGCCGCACGATCCGCTCCTTCTGCGCGGGGTCGAGCCGCACGGCGAGCGTGGCCCGGCCCGCCGCCGCGGCGAGCGCCGCATCGTCGAGGGCGTCCACTTGGTCGCCCCGCAGCACGTGCGTCGTGTCGAGCCCCACCTCGTGGCAGATCCGCCGGCTCACCGCCTCGGCGTCGCCGGTGAGCACCTTCACGGCCACGCCGTCGGCCAGGAGCGCCTCGAGCGCCGCCCGCGCCGAGTCCTTCGGCGGATCGAGGAAGGCGACGTAGCCGCGGAGCACGAGATCCCGCTCGTCATCGCGGCCGTAGGCGGGCTTCACCTCGACGTCGCGGGTCGCCACGGCGAGCACCCGAAACCCCTCGGCGCCGAGGTCACTACACTCGGCGGTGAGCGTGGCCAGGAGGGCCGCGTCGAGCGGCCGGATCGCGCCGTCGATCGCGCAGGCCGTCGCCCGCGCGGTCACGGACTCGAGCGATCCCTTCGCGACGAGCCTCCGTCCGCCGTCGGGCGTGGCCACCACCACCGACATCATCCGGCGGGCGAAGTCGTAGGGAATCTCGTCGAGCTTCGCCCAGCCCGCGTGCGGCACGTGCTCACGAAGCGTCTCGTGCTCGAGGATCGCGCGGTCGAGGAGGTTTTTGAGGCCCGTCTGAAAGTGGCTCGTGAGCCAGGCGAGCGTGAGCACCTCCGGGTCCTCGCGCAACAGCACGTCGCAGTGCCGCACGAGGATCACCCGGTCCATCGTCAGTGTGCCGGTCTTGTCGGTGCAGAGCACGTCCATCGCGCCGAGGTTCTGGATCGAGTCGAGCCGGCGGACGATCACCCGCTTTCGCGCCATGCCGATCGCCCCCCGCGACAGGCAGACGCTCACGATCATCGGCAGCATCTCCGGGGTCAGGCCGACGGCCACGGCCAGCGCGAAGAAGAAGGCCTCCCACCAGTTCCCCTTCGTGAGCCCGGTGACGACGAACACGACCGGCGCCATGACCGCCACGAGGCCCACCATGAACCAGGTGAACCGGGCGACGCCGACGTCGAAGGCGGTCGGTGATTCCGGCGCCTCGAGCGACGTGGCCACGCTCCCGAGCACGGTGCGGCGGCCGGTCTCGACGACCACTGCCTCGGCGGAGCCGCTCGCCACGCTCGTGCCCAGGCAACAGATGGCGGTGAGCATCGGCGCCGTCCCGCCGGAGGTGTCGGCGGTGACGAACTTCTCGACGGGAAACGACTCGCCGGTGAGCACGGCCTGCGTGACGAACAGGTCCTTGGCCGCGAGTAGCCGCACGTCGGCCGGCACCATGTCGCCGGCGGCGAGCCGCACCACATCGCCCGGCACGATCTCGGCGAGCGGCACCTCGACCGGCGCGCCGTCGCGAAGCGCGGTGGCGTGAACACGGACCATCGTCCGCAGGTCGGCCGCGGCGGCGTCGGCCCGCCACTCCTGTGTGAAGCGGATCGCCACGCCGATCGCCGCCATCGCGAGCATGAGCCCCGCGGCCGTGGCGTCGCCGGCCACGAGCTCCGAGACCGCGAGCACGGCGAGGAGGATCACGAGCGGGTTGGCGGTCGCCCGCGCGAGCACCCGCCAGGCCGGCTCGCGTTCCTCGCCGCCGAGCGCGTTGGGGCCGTGGAGTGCGAGTCGGCGGGCCGCGTCGGTGGCCGAGAGGCCCCGGGGCGACGAGTCGAGATCGGCGAGCACGGCCGCCGGCTCGCGGGCCGCCGCCGCGGCGAGTCGGGGCGACGCGTGGATCCGCGGGGGAAAACGGGGCGCGGGCATCGGGTGTGACGGCTCCGGCGGCGCGGGATTCTACGCCGGGCCCGCCCGCACGGCGGCCTCGCCAGCCGTCAGTAGCGCGGCGTGGCGGGGTCGATCTCGGTGGACCAGGCGTCGATGCCGCCGGTCATGTTCTGCGCCCCGTGAAAGCCCTGGGCTCGCAGCCACCGCGTGACCCGGAGGCTGCGGCCGCCATGATGACAGTGGACGACGATCCGGCCATCGCGGTGCGCTTCGAGCAGGTCGAGTTTGTCGGGAACCGTCGCCATCGGCACGAGCAAGGCCCCCGGGATGCTCGCGAACGCATGCTCGTCGGGCTCGCGGCAGTCGAGCAGCAAAAACCGCTCCCCCGAGTCGCCGAGCCGCTTTACGGCATGAACATCGAGTTCGAGCGGCATGTCGGGGGCGTTCATTCGGCACATCCTAACCGTCCGGCCGCCCCGCTGCCTCGGCCCCGCGGAATGTTCCGGGACCGGCTGGCGACGCCGGCATGCCTCCGGTCTGCCCGCGACGGAAGCGGGTGTCAGATTGGGCAAGGTGGAGAAACCGATCCACGGCCGACTGGCTGCGTACTATTCTGCAGCCAAGGAGGGCTGAATCATGGATCCGCACTTCCACGAGTATCTGGCCGCGATCGCCGGGATGCGCGACGTCTACGGCGATCACCCCGACGAGCGTCCGACCGAGTTCCACGAGGACCACGCGGTGGCGGTGCCCGACGCGTTACCCGTGCCCATGGCCGCCTGATTTCGCGGCGATGTGCGGCCAAAGCGGTCACGCCGCCTACAATCCGGGTGTCGTTCCCCGGTGACGGCCGGGGAGATAACAGCCTGGCGGCGATCTCGCAGTGATCGCGACGGCCGGGGTTCCTCGTAGCAAAGGAGGTGGTCACTTGAAACACGACTGTACCGGAGGGCTGCGCCGATAACGGCGAGTCGACGGGCCTGCCGTTGATGCAGCCCACCAAAGGTCCCTATGGCTGCCGCCCCCTCGTGGGGCGGCAGTCTTTTTTATGCGCCATGGGTCGATCGCTCCAGCAGTGAACCGGAGGGTTGGATCGAAGGCCTTCACCGACCGCCGCTGGTTGATCGCGTCGAACGTGTCCATGTAGATTTCAACCCTCGAGCCAGGGAGACGAAGCCGATGCCGATGTACGAGTATTCCTGTGAGAAGTGCAGCCGGAAGGTCGAGTTACTCATTCGCGGGGACGAACAGCCCGAGTGCCCCCACTGCAAAAGCACGAAGCTCACCAAGCTCCTGAGCGTCGTCAGTGGCCACGTGGCGGGCGGCGGCAGGCAGTCCGGCGCCGCGGAGAGTTGTGGTCGCCCACAGTGCGGCATGGGTGGCTGCGCGGGCCTCGGGTGACTCGCGTCCATGACCGACGTTCCGTGGATGGAGTGGTATCAGAGCCTGGCCAAGCCGTCGTGGACGCCGGCGCCGCGGACGATCGGCCTCATCTGGCAGATCCTCTACCCGGTCATCATCGCGACGTTCGGCTACGTGTTCGTGCAGGCAGGTCGGAGCCGCTTGCCGCTGCTCGTCGCCCTACCCTTCGCCATCAACCTCGCAGCGAATCTTCTGTTCATGCCGATCCAGGCAGGCATGCGAAACCTGCCGCTGGCGGCAGCCGACATCGTCGTCGTCTGGGGCACGATCGTGTGGATGATGGTCGCCATCTGGCCGCATCACCGCTGGGTGGCCGCGGCGCAGCTGCCCTACTTCGTCTGGGTCTCGATCGCCACCGTGCTGCAGCTCTCGATCACGTGGCTGAATCGGGGCTGATCGGCACGAGGAGGCACCGCATGGCCGAGATCCCGCCAGGCCGCTACCGGCACTACAAGGGCAACGAATACACCGTGCTCGGCGTCGCCCGGCACAGCGAGACCCTCGAGGAGCTCGTCGTCTACCGGCAGGAATACGGCAACCACGGCCTCTGGGTGCGCCCCGCCGCGATGTTTGCCGAGACCGTCGTGGTAGCAGGCCAGACCGTGCTGCGGTTCCAGCTCATCGCCCCCAACGGTTCCCACTGATCGGCATTGAGCCATGCGGCCGGTCCGAGGGCGGCAAACCTGAGTCCTCGCGTACGCGGGCGCGCTATACAGTCCGAAGGACTGTGTTGAGGGGGTGCGGGCCGGCATGTCGCCGGTCCGTCGGTCTCACTTGCGGGGCCGCCCCTGAGACCAGTGAGGTGCCCCATGTCATTCTTTCCATCCCCCGAGCCACTCTCCGCATCGCCCGATTCCAGCCGCTACGAGCGAATGCTGCAACGTGCGGCCGCTGGCGACGCCAGTGGCGACGACTCCTGTTCGTGGTCTGTCGACGATGCCGCAGCCTTCTGGGTGCCCGGCTGGGAACTGCCGACGCCGCAGAACGAGTGTTTCCCAGCCGACTTGATCATGAGCAGGGTGGCGAACGCATTCATCATGCAGACCTACGAACTGCCACCAATCGGGAAGTTCTTCGCCGCCCTCACTGGTCTGCGTGCACCCGTCCCTGCCGGCAAGACTCCGTTCGAAGGGATCTCGCCCCACACGTATTGCCGGGCCGCGCACGACGCCTACGCACCGGCCGGCGAGGCCATCGGCGAACGACTGCATTGGGTCGGCCTCCGGGCTCTCGCCGAGACCCGCTACCGCCGCTGCTTCCTGCCCGAATGCCAGGAATCGGAGCCGTTGCTCGGGCACTGCCTGCCGAAGGCCACGTTCGACAATGCCATGCGCTGTGGCCTCCTGCGATCCACCCGCTCCATCGACGCAAGCCCGCTCACCCTGCTCATCACGCCGCTGGACTGTTGGCGCCACACCATGCCCTATATCACCATCTGGGATGGCACGAGTCACGGGAAGTGCCTGTATTGCCCCTACTGGGTGCACGACGCGATCAGCGCACTCGCCCGGCTGATTCCCGCGCTGCTCCTTGATGCCGATCATCTCTCGACCATCCGGGGCGTCGTCGCCGAGTCCATTGCACGCGATCTCAACTTCCTCCACGACATGTCCAAGCAGGAAACGCGGGGGGGGGGGGGTGATGGTCTAACCCCCCCACCGGAGGCCCTCTTTGCCGCCTCGGCGTCAG
>JBJTJO010000199.1:0-3396 GCA_046095965.1 Planctomycetaceae bacterium
GTTGTCGAGTTGCCACGCGGGCCGATGGATGGCGATCGCCGAGATGCCGAGCGGCGCGGGGGCTGTGCGGGCCATCGGTCTGCGATCTCACGGCGGCGCCGCGGCGGGACAGGCCGCGGGGGCGGGATCATGACGACCCGCAGGCGGTGAAGCCACGGCAAAACGCGGGCGAAAATCGCGGGCCGGCCGGGCAGGTGGCGACGTTCAGCCGAGACCGGACGTGACCGGGATTGGTAACGCTGTTCCGCCTGCTTCCGCAGGCGGCTTTCTGTGGACACCACGCCGGGAAGCCGGGAGCGGAAGCGACCGGAACCGTCCTTGTGGCTCCTTCAGGCGGGCGGCGCCATGTCCGGCCCGGCGAGTCGTGACACATCGAGGGCAGCAATCGTCTCGATGGCCTGGCCCGCGATGCCCTGGAGGTCGCCGTACATGCCCGCGGTGGCCGTGAGCACCGCCTGGATCTGCATCTCGCGGCGGGCCCAGAGCTTCGTCATCGTGGCCCGCTCCTTGAGGAGGTCGCCCGACATCTCCTCGAACTTCTCGATGATCGCCGTCACCCGCTGCCGGAACCGCGGGCCCGTGAGGTATTGATAGACGAGCTCCATCTTCGTCTGCTGCCCCTCGCCGGCTTGCCGCGCGAGTGCGAGTTCCAGGAGCGTGTGCCGCAGCGCCACGGCCAAGGGCAGGAACGTCCGCGTGCCGGTCACCCATACGCCGTCCACGTGGCCGAAGGTCTCGACACCCTTGGGCAGGGCCTGCGTCACGATCACCGCCAGGTCGGCCTTCGCGGCCCGTTGGTCGTCGCGGAGCTTCGTGAGCCAGCCGTCGCTCCAGTTCTTCGTGCGCTTCGACTCCCAGAGGATCGTGCCGCACACGAGCCCCTCGCCGCGGGCCACCGCATGGACCACGTCGCCGCCGAACTCCCCCTTGGCCACGGGCGTGAACACGTCGGTGGGAAACGATCGCTTGAGCACCCCCTCGAGCTCGAGCTCCTGCACCTCCCCCTGGAGTTGCTGCGAGCCCTGCTCGGCCCGCCGCTTGAGATCCTCGATCTGCCGCTGCATGGCCGTAATCGTCTGCTCCTTCTCCGACATCTTGAGTTTGAGATCGGTCTCCGCCTCCTGCTTCGCCTGGGCGCGGGCCGCGGCGAGCGATTCCTGCACCTTCTTCTCCACCGAGAGGTCGAGCTCCCGCTTCGCGTCGTCGAGCTCGCGCTGCTTGCGGATCGCCTCGGCCTGCGCCTGCTGGGCCTCGGCGAGCTTGCGGTCGCGCTCGGCGAGCACGCCCTTCAAGTCGGCGATGTCCTTGGCCTTGCCGTCGAGGTCGGCGGCGAGCGCCAGCCGGGCCTTTTCCTGCTCGGACTTCGCGATCGTGGCGCGTTCGGCCTGGAGCTTGGCCTCGAATTGGGCACGCGTGGCCTCCACGAGCGGCGCCGCGAGCGACTCGGTCAGCCGCACCTCGGACTTGCAGTGGGGGCAGGTGATCGTGGGATCGGTGGGGTTCGGCATGGCTGTCTCGTGTGGGTCCGTGGACTGGTTATACGCGCAGGCGGCTGGTGAGGCCGGTGGCACGGCGGATCGGCCGCTCGATCGACGCCGCGATCACGTCCTCGTTGCCGACGAGCGTGACCTGCCGCCGGCCGCGGGTCACGGCCGTGTAGAGCAGTTCGCGCGTGAGCAGGCGGCTCGCGCGATCCGGCAGCACCACCACGACGTGGTCGTACTCCGAGCCCTGGCTCTTGTGGATCGTGAGCGCGTGGACCGTGGCCACGTCCTCGAGCCGGGCGACCGGCACGCGGACCGGCCTGGTGTCGGCGTCGAACAAGCCCTCCATGCGGCCGCCGGTGCCCGGCACGATCACGCCCACGTCGCCGTTGGCGAGCCCGAGCGCGCGGCTGTTGCGGGTCACCATCACGGGCCGGCCCGCGTACCACTGGGCGCGGGCCGGGTCGCCGAGCCGGGCCTCGATCCGCCGGTTCCACCCCGCCACGCCGAGCGGCCCCTCGCGGTTCGCGCAGAGCACCTGCAGGCGCTCCTTGCGGGCGAGCACGTCGGCGGCCCGGCGGGCGGCTGCGGCGCACAGGTCGCGGGCCTCGGTGGCGACCATCTCGACGACCGCCTCGATGTCCTGCGGCTTGTCGGACCGCACCCACGTCACGTGGGCCGTCGCCCCCCCGAGCACGTCGAGCGCGTCGGCGGCCCGGCCCGCGCGGATCGCCGCGGCGAGCCTGCCGATCTCCGGGGCGTCTTGGAAGCGTCGCTGCTCCGTGAGCGTCCGCGAGCGGCCGGCCTCCTCCCAGCCCTGCGCGGCGGCGATCTCGCGGATGTCGGCGAGCACGGAGCCCGCCTCGACGCTCACGAGCTGATCGGGATCACCCACGAGCCGCAGCTCACTGCCGGGGCATACCGCCGCCAGGAGCCGGTGCATGAGCGAGCTCGAGAGCATCGAGCACTCGTCCACGATCACGAGGTCGTAGGGCAGCGGATTCGCCGCATCGAAGGCGAACAGCCGCCGGCCGTGGGGGTTCGCACCGAGCAGCTTGTGGACGGTCGTGGCCGGGGCCGCGGCGACCGCCGCCAGCACGGCCGCGCGGACCTCCGGGGCCACGGCGACGCCGAGCTCCGCGAGCGCCCGCTCGTCGGCGCACCGCGCCCGCATCACGGCGGTCATCCGCGCGGCAGCCTTGGCGGTGGGGGCGGCGAGCGCCAGCCGGGGCCGCGGTCGGTTCTCGGCGAACCGCCGCACGAGGTCGGCCGCGACGGTCGTCGTCTTCCCGGTGCCCGGCCCGCCGAGCAGGATCGTCACGTCCACGCCGGAGTCGCCGCGGATCACCCGGGCGATCCCCTCCTCCTCGGCGAGCGACCGCGCGAGATAGAGCCGCGGGCCGTCGAGAATGAAGGGCTTTCGGTCGCCCGGCGCGCCCACGAGCGGCGCGATCGCCGCGAGCTCCGCGCTCCACGCGGCGGCCGTCGCGGGCCACGTCGGCTGGTCGCGCGCGGCGCCGTCGGCGTCGCCGGCCCACTCGCGGGTGTTCTCCAGATCGACGCAGGTGTGGCCGTCGCGGGGTGTCCGCAGGGCCAGGCACATGCCCAGCCACGCAACCGGTGACGGGTCGCAGGACTCGCCGCGGCCGGCGGCGTCGCGGCGGGCGACGTCGATGAGCAGCGCCGCCGCGGCGACGTCGGTCTCGGTGATCGCACCGGACGCGAGATAGGGAAGGAGCGGTGCCGGGATCGTCATGCCGCGGCCTCCTTGCCGGCGAGCAGGTCGCTGAGCGCGGCCCACAGGCCGCGCGGGGCCTGCCAGGTGAACACGCCGTGCCGGCGGCCCTGCAGGTCGGTCGGCGTGGCCGGGCCCTTCATGCCGCGGATGAACGCGTAGACGACGCCCTGGATG
>JBJTJO010000200.1:0-10667 GCA_046095965.1 Planctomycetaceae bacterium
CCCCGCCAGCCGCGAGATCCTGCTCTCCTCGGACACGCTGCGGTTCACGATCAACGCGACCGACGACTTCGGCATCCGCCGCGTGGGCATCGAGTGGGAGGGGGACGCCGGGGGCGAAGGTCTCCCGACGGAGCGCGGGGACCGGCCGCTCAAGGCCGGCGGGCCCCACCAGGCGGCTCTGGAGGTGGCGGCCACGTTCTGACCCGACGCGCTCGGCGTGCGGCCGCAGCCGCTGGTGCTGCGGGCCTACGCGGAGGACTACCTCCCGGGCCGAGGTCGCGTCTACTCGACGCCGTTGCTCGTCTACGTCGTGGACCGGGCCGAGCACGCGCTCATCATGAACGAGCGGCTCGGCCGGTGGCGGCAGCAGGCGGCGGAGGTCCGCGACCGCGAGATGGCGCTGCTGGCCACGAACACGGAGTTGCGCAAGCTCCCGCCGGAGAAACTCCTCGACCCGGAGACGCGCCGGAAGATCGAGCAGCAGGCGACCGCCGAGGACGCGCAGGAGCGGCGGATGGACCGGCTCGTCGAGGACGGCGAGAAACTCGTCCGCGAGGCGATCAAGAATCCCGAGTTCGAGGCGGGCACGCTCGAGCGGCTCGCCGAGGATCTGCAGACGCTCGCCGACATCGGCGAGAACCGCATGCCTGGCGTCGCCGATCTGCTTCGCGCGGCGGCGACCGCGCGGCAGGCGACGGCCGGCCAGCCGGGAAAGCCCGGCAAGCCGGGTGCGGAAGGCCAGCCTGCGCCGGGTGACCCCAAGCCCGGCGACGTGGCCGCCGGCTCCGGCAAGCCGGGCGAGCAACCGCAGCCGGGTGACCTTGCCGCGGGTGGCGCGGGCAAGCCGGGCGACGACAAGGTCGTCCGGGATGGACAGGGGGGCCGGCCGGGCGAGCCCCGGGACCCCGCGGACGACGAAGCGGATGGGAAGCCGGGCGAGCAACCGCCGCGGGTCGGCGTGGACCGCAGCCAGGGCGGACAGACGGGTGGCGGCAAGCCCAGCGGCACGCCCCCGCCGCCGGTGCCGCAGGTCGTGGATACGGAGAGCAGCCAGCAGCCTGCGAATCCGGGGCAGTCAGGTGGCGGCGGGTCCAGCCCCGGCCGGCTCGACCTGCCCTCGACGCAGGCTGGCGTCACGCCGCCGAAGAAGGGCGGCGCGGAGCCTCCGGCCGCCGGCGAGGAACCGCCGGCCGACGAGGCCCTTGCCGACGCGGTCGAGGCGCAGCGGCAACTGCTCGAGGAGTTCGCCAAGGTGGCCGACGACCTCGCCCGCGTGATGGCGAGCCTCGAGGGCAGCACGTTCGTGAAGCGGCTCAAGCTCGCCTCCCGCGAGCAGGGTTCGATCGCGGGGCGGATCGCGAAGCTCGCGTCCGACGCCTTCGGCCGGCCCGATCACTGGCCGGCCGGGGTGCGGAAGTCGGTGGGCGAGGTGGCCGAGGCCAATGCCCGCCAGGCCGACAAGGTCTCGCACATCATGGACGACATGCAGGCCTACCTCGGCCGTCGCCAGTTGCCGGCGTTCCGTACCGTGCTCGACGAGATGAAGGATCTCGACGTGCTCGGGAGCATGCGGACCCAGTCGATCGACGTGACGAAGAAGGCCGGCATCTCCCTCGCGCAGGCCGAGTTCTGGTCCGACACGTTCGACCGCCTCGCCGACGACCTCGTCGAGCCGCCGAAGGGTGACGACCAGCCGCCACCCGAAGGCTCTCCCCCTCCCCGCGCGAGCGTGCCGCCGGACGTCATCCTCGAGACGATGCAGGTCCTCGAGGAGGAGATGAACCTGCGCGAGGAGACGCGGGTCGCCGAGCAGGCGAAGGGGGCCGTCGAGGCGGAGCAGCACGCCAAGGCCGGCCGGACGCTCGCGGACCGACAGGACAAGCTCGCCGACCGCGTGGTGGGCATGGTGGACCGGCTCCTCGAGGAGGATGACGGCGAGCGGGAGTTTGGCCCCGAGATCGCGCTCTTCGAGAAGGTCGAGGAGGTGATGGCCGAGGCGGCGGACATCCTCGGCGCGCCCGACACGGGCTCGAAGGCGATCGGCGCCGAAACCGAGGTGATCGAGCTCCTGCTCAAGGCCCAGGCCAGCAGCGGCGGCGGCGGTGGCGGCGGTGGCGGTGGTGGCCCGAGCGGCGGCGGCGGCAGCACCGGCACGACCCGAAACTCGGCCCTGGCCCTGGTCGGTGCGGGCAACCGCACCCGTGGCGCCGGCGCCGACGGTGAAAAGGACCAGGCCACCGGCACGTCGGGCCGCGTGCTTCCCGAGGAGTTCCGCGCCGGCCTCGACGCCTACTTCAACCGGTTCGAGAGGGAGCGGAAATGAGCCGGGCCGGACGCAGCGCCGTCGCGGGGTTCGTCGTCATCGCGGCCTGTGCGGTTGCCGGCGCGCAGGGGCCGATCGTCAAGTACGGCGACCCCGTCCCCCGCGACGTCCGCGAGATGTACGACGCCGGCGTCCGCTACCTGCTCAAGACGCAGGACGCCTCGGGCGGCTGGAAGGACGGGCAGGCCGGCCCGGGGGTCACGGGCATGGGCGTGATGGTGTTCCTCGCCTCGGGGGAGGACCCGAACTACGGTCCCTACCGGGAGCCGATCCGCAAGGCGCTGCGCAGCATGATCGTGGCGCAGGATCCGAACACCGGCTTCCTCGGCGGCAACGGCGGCCACGAGAGCATGTACCAGCACGGCTTCGCGATGCTGTCGCTCGCCGAGGCCTACGGGGCGGTCGATGATCGCGGGCTGTGGGGGGCGGCCGACTCCGCGCAGCGTTCCCGGCAGCGGTCGCTCGGGCAGGCGCTCGAGCTCGCGGTCCGCTGTGCCGTGACGAGCGCGAAGCAGAATCCCGTGGGCGCGTGGCGCTACGGTCCCGACGCCAAGGACGCCGACACCTCGGTGAGCGGCGCCGTGATGATGGGGCTGCTCGCCGCCCGCAATGCAGGCATCGAGGTGCCCGACGAGACGATGGCGAAGGCCTGCAAGTACTTCCTGTCGATGATCGGGCCGAATGGCCAGGCGGGCTATTCCGGTGGCCCGGGCGGGGGCAGCGACGCCGTGACGAGCATCGCGGTGCTCGTGCTCTCGATCGCGCGGCAGAAGGATGCGCCGCAGTTGAAGAAGGCCGTGCAATACCTCAAGAGCCGCAGCCGTGACGGCCAAAGCCCGATGGAGAGCTATCCGTCCTACACCCGCTACTACCGGGCGCAGGCCCTCTTCCAGGTTGACGTGGAGGCCTGGGAGAAGTGGAACATGGGCCTCGTGCGGGAGCTCAAGGCCTTGCAGGGCAAGGACGGGAGTTTCTCCGGGTTCGCCAGCCGCGGCGGCTTCGGCGGCACGGTGGACACGTCGCTGGCGCTTTTGGCGCTCGCCGTCAACTTCAAGTTCATGCCGATCTACGAACGCTAGCCGGGAGACGGGCATGGGACGGACGTGGCGACTCGCCGCCGGCCTGGCCTGGTGCACGACGGCGGCCGCGCTGCCGGCTGCTCCGGCTCGCGCCGAGGATCCGGTGGTCGTGACCACCGTGGATGGCAACGTGGTGATCGAAGTTGAAGCCGAGATCGTCATCGACGACGACGGGCCTGGCCAGGTGGAGGTGGAGGGGCAGGGCGTGCCCGCGGCACCGGCGGGCGACGCGGAGCCCGAGGCCGGGCCACGGAAGCTCGAGCCGCTGCCGCCGGTGCCGCAGTTGCTCGAGAAGGTGATGCAGGGTCTGCTCGAGGGCATGCCCGTCAAGAAGGAGACGCTCGACGACGTCATGCGCCGGGCCGCCGGCCGCAACCGGGCCGCCGCGGCGGCGGCCGAGGCCGCGCAGCGCAAGCAGTTCATCCGGCAGCAGACGCAGCAGTTCGAGCAGATGCTCCAGCCGCTGCTCCACGTCGAACTGGCGCTCGCGCGCCGCTCGTGCGGCGGCCTGACCCCCGAGGCCCGCCGGGAGGTGTTCGCGGCGGCGCGGGATGCCGTCCACGACGTGGCCGAGCAGGTGGCGCGGCGGCAGTTCGAGGGGGGAGGCGAGGCCGACCACGTCGATGTCCGGCGGGCGATCCACGAGCGGATCGCCGCGGCGATCGGGCCGCGGGCCGCGGCGGACGAGTTCGCGGCCTACGAGCGGGAGTCGCGCGAGCGGCAGGAGCGGCGCGCGGAGGCGGCACGGATCCGCATCGTGGCCAAGATCGACGCCCAACTCGGGCTCACGGCGGCCCAGCGGAGCGCCATGCTCGAGGCCCTGCGGGCGGCGTGGCAGGCGTCGTGGGTCCGCGAGCTCGAGGACCACGACGGCGTGATGGTCAACGACCTGCCGCCAGCCCCGGACTTCGCCGACGCGGCCATCGCGCCCCACCTCGACCAGGCCCAGAGGCGGCAGTGGCGGACGTGGGCCGACGCGGCGGGCTGGAACGCGATCCCGCGGGGGGGCATCGACTGGGCCGAGCTCAACGCCCTGCAGCAGGCCCAATCGAAGCCCGACGCGTGGTGGCACCCATGATCCGCAACCCGCAGGCACCCCGTCGCGGAGCCCGCGCCGTCGTCGCGCTGCTCGTCGCCCTGGCCCTGGCGGCCGCGCCGCGGGCCGAGGACGACACCGTGCAGCCGGCGGGCGCGGCCACCGGCCAGCAGGCGGAGCAGGAGGCGAACCTCGTCGATCTCGAGGCCAACTTCGACACGAACGTCTTCGAGCAGCCGGGCGGGGGCTGGGTGATCCGCAATGGCGTCCACGTCGGCGTTCGTGCCCCCGCCGGCGACGGCGCGAACGGATCGCCGGCGCTGGCGCGGGTGCGGGCGTTCGGGACGACCCGCCTGGAGCGGGTGGAGCGGGCCTGCGCCCTCTCGGAGCAGCAGCGTCGCAAGCTCACGCTGGCCCTCGAGGCCGACATCCGGCGCTGCGTCGGGGAGATCGAGGAGGTCCGCCGCGGCTATGCCGGGGTGACGGTGAACATGCGCGACCGCGAGGGCCAGCAGAAGTGGGGTCGCTTCCAGCAGGACGTGCAGCGCTGCCGCCGCCGGCTGCTCACCCTCTTCGACGAGAGCTCGCTGTTCGCCGAGTCGCTGGCCACGGTGCTCGACGATGGCCAGCGGGCCGCGCTCGCCGCGGAGACGGCGGCCCGGCGGTCCTTCCGTTGGAGGGCGCTGGTGGCGACCGCGATGCTGCGGCTCGACGACTCGCTGGCGCTCGGCGAACGGCAGCATGGCGAGGTGGAGCGGCTGCTGCTCGAGAAGGAGCCGCCGTTGCGGCTCGACCCCCCCGTCCGCCAGCGGAACGAGCAGGCCGAACAGATACTCGTGTTCATGGTGCTCGCGGAGGTGGACCAGAAGGCCCTCAAGGCCGCGGTGGGGGAGGACCGCTGGAAGACGGCGGTGACGCTCGCCAACCAGGGGCGGTCGATGCGCTCGTGGATCGAGGGGCAGGGCCTGCTCGAGCCGCAGCGGAAGTGAGTGGCGTTCGGGAGTGCTGCGCCCGGCTTCTCCCCTGGGAGCGTCTCGTCCCGTCCTCTCCCTCTCCCCCTGGGAGAGGGCCGGGGTGAGGGTGCTGTGGTTCCTCTGCTCCGGCACCCTCACCCGGCCTGCGGCCACCCTCTCCCGGAGGGAGAGGGGCACGATCGCGACATGGCCCGTCTCGTTCGGCACGCCGTCATTACGGGCGTGGGCTCGAGCCGGCCGGCGCGGGGAGGAGTTCCGGGGTCGGCGTGGCGGGGCTGGCAGCAGGAGTCTCGCGGGTCGCGGGCTCGCGCGGGGGGAGTTGGACGGCCGGGACGTCGGCGCCGACCGACTCGAAGTTCTGGGAGATCGCGCCGCGGCTGAAGACGCCGGGCCGCGAGGCGCCGTAGTCGAGGTAGATGCTCGCGTCGCGCTGACGGGCCCGGCGGTGGGCGTCGAAGTAGGCCTTGCCCGGCCAGGGCCCCTCCGCGAGGAATACGCCGTTGTATTCCAGGAGCGATCCCTTGCGGTAGTGGAGCTGCGAGATCGAGCGGTTGTAATCGACGAGCGTGCGGTAGTAGGCGCTCTCCGCATCCGCCCGCCGCCGCTGGGCGTCGAGCACCTGGTCGAACGTCACCGTGCTGGCTTCGTAGGCGGCCTGTACCGCCTCCACCTGCCGCTGCGCCGCGACGCGGCGGTTGAAGTTGGTCTGGGTGAGCGCGAAGTTCGTATCGACGTTGCGCACCGCCTCCACCAGGGCGTGCGATACCTCGAGCTCCTCGTCCTGGAGGCGGGCCCGCTCGCGGGCCAACTGGAGCTGCTGGTTGCGGACCGTCGCCAGCTCGCGGCGGAAGCCGAGTGGCATGAGGAACTGCGCGCCAGCCTGCCACTCCTGGAACTGGCCGCTCATGAGCGTCGAGTAGGCGTTCGTGTTCTCGAAGGACACGGCGTTCGGGTTCGCTAGAGTCGGACTGGGGACAGGATAGCCCTTGCCCCCGAAGAGATCCTCACCGACGCCGAGGAACCGGTAGCGGCCGCCGACGTCGAGCCGCGGCAGGACGAGGTTCTTGGCGGCCACGAGCTCGAGCTCCTTCTGCTTGATGACCCACTTCTGCTTGCGGAGTTCGGCTGACCGCGACAGGGCCTCGACGAGCGCCTGCTGCCAGTCGAACGAGATCCGGGCGGTCGTCGGCTCGTCGGCGGGCCGGATGAGCCGGCCATCGCTCGCCGAGATGCCCATCATGTAGCGGAGGCGGTTCTCGCAGCGGTAGACGTCGGTGAGGGCGGCCTCGACCTCGGCACGGAAGAAGAAGTACTGCTCGCGGGCCTGGGCCTCCTTGTCGGCCTCGCCCCCGCGGGCCTGCTCGACGAACAGGGCGTGGACCCTCCGCCAGGCCTCGAGCGCGCTGTCGCGGCCCGCCTTACGGGCCTCGAGGTTGCGGTAGGCGAAGGCGAGCTCCCAGTAGGACTGCTCGGTGTCGCTGACGAGGTTGCGGACGCCAGCCTCGAAGTCGGCGAGCGAGATGTCGGCGTTGATCCGGGCGAGGAGCACGCCGCGGAAGTTGGGCCGCCCGAGCAGGTTGTCGAATGTGTCCGGACCCGCGATCCGGTTGTAGGTCACGCCCGCGCCCTGGAGGAGCGGCTGGTTGAACGTGAAGTCGTAGCTCGTCGTCCAGGTGGACGGCACGTCGCGGAACCCGTTGTTGGTGGCGTCGAGCTGCGTCGTGTTGGCGAAGCCCCACTGGGCACCGGTGGCGGTCCGCTTCGAGAGGCCGGTCGTTGTCACGCCCTGGGCCGTCTGCAGGACGGGCACGAACAATGGCGAACCCTCCGCCGTAACCGACTGCCACTGGGGATCGACGTTTTGCGGACGGTTACCGTTCTGCCAGTTCGAACTGGCCGCGAGCTGGGCGTCGAAGGCCGCCAGGGCGCTCTCGACGCCGCGGAACGGATCGGTCTCGACGATCGCCGGATCGTAGGTGGTCGGCGTGAGCTGGGGCGCCGTGAGCAGCGAGACGGGTGGCTCACCGGTTTGCGGCCGCGGGCCGCCGAAGCTCGCGAACCGGCCGCCGAGGTTGCGGAGCACCTTGCCGTTCTCGAGCGCCGTGCGGATCGCCTCCTCGAGCGAGAGGTCCCAGTACGATTCCACCTCCGGCCGCGAGAGCGTCATCGGCTCGACGGCCCCGGCCGCCTCGGTGAGCGGCTCCTGCGTGGTGTCGGGATACTCGAGTTTCTGGATCGCCCCGACGTAGTGCGAGAGATCGCCGTCCTCGAAGAAGTAGAACGGCTGCCGCGGCGCGCAGCCCCCGGCGACGAGCGCCACGCTCGTCAGCACGGCCCAGGCCTGTCGGGTCTTGCGGGGCACGGCGGGGGCGCCGGCCAAAGCCGGCGTCGGGGGCACGGACGTTCAAAACCGCCGCCGCTGCGCCGAGGGGGCCACGGTCCGCTGGCGCGGACCCTTCCCGACACGGTGCCCCCCGACGCCGTGCCCGCACCGCGATGCGCCAAGGCGCAGCGGCAGCACCGGTGGTATCGACGCCGTAATCCGCAAACTTGGAGGAATCGTCACGGTCACCGCCCCGTGCGGTGGGGCCAGGCAACCTGGGGAATGCCGCGGCTGCCTCAGGGGCGCGGCCAGCCCGCGGAGGCGGCCTCATGCACCCCGCCCTGCCCATCCTGCCACGTGAAGAGGGCCCCGGCACCGGGGAACGTGTCGATGACGGCGGTTCCCACCTCGGGCCCGAGCACGCTCGCGGCGGTCGCGAGTGCATCGGCCGTGGCACCGTCGCGGGCGACGACCGTCACGGCGGCGGGCCCCGGCACGCCGAGGCCGTTCCGCGGGTCCACGATGTGGCTCCAGCGTCGGCCCTCGATCTCGACGAACTGCCGGGCATCGCCCGAGGTGGTGACGGCCGCGTGGACGAGCACGAGGGGTGCGCCGGCGCCGGGGCCGCGGCCGAGCGGGTCGCGGGCGATCCGCCAGCCCGGGCTGCCCGGCGGCGGTCCCGACACGACGACGTCTCCCGAGGCGTCGATCATCGCCGCCTGGATGCCGCGATCCGCGAGCACGGCGAGCGCCCGGTCGGCCGCGTAGCCCATGCCGATCCCGCCGGCGTCGAGGCGCGTGCCGACGAGCGGCAGCCGCACGGCCCGGCGGGCAGGGTCGAGCTCGACCGCATTCGGCCCCCCGGCCGCGAGCGCCGCGGCGAGTTTTTCCGGCGTCGGGAGTCGCCGGGATCGTCTCGCGCGGCGCCAGAGCGTCGTCAGCGGTCCGACCGAGACGTCGAACGCGCCGGCGGTGGCGTCGCGGATCTCCGCGGCCCGGACCAGTACGGCCCACAGGTCGTCGCTCACGGGCACCGCCTCGGCCATCGGCGCCCGCGCCGAGAGGCGGGAGAGTTCGCTCCCGGGGTCGTAGTCGGAGAGCACCCGCTCGAGCCTGGCGACCTCCGCGAACGCGGCGTCGATCGCGGCCCGGGCCGTGGATTCGTCGGCCGCAGAGACCGTGATCGTCCAGGGCACGCCCATCAGCGGTCGCGTCTCGGCCCAGCGCGCCGCCCCCGCGGCCCCGCCCGCGGGCCGGGCGCACCCGGCCGGGCCGCCGAGCAGCAGCGCCAGCGCTGCGGAGGACATGAGCGTGCGGTAGACTTTTTCCGTCATGGGCGACGAGCCATCCCTTCCGGCCGTGGCGATCACGTTCGAGTGTACGCCGCTGCGCAGCGTGCCGCGGTTCGACATCCCGCTCGATGCCTCACCCGGCTACCGTCGGCGCGTGGAACGGCTGCAGCGGGCCGTCGGGCGGCACGGCACGCGGAACGCCTACTACCTCACCGACGGCGCCTGCACGTTCCGGTTCACGAACGATGCCGACGGCGGCTGGGTGCGGTTCGCGTTCGAGGGCACGCTGCTCACCGACGAGGCCGATGCCCGGACGATCGGCAGCGACCTGGAGATCGCGCTCGACCTCGAGACCTGCGACTGGCTCACACAGCCGGCCGTGGAGTGGCTCAAGCTCTCGGCGAAGCACGCCGTCGAGGCGGAGTTCGACCGCTACATCGCCGCGGGCGACCTCTCCCGCGCCTTGGACCGCCTCGCCCGCGAACAGGCGGCCAGCGACGCCGCCGGCGGTTATCTGGGCATGAACCTCTGACTTCCGGGTGCCGGCTCGGGGCTGCCCACACCCTCTCGCCGGACGCTCGCTGCGGTCGACCAATCCGCCTGTGGCGGATCGGTGCCCGGACCTTCGCTCGCTCGGAGACGTCTGCGCTCTCGCCATCCATGGCTTCGCTTGCCGTCTACGCCGTCTCGAGGGGATGGGCAGCCCCGAACCTCCCCAACTCGTACCGGCCCTAAGCCGAGCGGGTTGGGCGAGTTGACCTTCACCACGGGAGCCACTGGCCCATGGGTCAATGAGCGCGGGCCTTGATCTCGAGGAGCACGCTCTCGTTGTCGCTGCCCGGCAGGGGCCAGGAGGCGATGCGGCGGATCGAAACCTTCTTGCCGAGGCCCTTGTGGCGGGCCTCGGCCTTCTCCTCCTCCCAGCGCGGGCCCTTGATCACGAGCATGCGGCCGTAGCGGTCGGCGAGCGGCTCGAACCAGCGGAGGAGTTTTTCAAGCGGCGCGACGGCGCGGACGACGAGCGTGTCGAACCGGTCAGGGCCCTTGCCCCGCGCTGCGACGAGCTCCTGCGCGGCAGCGGCATGCACGGGCACGCGCAGACCCGCCTCCTTCATGATCTCCGCGACCGCCCGAGCCTTCTTGGCCACGCTGTCCGCGAGCTCGATGCGGAGGTCCGGCCGCAGGATCGCGAGGATCGCGCCCGGGACGCCACCGCCGGTGCCCACGTCGAGGATCCGCTCACCCGCGGCCAGATGAGGCACGAGCGCGAGTGAATCCGCCACGTCGCGGGCCGCGAACGACTCGGGGCTCGTGTGCCGCGTGAGGTGGAGGCGCTCATACCAAGACCCTCGGCTCGCCGCGTACGCGGCGAGCCTCGGCATTGCGTCGGGAGTCACGTCGAGGCCAAGGCCGCCGCACGCGGCGGCGATCGCACTGGCCGGGTCGCTGTCATGCACGTGCAGGGGCGCTCACTTGATGAACAGCATCTCGCGGTAAGTGGGCAGCGGCCCGGCCAGTGCGATCGCCGCCGCACGCGGCGGCCTTGGCCTCGACGTGACTCCCGACGCAATGCCGAGGCGCGCCGCGGACGCGGCGCGCCGGTGGGGGGGGGATGAGCGCCGCACCCCAACCCGGCCCCC
>JBJTJO010000201.1:0-9133 GCA_046095965.1 Planctomycetaceae bacterium
TCCGACGAGAACTGCCTGCACACGAGCTACGAGGCGGGGGCGCTCGAGGAGCTCACGACCGACGGCTTCGGCCTCGTCGAGTTCGGGATGACGGTGTCGCCCCGCGAGGCTCCCGAGGCGGGCGAGACGGTGACGATCCAGTTCGAGCGGGGCGTGCCGGTCCGCGTGAACGGCAAGACGCTGCCGGCCCACGAGATCGTGCTCGAGCTCAACCGCATCGGCGGGCGAAACGGCATCGGCCGCACCGACATCGTGGAGAACCGGCTCGTCGGCATGAAGAGCCGCGGCGTCTACGAGGCGCCGGGGATGACGCTCCTCTACGAGGCGCACCGGCTCGTCGAGCAGATGACGCTCGACCGCGACCTCGTCCACCTCCGCGACCGGCTCTCCCCCGAGGTGGCGGAGATGGTGTACTACGGGTTCTGGTTCTGCGCGAAGATGGACGCGCTCCTGGCGTTCATCCGCGAGGCCCAGAAGCCGGTCACGGGCTCCGTGGAGCTCAATCTCTACCGTGGCAACGTGCTCGTGAAGAGCCGCGGCAGCCGCGAGAGCCTCTACGACGCGGCGATCGCGTCGATGGAGGGGGGCGGCTCCTACGACCAGACAGACGCCGAGGGCTTCCTCCGCATCCTCGGCCTGCCGCTCCGCGTGCAGGGCCGCGTGCGCCCCCGCAAGGGCTGACGGGCGGGGGCTGACCGGCGGGGCCGGTGTGCCTGCCGCCCGACCGCGCCGCAGTTTTGCGGCCGGACTGATGTTGAGCAATCCGGGCGATCCTGCCAGACTCCGGGGGCCGCGGGGAATCCGCGGCCATCGATCCAGCCCCGAGGAGCCGCGTCGTGCCGGGATTCACCATTACCCGCATCCGCCCGTCCATTTGTGCCGTGGCGGCGGTCGTCGCCCTGTGGGCCACATTCCCGGAGGCCCACGCCGCCGGATTCGCGGCGAGCGAGACCATCTTCCCCGACACGACCCGGGCCTGGCTCAGCGTGCCCGACGTCAACGCCTTTCGGGAGAAGTTCGACGCGTCGGCCTACGGCCAGATGATGGCCGATCCCGCGATGAAGGATTTCATCGACTCGGTCCGCCAGAAGGTGGCGAAGGGGGGGCGCCAGCGGCTCGACAAGCTCGGCCTGACCCTCGAGGACCTCGAGGGGCTGCCCGGCGGCGAGGTGGCCGTGGGGGCCATCGAGGTGGACCAGGGCAGGCTGGCCACGGTCCTGCTCGTGGACACCACGGGCCACGAGGCCGAGGCCAAGGCGCTCGTGGAGCGGATCCGGGCCCGCCTGCTCGAGCGGAAGGCCACGGTGGTGGCGGTTCCCGGGGCCCCGCCGCAGCTCACGGTCTACGCCCTGCCCGACGACCCGAAGGACGACACCGTCCCCAAGAATCGCCGCGTCGCCTTCGCGAACGCCCCGCCCGCCCTGATCGTGGGCGACGACGCCCAGCAGGTGGGCCAGGCCCTCGGGGTCCTTGCGCAGGGGCGGAAGGACAGCCTCGCGTCGGTGCCCGCGTTCGCGGGCGTGATGGAGCCCTGCCGCGCGGCATTGCCGGCCGCGGCGCCGCCGCTCCGCTGGTTCCTGGATCCGCTCAAGTTCGCGAAGGGCTGGCAGGTCATGCAGGCGCCCCGCGAGAAGAAGAAAAAGAAGGGGCCGGACTACGTCGCGATCCTCGGCCGCCACGGGTTCGACGCGGTCTCGGGAATCGGCGGGCTCGTCGCCTTCAGCGAGGGGGCGCACGGTGTCCGGCACCACACGATGATCTTCGCGCCCCCGCTGCCGGGGCGCGAGCCCCAGGCGGAGGACTGCTACGACGACGCCGCGCGGATGCTCCGGTTCCCCAACATGGTCGATCCGCGTCCGGCGCCGTGGGTGCCTCCGGCCGTGACCGGGTGGTCCACGGTGCACTGGGACATGCAGACCGCGTTCGTGGCCGCCGAGCCGCTCGTCGATGACATCATCGGCGACAAGGGTGTCTACGACGACGTGATCGCGTCGCTGCGAGAGGACGTCGATGGTCCGCAGATCGACGTGGAGAAGGACTTCGTCAATGTCCTCACGGGCCGCGTCACGCTGGTCACCGACCACGCCGAGCCCGCCGGCGATCCCGATGCCGAGCGGCTCCTCTTCGCGATCGAGGCGGCCGACGATCGGCAGGTGGCGGAGACCGTCGCCAAGGTGATGAACGCCGACAGCGACATGCGGCAGGTCGAGATCAACGGCCACGTCGCCTGGGAACTGATCGATCGCACGGCCGAGTTGCCGAAGCTCGACATCGACATTCCCGGCGCCGTGGTCAAGCCGGCGGCGATGGGCCTCGTCATCGGGATTGTGCACGGGATCCGCCGCCGGGCCCGGATCCGTGAGAAGCGGGACGACAAGCTCCTGCCGCACGCGACCGTCTCCGTGGCGTTCGGTCACCTGTTCATCGCCTCGCACCGCGACATCCTCGAGCAGGTGCTCACCGACCGGGATGCGGGCGACGCCCTGGGGGCAGCGGCGGATTTTTCGGCAGTGATGGCGGAGGTGGACCAGCTCCTGCCCGGCCAGCAGTCGTCGTGCTCGTTCTTCCGCGAGGAGGACGCGCTGCGACCCGCCTACGAGTTGCTGCGGCAGGGTTCGATGCCCAAGTCGAAGAGCGCGTTCGGGCAACTGCTCAATGCGCTGCTCCCGGAGTTCGAACTCGTCCGGCGCTACCTCGGCACCGCGGGTCTGGCGATGGAGTCCCGGCCCACGGGCTGGTACATCGCCGGCATGTCGCTGCCGCGGCCGAAGCCCGACGCGGGCGTCGCGCAGAAGCCGGACACCGGCAGCGTCGATCGGTGAGGCCGTTTCATGGGGCGCGGGGGCGGCGGGTCGATTCCACGACGGCGAGGAACGGATGCTGTCGATCGCCCCGCCGGCGGAGGTCCTCGAGCAGCACCTCGACGTCCGCCACGATCCGCCCCTTGTGGATCGTCGTGCCGTCGAGCGTGACGGTCACGGGGCGGTCGAAGTCCACGAGTTCCGGTGACAGCCAGACACGGACGCGATCGGCCCCGCAGTGGGCGGTGATCCCGTTGGTGGCCGTCGTCTTCCCCTCCACGGCACAGGGCCGGGTGTTGGGCGGCGGCGGCCAGTCGGTGGGCAGGACGATCGTCCGCGGCGGGGCCCCCTCCATCTCCAGCCACCAGAAGAACCGGTCCCACGGCCGGTATGAGACGGCCTTGATCTCCGCCGGGAAGAACGTCCGCCGCTTCCGCCCGAGCCAGTCGAAGATCCGCAGGATCTCGTCGGAGAAGTGCTCGTGGCCGCGGCCGCGGTACTCCACGTAGGTCGCGTCGAAGCCCTTCGTCAGGTAGCGGTCGAGATCGACGGCGTTCCGCTGCAGGCAGGCCCCGTCGAGCTCGCCCCCCACGACGTAGAACGGCAGCGTGCGGGCGTTGGGCGAGTAGTGCGTGACATAGCGGTCGGCCGTCGGTGTCACGAGGACCACGCCCGCCCAGAGGTCGGGATGCGCCAGCGCCACGTCCCAGGCCACGTCGCCCCCGAGCGCGTGGCCCGTGAGAAAGACGCGGTCGGTGTCGATCGCGAAGCGGCGGGCCGACTCGCGGACCGCCGCCAGCACCGCCGCATGCTCGCGGGCCGAGTACTCACAGCCCGACTGGCCGGGACGGCTCCAGGCCGGGGCCACCACGATGAAGCCGTGCCGGCCGGCCTGCCCGCGGCGCTCGCCTTCGGCGTCCCGGGGGCCGGCCCACCACTCGACCTGCGCCTCGGGGGTCGAGCCCGTCCCGTGGAGCGACACGATGGCCGGATAGCGGCGGAGCGGGTCGTATTCGGGCGGGAGCTGCACGAGGCAACGGAGCGGCGCAGCCTCGTCGAGTGCGGGCACCTCGAGCTCGTGCAGGCCGGGTGTGGTCGCGGCGGGAGCGTCGAGCGGCGGCCGCATGCCGGCGGCGACCGCGGCGATCGTGGCCGCGTCGCCGGCCTCCTCGTTACGGATCGCGGCCAGTGCCCGGCCGCGGGCGGCCGCGTCGGGAGCGGCGAGGTGGTCGCGGATGAGCGAGCGGACACGGACCGCCGAGAGGGCCACCTTGAGGTTGTCGCCGCCGCCGGCGCCGAGCCATCCGCTCACGGCGAGGGCCACGGCGCGGTCGGGGGGCACGTCGTCGCCGAGCCCCACGCGCTCGAACGTCGCCAGCCGCCCGAGCGTGGCGAAGGTGAGCCCGCGCTCGATCTCGTCGGCGACGGCGCCGGCCGCGGTGCGGTCCGTGGCATCCCCGAGCCGCGACACGCGGCGCCGCAGTTCGTCCACGAGCGCGGCGGCCCGCTCGCGCCGCGCGCGGTAGTCGTCGCGGGCCTCGCGGACGGCCTCGAGGGTCTCGACGTCCGCCCCGTCCGCAGGAAACGTCTCGAGCAGGCCGATCGCGCGGCGGTCCTGCCCCGCCCTGCCCCGCAGCCGGATCTCGTCGAAGAGCCGGGCGGCCGACAGGCGGGCGAGGCCGGCGCGCTCCCGCGCGAGGTCGGCGAGGTCGGGGAAGTCGGCGAGCACGGCGTCGAGTTCGCGGGCGGCGTCCTCGTAGCGTTCCGACTGCAGGAGCAGCCGCACGAGCCGCAGCCGCTGCTCGGAGTCGCGGCGATCGAGGTGGCTGGCGATGACCCGCCGGAGCACGTCGAGCGGGATCGACGACGTGGCCACCCGCATGTCGAGGAGCAGCGGTCGCTCGGTCTCCACGCCCTGGATGCGAACCCACCGGGGCGTGATCTCGGTGATCCCCTGCACGACGTCGATCCGTCCCTCCGCCGTGGCGAGCGCCAGGATCCGCCGGCCGAACTCGTCGAACGGCGTGGCCTCGAGCGGGGCGCCCATCCCGGCCACGCGGCGCCCGGTGTTCGGGATCCGTTGCGGGATCGAGAGCCGCTCCATGCCCAGGTCCACCGGCGCGGGCTCGACCCGCACGACCTGCCGCTTCGACACCATCGTGCGCGTCAGGCCGTCGTCGCAGACGAGGATCGGCCCGCTGGGACGCTCGCCCTCCTCCTCGTCGGCGAACGGATCACCGGCGACCCCGTCGGCGAACGTGAAGCGGCCCTCGAGCACCCGGCCATCGGCGAGCTCGATGCGATCGGCGCGGGCGCCGGCACCGAGCGCGAGCAGCGTCATGGCCGCGACGAGGAGGCGGACTGACGGGCGGTCCATCGCGCGGGGCCCCGGGGGCGCCCGAGCCGACCGCCCGAACGCCCCGGCATCGTACCCGAGCCGCCCACGCGGCCGCACCCCGGATCGAACGCCGCGGTGCCGTTGCTTGACGCGCCGTGGTCCCCGGTCCGACAATTCGTTTTCCGGTGATGGCATGCTGTCCGCGGAGTCAGGCCCGATCGATGCGTCGCAACGTGCTCAGGCGAGGACTGACGTGGTGTGTCGTCGCGCTCCTGCTGCTGCCGATCGTGCTGGTCGTGGTGCTGGGCCTGGGCGGCCTGCTCGCGGCCCTCGGCGATGCCGCAGCCGCCGCGGCCTGCACGCGGGCGGCGCTGGGGCTGGGCGTGCTGCTCGTGGTGGCGATCGTCGCCACCACGGCGGTCAACGCGCTCGTCCTGCTCGCGGCACCACGGCGACCCCGGCGCCGCCGCCGGCGCCGGCACGCGGTACGGCGGGCGGTCGCGGAGCGGCCGCTGGGGGCGTCATGAACGGGGCCCGCCTGCGGCACGGCGGCCGGTCGGCGTCGCGGATCGCGGCGGCCCTGCTGGCGCTGGCGGCGGCGCCGGCCGTGGCCCGGGCGCAGCAGCCGGTATCGTTCGCGAAGCAGGTCGCGCCGCTCCTGGCCGCGAAGTGCGGCAACTGCCACGTGGCCGGCGCGAAGGGCGACTTCCGGATGCCGTCGTACGAGGCGCTCATGCAGTCGGGCATGGTGCAGCGCGGCCAGGGCAAGGCGAGCCGGCTCGTCGAGGTGATCGTCACGGGCGACATGCCCCGCGGCGGCGGCCGCGTGGCGCCGGCGGAACTCGACGTGCTCGTCCGCTGGATCGACGCCGGCGCGGCCTGCGACGCCGACCCGACGGCGCGGCTCGACGTCGTGGCCCGCGGCGGCGGGGCGCCCGCGGTTCCCGCGAAGCCCGGTGCGCCGGTGCCTCCGGCGGACAAGCCGGTCGGGGCGCAGCCGCTGCGCCCCGGAGACGTGGCCTTCTCGGCCGACGTCGCCCCGGTGTTCCTGGCGTCGTGCGCGGGATGCCACGGCGCGACGAAGGCCGAGGGAGGCCTGCGGCTGCACACCCTCCAGGCGCTGCTCGAGTCCAAGGTGCTGGAGCCCGGCCAGGGGGCGGCGAGCCTCCTCGTGAAGAAGCTCCGCGGCGCCGATATCGACGGCCAGCGGATGCCGCGCGGCAAGCCGCCGCTGGCCGACGACGTGATCGCCCGGATCCAGAAGTGGATCGACCAGGGCGCGCGGATCGACCTGCTGAACGCCGCTGCCACGCTGGAGGCCGTCGTCGCCGCGGGACGCGCGGGCCGGCTCTCGGACGCCGAGCTCGCCGTCGCGAGGCGGAAGGCGGCCGACGTGGCCTGGCGGCAGTCGCTCCCGGACGAGGAGGCGGCCGTCGAGGTTCGCGATCGCGTCACCGTCGTGGGCAACCTCCCGGGCCCCCGGCTCACGGAGGTCGCCGACATGGCGGCGGAGGTGGAAGAGCGGGTCCGCGCGGACCTCGTGGGACGTGACGGACGGCTGCTCAAGGGGGGCATGGTGATCTTCGCCTTCCGCAACGGCTACGACTACTCGGCCTTCTGGCAGCAGGTGGTCGGTGGCGAACGGCCGAAGGGGCTCACTGCGCATGCGGGCATTGTCGGAGAGGCCGTGTACGGCGCCCTGCTCGTGCCGGCCGACGACGCCGACGGGGCGACCACGCGGCTCCTGCTCGCCGAGCAGATCTGCGGGGCCGCGCTCGCCGGCCGTGGCGCGCCGGCGTGGTTCGTCCGCGGCGGGGGGCGATCGGTGGCGGTGCGGCTCTACCCGAAGGCGGCGCTCGCGCAGCAATGGAAGCGCGACCTGCCGGCGGCCGTGCGCGAGGTGGGACCGTGTGCCCGCTTCCTCGGTGGCGGTGCCGACCCGGGGGCGGCGGCCGTCGCGGCCGGCGGCTTCGTGGGCACGCTGGCCTCGACGTCGGCGAAGCTCAAGCCGCTCCTCGCGGCGCTCGACGGCGGGACCGCGTTCGACGACGCCTTCGCCAAGGCATTTCGCACCGCGCCGCCGCAGGCCTACGACGCATGGTCGGCGAAGGAGGCCGCACGCAAAGGGCCCGCGCGGTGACGGGATCAGGCTGGCGACACCCTCGCCCGGTGCGAGGCGGTGGCCGCAGGCGGGGTCAGGGTGGCTGAGCGTCGCGGTTTCCCTCCCCCGCCCCCTCTCCCCGGCCCTCTCCCAGGGGGAGAGGGAGAGCATGCCGGGGGAACGCGAGGCGATACGTTTTCCACCGCGATGCCGTGGTGCCGCGATATGCGGAGAGCTCGTTGAAATAAAGACGGGGGTGCCTTGGACCCGGGGCACGTGATCCGGTCGGTCGCGAGGACCGCCGGCATGACGCGCTGCCGGACCATTCATCGGCCCCCAACGAGCCTCGTTAAGAGCTCACCGGCATGGTGTCAGCCCAGCACGAGCATGGCAGAAAACGTATCGCCTCACGCTCCTTCCAGTGTGGACGACCACATTGTAGCGGGTGGCCGAGCGAGGGAACCGGCCGCACTCTGCAGAGTGCCACTCTGCGGCTACTCCCGGACGGGCCAGGACCACCCGCAACGACCGCCTCCGCACGTTTGGCACCGCCTCCGCGCAGCGAAGTAGGTGCAGACTGGCAGTCTGCACACGGTGGAACGCCGAACGGCTCCGCGGTGGCCGATCGACGCGGCGTGGCGCGATCAGCCCCGCTGCCCGCCGCGGAGCGTCCCGACCCGCGAACGCACGGCGTCCACGAGCACGCTCAGATCGCCGCGCCACTCGATCGTCGTGGCGGCCTGCGCGGCCATGTCCTTAAACTGCGCCGTGCCGGCCGCGAACTCGTCGCCGCCGATCACGAGCGCCGCCGGCACGCCCCGCTTGGCCGCGAGCTTGAGCTGCTGCCCGACCTTCCTGCGCTCCGGGAAGAACTCCACCGCGACCCCGGCCGTCCGCAGGGCCGCGGCGATCCGCAGGTAGTCGCCGAGCCGGCTGGCGTCGAAGTGCACGAGGAACACGTCGGCCGGCGTCTCGACGGTCGCGGCGCCGTGCAGTTCCTCGAGGCCAGCCAGCAGCCGGTCGATCCCCAGCGACGCACCCACGCCCGGCAGCGGCTGCTTCGTGTAGAGACCCGCGAGGTTGTCGTAGCGGCCGCCCGAGCAGACGCTGCCGAGCGCGGGCAGGTCGTCGAGGAACGTCTCGAGCACGATGCCCGTGTAGTAGTCGAGGCCGCGGGCGATCGAGGGATCGAGCGCGAGCCGGCCGGCCGGCAGGCCCGCCGCCGCGGCCCCCGCGACGATCGCCCGCAGCGCCGCCACGCCTACGCGCCCCGCCTCGGCGTCGCCCACGAGCGTCTCGAGCCGCGCGAGCACCGCGTCGGCCGGCCCCGCGAGCCCCGCCATCTCGAGGAGCGCCGCCACCGCGTCGGCCGCCACGCCCTGCGCCGCGAGCTCGCCCGCCACCGCCTCCGGCGTCGCCTTGCCGAGCTTGTCGAGGCTCCGCAGCACCGAGGTCGCGCGGTCGGCGAGGCCCAGCCGCGCGAGCACGCCCGCGAGCACGCGACGGTCGTTGAGCCGGATCGTGAACCGCTCCACGCCGATCGCCGCGAACAGGTCGTGCACGACGAGCACCATCTCGAGGTCGGCCACCGGGCTCGTGGTGCCGATCGTGTCGAAGTCGCACTGCATGAACTCGCGGTAGCGGCCGCGCTGCGTGTTCTCGCCCCGCCACACCGTCGCCATGTGGTAGCGCTTGAAGGGCAGGCCGAGGTCGTGGACGTGCTGGGCCGCGAACCGGGCGAAGGGCACGGTGAGGTCGAACCGCATCCCCACCTCGCGGCCGCCGTGGTCGGTGAAGCGGTAGAGCTGCTTGTCGGTCTCCTCGCTCCCCTTGCCGGTGAGGATCTCGAGGTATTCGAGCGCCGGCGTGTCGATCGGCGCGAAGCCGTAGGAG
>JBJTJO010000202.1:0-2783 GCA_046095965.1 Planctomycetaceae bacterium
GCCGGCCCGCTCTCGGTGGAGTGGGAGGACTGCGGCATGGATCGGGAGCACGGCGCCGCGGAGGCGGCCCGGTTCGTGAAGAACCTCGACTTCGCCCCCAGCGGGCGGGCCTTCGACGCGGCCTTCGCGGAGGCGTGAGCCTTCTATTGGAGCGCCGCTCGGGGTTGCCCATGCCCTTTCGCCCGGACATTCACCGCGGCCCTCCGGGCAATACTATTCGGCACGGCGAATGCTTCTCCTCCCTCTCCCTCTGGGAGAGGGTCGGGGTGAGGGTGCAGGGAATCCGCGCAACGTTCTCAGCACCCTCACCCGGCCTTCGGCCGGCCTCTCCCAGAGGGAGAGGCAAGATTGGCAATCTCCAGCCGAGCACCAAATCCTGCGCCAAACAGAATTGCCCTCCGGGCCTGCGTTTACTCCTCGGTGTCCCCTGCGCTTCGCCATCCGGCCTGCGCTTGCTTCCACGGGCCGGCTCAAGGGCACGGGCAACCCCTCGCTCATCCACTGCTGTGCTGTGGTGCCTCGCGGGGCTGGTATGTGCGGGCGTGAATGGTTTCGCCGCTGCCCCTAAGCCTGAAAAATCCCTCGCGCGGCTGGATGAGGATTTCGGGGAGCGGACGGCGGCGATCGCGCGGCGGGCCGACGCGGCGGGGGCCGGGGATTTGGCGGCGCTCGTGCGCGGCTGGCCGTTGCCGATGGTCGATGACCGACAGGTCGTGCTCGCGATCCCGGCGCGGTTGGAGAAGCCGGCGGGCATCGACGCCACGATGGAGCCGCTCTGGGAGGAGGTCGTCGCGGCGCGGCGGGAGCGGGCCGCCGGCACGTTCGCGCACGCGCAGGCCGCGGCGAATCGCCCGTGCACCGCCGTCGAACTGCTCTCCCGTACGCTCCGCGACGATCCCGAGCATGCGCGGGCGCGGGCCGCGGCGGGTTACGTGCGGCACGGCGAGCGATGGGTGCGGCCCGAGGCGGCGCGGCGGCTCGGCCGCGGGGAGGAGTTCGACCCGGCCTTCGGCTGGCAGCCGAAGGGCCGGCTCGCACGGCTCAGTGCGGGCGAGCGGCTCGACCGGGGCCGCTGGATCACGCGGGCCGCGGACGAGGCGCGGCGGCCCGCCGTGGCCGACGGCAGGCGGTTCACGTCCGACCACTGGGAGATCCTGTCCGCGGCGCCCCTCGCCGACGCGGCCGCGCTCGCGGCGGGCCTCGAGGAGACGGCCGAGGCATGGCGGCAGGTGTTCGGCGCGGTCGCGGTGCGGCCGGCCGACTGGGAGCGACAGCTCGCGGGCCGCGGCAAAGCGACCGCCCGCGAGCCGTTCGCGGCCGTGCTCTGCGGCGACCGGCCGCAGTACGTCGCCGAACTCGGGAAGGTGGAGCCCACGATCGCGCGGACCACGGCCATCTACTGGCGGCCCACGCAGACGGCGTGGTTCTGCACGGCAGCCGACCGGGCCGACGATGCGCCGGCGGGCATTCCGCTCGCCACGGTGCGCCACGAGGCGACGCACCAACTCTGCGCGGAGGCGCACGACACGAGCCCGCTCGCCGGCGAGCGCTGCGGCTTCTGGGCCATCGAGGCCGCGGCCTGCCACATGGAGTCGCTCGTGCGGACGGAGTTCGGCTGGACCGCGGGCGGCCCCGACGCGGGCGGCGTGCCCGCCGCGCGGAAACTCCTCGTCGAGGAGGAGTTTCATGTTCCGCTCGAGGAGCTCTGCCGACTTGGCCGCGTGGACTTCCAGGCCGATGACCGGCTACCGCGGATCTACGACGAACTCGGCGGCCTCGCCGAGTTCCTCATGAACGGCCGCCGCGGCCGCCACCGCGAGGCCTTCGTCGCCTATCTCGCGCGGGTCTACGCCGGCACGGCCGATCCCGACACGCTCGCGCGGCTCTGCGACACCTCCTTCGCCGACCTCGACGCGGAATACCGCCGCCATCTCTCCCGGTGAGGTCCGCCGTTTGACGGCTTTTTCGGCCGCTTCCTACACTCGTCGCCGTATCACTTCCCGCAGGAGCCATCATGTCCGCCACCAGCGCCGCCCCCGCCATCGACCTCGACCGCCTCGCGATCGACACGATCCGCACCCTCGCGATGGACGCGGTGGAGGCGGCGAAGAGCGGCCACCCGGGCACCCCGATGGCGCTGGCGCCCGTCGCGTTCACGGTCTGGAAGGAATTCCTCCGCTACGACCCGGCCGACCCCGCCTGGCCGAACCGCGACCGCTTCGTGCTCTCCTGCGGCCACGCGTCGATGCTCCTCTACGCGGTCATCCACCTCGCGGGCATCCGCCGCGGCGGCCCCGGCACCGCGGCCGGCCGCGAGCCGGCCGTGTCGCTCGACCAGATCAAGCGGTTCCGCCAGCTCGACAGCGTCTGTGCCGGCCACCCCGAGCACCACATGACCGCCGGCATCGAGACCACGACCGGGCCGCTCGGCCAGGGCTGCGGCAACTCCGTGGGCATGGCGATGGCGGCGCGGTGGCTCGCGGCCCGCTACAACCGGCCGGGCCAGACGCTCTTCGACTACGACACCTACGTGCTGTGCAGCGACGGCGACCTCATGGAGGGCGTGGCCGCCGAGGCGGCGTCGATCGCGGGCCACCTGAAGCTGGCGAACCTGTGCTGGATCTACGACGACAACTCGATCACGATCGAGGGGGAGACACACCTCGCCTTCAGCGAGGACGTGGCCGCCCGGTTCCGCGGCCTCGGCTGGCGGGTCGAGCACGTCGCCGACGCGAACGACACCGCGGCGCTGCGGGCGGCCCTCAAGGCGTTCAAGGGCGAGC
>JBJTJO010000203.1:0-3602 GCA_046095965.1 Planctomycetaceae bacterium
GACCACATCGAGCCGGAGGGCGTCGACTTACCCCCTCCCCAACTCCTGCCCCAGGGCTATTGTGGGAATCATCGAGACCGGTCGATCCCGGACCACGTGCGGCGTCAGGATCGGGTGCAGACGAAAATCGAGTTCCGGGCGCGCACGCATCCGACCGGCGGCGCCCGGAACTCGATTTTCGTCGGCACGCGATCCTGACGCCGCACGTGGTCCGGGATCGACCGGTCTCGAGGATTCCCTCAAGAGCCCTGGGGCAGGATTTGGGGAGGGGGTCAGTCGAGGCCCTCCGGCTCGATTTGGTCGGGCCAGCCAACGACCACACCTTCTCGATCGAGCTGCTGCCAGAGTCTCCACGACGACGGTACCTCACCAGCGACCTCGTGCCCGCCACGCTCCCTTCCGAGAAGAAAACCGAGGATGACGGGGTCAAGGACGAGATCGACTGCCCCGCCGAGCAGCCCGCCAGCGACGACGGCGCCGAGGTGGAGCAGACTCATCAAGGAACAAACGTCGGGGCGACTCCCGACAGGCCACGTATACCCGGGGCCCCTTCGACATCGCCACGCTCGCCGCGATGGCCGACGACTTCGAGCGGTGGTTCCGCATGCAATCCGCGGATATCTTCCAGCCCGGGGCCATGCCCCGCGCCTGGACGGACTTCGGCCTCGCGTACCTGAGGTTCAGCGACGAGAAGTACCAGAGCTTCTTCTGCTTCAACGCGCTGCACGGAATCCACGGCTGCACGAACCGCGGCTACAAGCCGGCCCGGATCATCGCCGACGCCGTGCTCGGGGCCGTCATGGCCAGCCTGTTCACCGACGACTTCATCACCGACCTGACGGCCGACGTGAACGCCCGGCTGGCGTGGATCGCCCGGCAGCCGATTCCGTCCACCAAGAAGCTCGAGCAGAAAATCGCCAAGGAAGATCGGCAGCTCAAGATTTGGGGAGGGAGATCACGGCCAAACGGGCCAAAGCGGGAGCAAAGGGAGACACGATCGTCTCACTCGCGTATGACCGCAAGGCGGCCGCCCGCAAGACGGCGTGAAATCGCGATGGAGCCACATGAGGGCCGGGGATAAAATGGTGGCTCGGGTATGCCGCAGTGAACCCCGCCGTGGCATACCCGGCCCTGCGTCGCTGTTCCGCATGGGCAGCGACAAGCTCGATTGCCTGAGGTGCCGGCCGAATGGTTACCGACGTCAAGAAACTGCCAATCCGGTTCGATCGTGACCGCGTGGCGGCTTTCTGCCGCGACCGGGGCATCGTTCGCCTGAGCGTTTTCGGTTCCGTGCTCCGCGACGACTTCGATCCGGCTCGCAGCGACATCGACGTCCTTGCCGATTTCAAGCCGGAGGCTATGCGCGGCATCGGATTTCGCTTCTTCGGGTATGGCGACGAGTTGGCAGGAATCCTCGGCCGGAAAGTCGACTTCTGCTCACGACTGGACCCACGTCTCGAGCCGACCGTTCGCCGCGAAGCCGTCACGATCTACGAGGATTCATGAGCCGTCGTGACCCGCGAATCACGCTCGCACAGATTCGCGACGCGGCCGAAAAGGCACGGGCATTGTGTGCCGCGCACACGCTTGATTCCCTTCTGGCAGATTGGAAGGCGACGGCCGCACTGGAGCGATGCATCGAGATCGTCGGTGAAGGAGTACGGCGACTACCAAATGATCTCAAGCAGCGCCGTGATGATATCCCCTGGAAAGACATCGCGGGCACACGAGATCACCTCATCCACGGCTACGACCTGATCGACCATCGCGTCCTTTGGGATGCGGTGCACATCGACGTTCCTCGGCTCATCGAGGCGATCGACGAACTGCTTTCCTGAGCGGCATCCTCCGCTAACCATGATCCAACGGTCACTATGTGGGAGTTCGCACATGGTGACCGTTGGACAATGCCCAGCAAGGCAGGATTCCGGGGCCTCGCGCCGACGAATCCGAACTGCCCTTGAGGGCGTGGATCCCCCGTGGACAGAGGTGCAGGAGGTCACCGGCCTGCAGGTCGATCGCGTGGCCGTCGTGCGCCGGAACTTCTTGCGGCACTTCGCAGGGGTCATGCCTGCTCGTTCTCCTCGGCACCGTGGCCCCATGCACCGGAGGTGAACTGTCCACACTGCTGGATGGCTCAAACATCGGCATTTTCATGACGTTTCGGCTGTCCATTGCCGCACCCACAGGCGGTCGCGAAAAGATTCGATCGGCAGAGCGATCGCGACGCCCCCATGGCGGTGCGATGCTCTGACACCTTCTCGGCAGACGAGTTGCTGGGCTTGCGGCCCTGTCCGCGGCTCCGGCGCAGCGTAGGTCGTCGCGGATGACCCCCCGGTAACGGGCAGTCGTCCCGGACCTGTGTCGCATCGGCAGACATGCCGGTGCTCGCTCATGGCATGGCCGCCGCCATCCCGTGGTCGTGCTGCCGAAAGAGGTTGTCCAGTGAAGTACCTTGTGTGGGGCCATGCCCGTGCAGTGACGGTTTCCTGCGTCGTGATGGTGTCGCTGGTGCAGAGCGCTGCCGCCAGCATCGTGTTTCCCGTGTCTGGAACGTCGGCCGCAGGAAATCCCGTGTCGTTTTCAGCGACACTGGCCATATCAGGCAATACGCTCACGGTGCAGCTCGACAACACGTCGCCGGTCAATTCCACCGATGCCGCAGATGTGCTGACGAGCGTCTACTTCGACATCCTCAGCGGGACGAATCGGCCGACGCTCAACTACACGAGCGCCAGGGGATCTCTCTTTCTCGTGCAAAGCGGCACCACCGACCTCCCCTACTATTACACGCCGCAGACCTACACACAGGTCAGCGGCAGCGTGAGCGACATCCGTGCGGTGAACAATGGAGACGAATCCTGGCAGTTCCGCACGATGAACACAGGCTCGGCGCCACAACTCGGATTTGGCATCGGTACCGTCGGCAACAACTCATTCAGCCCCAACGGGTTCACACCGCAGATCGTCGGCCAAGGCAACACAATGATCAACTTCGCGATCTACCGCGGCGGCGACATCGACCCGATCGGGGCGCTCGACGACAAGTACCTCGTGAAGAACACGGCCACCTTCACGTTCGCGGGGCTGACCGGCTACACCGAGGCGAACATCGTCGACAAGGTCGTATTCGGATTGGGCACCCAGCCGGACTCGACGTTCACCGTATCGTTGCCGGAGCCGGGAACCTCGGCGTTGGCGGCCATAGGCGCCGTTTTGATAGCGGCTGGCCGCATCTTGCGTCGCGCCCGACAGCGAGGCTGGCCCGCGAACAGCGGGGCGACTCCGGGCCCGGTTGGCGAAAGCTTCCGGCTGCGTGTGATACGCTTTCGCCCCGACGGCCCGCTTGGAAAGCGGTGCTCGAGCCCGACCCCGGATAACCAACGGCCAATACTCCATGAAAGACCCGACCACTCGCGGCATCGTCCACCTGATCGAGGAAACCAAGACCTTCGGACAGAAGGGCTTTCGCAAGCGACTGGTCGTGCTCGAGCAGTCCAAGGGCACGTTCACCAACTTTATTCCCGTCGAATTTGTGAAGGACGGCTGCGACGCGGTCGACGACCTGACCGTGGGGGACGAGATCGAGGTGACCTACCGCC
>JBJTJO010000204.1:0-28503 GCA_046095965.1 Planctomycetaceae bacterium
TGCTCGGGGGCGGGTGACGCCACCCAGAACTCGGCCGGCGCGCGGCTCACGTGCGGATGCGGAGGATCGCGTCGGGCGTCGCCGGGCAGAGGGCCATCTGGTTCATCGTGGCCGAGTGCGTGACCGGGCTGCGGGCCATGATGCCGAGTGCTTCGCGGAGCGACTTCGGCTTGGTGGACCGCAGCCGCTTCGCGAGCGCGTCGTAGCGGGGATAGGTGTCCCAGCACTCGCCGTTCTCGTCGACCTCCTGCGTCGGGTTGAGGTCGTGGCCGAACGAGGAGACGTAGTGGTTGGTCTGGATCAGCGGCCGGCCCGCCGTGGCCCGGCGGCGGTGGAACGAGTCGGCGTAGGACTCGACGACCACCTGCTCGGAGGGCTTCGTGCCCACCACGTGGGCGAAGAAGGAGGTCATCGTCTGGTAGTCGTCGAGATGGCGGAGGAGCGATGGGAACGTCAGCGACGAGTCGCAGGCCTTGCGGACCCGGTGCATCGCCGGCCACTGGAAGATTCGCGGCCAGCCGTTCGCCGGCGCCTGGTTGATCGTCACCGCCCACGCGCCCGGTCGCATCGCCGACAAGACGCCCACGCAGCCCAACGGGGCGACGTTGAGGTAGGAGTCACCGGCCCGGTGGAACCGGGTCATCACCGTGTAGCGGCCGGTGGACTCGGGAAACGCCCAGTCCATGTTGCGAACGAGAACCGGCGCGCCGGCGACGACCGTGCTGAAGCTCGAGCAGGCGCCGTAGATGCCCTCGTGCCCCACGGTGAGGTCGTAGGTGAGGTTGGCGAGAAAGAGCTTGCTCTCCGGCAGGCCGCTCGCGTGGGCGAGGCCGCGGATCTCCGCCTGGTAGTCCTCGCCGAACATGCGGGCGACGAGTGCCGCCGCCTTGCCGGAGACGCGGCCCCCGCCCTTGAGCAGCGCGCGGAGGAGCCACTTGGTCGTCGTTCCGAGCGCGTCGGGAAGCCACGTCGAATTCCGCTCCACGAGATGGTCGGCAAGGTCGTCGGCGGCGGCCTCGATGTCGCGGAGGAAGCGGCCGAGCTTCGCCTTGTTGCGGCGGCCCACCTCCTGCCAGCGGTCGTAGGGATCGGCCGCGAGATCGACGTCGAAGACCGGGCGCTTCGTGCGGGTGTAATCGACGAGCGGCATGATGCGGGGTCCTTCCTGATCGTATGCGGCCCAGTTCGGCGGCAGCCGAACGGGGGGATGGCGGAAAATGGTAGCCTATCCGTCGCACGTGGGGGCCGGCCAGCGTTGCCCGCGCGGAGGAGACCCGACATGAGCGACGGCGAGAAACGGATCGTGTGTCGCGGGTCGTGGTGGCCCGAGTGCGTCGTGCCCGGTGCGGTGTTCGGGGTGGGCTGGCTCCTGAGCTGGAACCCGTACGTCACCATCGGGGCCGCGCTTGCGGGGATCGTGGTCACCCAGATCGTGAAGCCACGGGGCCCGGGCCGCTGGACGGAGTGACGCCGCGTATGAGTCGCCCGAACTGCAGTTCAGGGAGACGGGTTGTGTGATCCTCCGCGTCAGCCGGCGTTTTCGCGAGGGTGCTCGGCGAGGAAGCGGCGGAGGGCGGAGTTGACGGCAGCCTCGTCCGGAAATGCGGCGGCAACGTCCGGGTCGAGGCGAACCACGCGGAGCCCTTCAGCGTAGCGGGCGGCGTATTTTCCTCGCACGACACCCTCCAACGCCCCGAATTCGTATTCGTCCCGCATGTCGTCGTGCTGGTCAAGGGAAGTGGCCATCTTCGTAGTCCTTTCGCTCCCGGCGAGTTGTGTCGCGGGCGCTGATGATCCTGATTCGGTCGCTGCGGTCCGCATGCACCACGACAAGCAGCCGACCGGCTGTCGGCATGCCCATCGTGATGAATCGCTCCTCGTCGTCGGAGTGATCTGGATCGAACGCAGTCAATGATAACGCGTCACCGAAGACGGTGGCCGCTTCGTGGAACGAGACGCCATGCTTCCCTTCGTTCGCCGCGGCCTTCGCGCGACTCCATGCAAAATTCATCGCACCGCCCCGCGGTCCACTGCCCTTTGGCTCTGCGGTGAAAGAGTGTACATATATACATCTTCTTGTCAATCGTTCGTTTGGCTTCTCGCAGAGGGCGACGCGTAGAATCGGTCATGGTCGCGCCGCGGTGCCTGCTCGTCGTCGCGTCGGTTCATCACGGGAACACCGCACGGGTGGCCGCCGCCATCGCAGATGTGCTCGGGGCCGAGGTGGCCGGGTCGGAGGACGTGTCGCCGGGGCGGATCGGGGGCTATGACGTCGTCGGTTTTGGGTCGGGCGTCTACTACGGAGGGATGCACGAGAGCCTCTTTGATGTCGTGCGCGGGCTGCCCGATGCGGGGACGGCGGGGGTGGCGATTGCGGCTGACGTGGCTGGTGCGGCTACCGTGGCGCGGCCCGCGTTCGTGTTCTCGACGTCCGGGCTGCCGTGTCTTGCGAAGGTGTGGCACGCGCCGCTCGAGCGACTGCTCGCGGAAAAAGGGTTCGACGTCGTCGGGGCGTTCGCGTGCCGCGGGTTCGACACGTGGGGGCCGCTCTGGCTCACCGGCGGGCTCAACCGGAAGCACCCCGACGATCGCGATCTCGCGCGGGCCCGCAAGTTTGCCCGGTGGATCGCGGCGGCCGTGCCCGCGTCAAAACGGGCAGGGTGACCGCCACGCGACCTCGCGGCCGTCCTCGGGATGCGCGAGCGCGAGGAACGTGGCGTGGAGCAGGAGCCGCGGGGCCAACGCCAGGGTCGCGGCGTCGGCGTAGAGAGGGTCGCCGAGGATCGGGTGGCCGAGCGTGGCGAGGTGGAGCCGGATCTGGTGCGACCGGCCGGTGAGCGGCTCGACCTCGAGGCGGGTCGTGCCGGGGATCGCGGCTCCTTCTTCGCGATCGATCACCCGCCACCGGGTTTGCGACGGGCGGCCGTGCTCGTGGTCGATCCGGTAGCGCGGCGGCCGGGCCGGATCGCGGGAGATCGGGAGGTCGATGAGGCCCGCGTCGGTCGCGGGTGTGCCGCACACCACGCACTCGTAGGTCTTCCGCACCTCGCGGCGCTCGAACTGGCCGCTCGCGTGCCGCTGGGCCTCCGCGTCGAGGGCCATGAGCATGAGGCCCGACGTGTCGCGGTCGAGACGGTGCACGACGAGCGCGGTCGGGAAGGCCCGCTGCACGCGGGCCGAGAGGCAGTCCTGCAGGTCCGGGCCGCGGCCCGGCACGGCCAGGAGGCCCGAGGGTTTGTCGAGGACGATGAGCCTCGCGTCGCGGTGGATGATCCAGCGGGGGTCCATGCCGGGAGAGCGTAGCGGACCGGGGCCATCGGTCGCCCTCACCCGGCCTGCGGTCGGCCGGGTCGTTCGGCCACTGCGGTGCCGTTTGGTGTACCGCCGTGTGCAGAGTGCCAGTCCGCACCTACACGCTGCGCGAAGGCGATGCTTTCAGTTGACGCGGCTTGTCCGCACGTAGCCGCAGATTGGCAATCTGCGGAATGCGGTTGGCCGGGTCGTTCGGCCACTGCGGTGCCGTTTGGTGTACCACCGTGTGCAGAGTGCCAGTCCGCACCTACGCGCTGCGCGAAGGCGATGGTGCGCACGCGTGGGGACCGGCGGCGGCGACTTCGGGGGTCACGTGGGCCGCGTACTGCGCGAAGTTGGCCGTGAACAGGCCGGCGAGTTTTTTCGCGGTGGCCTCGTAGGCGGCCGCGTCGGACCAGGCCTGTCGCGGCACGAGCACCTCCGGCGGCACGCCCGGGCAGGCCGTCACCGCGTCGAGGCCGAAGACCGGGTCGCGGGCGACGGGGGCGTCACGGAGGCTCCCGGAGTGGATGGCATCGACGATCGCGCGGGTGAGCGAGAGCTTCATCCGCTTCCCGATCCCGTAGGCGCCGCCGCTCCAGCCCGTGTTCACGAGCCACACGCGGGCACCGTGGCGGCGGATCTTGTCGGCGAGCAGGCCCGCGTACTTCATCGGGTGCCAGACAAGGAACGGGCCGCCGAAGCACGGGGAGAACGTGGCCTGCGGCTCGGTCACGCCCATCTCCGTGCCGGCCACCTTCGCCGTGTAGCCGCTGATGAAGTGGTACATCGCCTGCTCGGGCGCGAGGCGGCTCACCGGCGGCAGGACGCCGAAGGCGTCGCACGTGAGGAAGATCACGTCGGTCGGATGGCCGGCCACGCAGGGGATCTTCGCGTTGCGGATGAACTCTATGGGATAGGCGCCACGGGTGTTCTCCGTGATGCTCGTGTCGTGGAAGTCCACGTGGTGGCTGTCGGCGTCGTAGACCACGTTCTCGAGCACCGCGCCGAACCGCAGGGCCTGGAAGATGTCGGGCTCCGTCTCAGGCGTGAGGTCGATCGCCTTCGCGTAGCAGCCCCCCTCGATGTTGAAGATCCCCGAGTCGCTCCAGCAGTGCTCGTCGTCGCCCACGAGAAGCCGCTTGGGGTCGGCAGAGAGCGTGGTCTTGCCGGTGCCCGAGAGGCCGAAGAGGAGGGAGGAGGCGCCCGTCTCGCGGTCGGCCGTGGCCGAGCAGTGCATCGAGAGGATGCCACGCTTCGGGGCGAAGTAGTTGAGGAGCGTGAACACGCCCTTCTTCATCTCGCCGGCATACTCGGTGCCGAGGATCACCATCTCCTTCGTCTCGAGCGAGAGGTCGATGCTCGTCTTCGACGTCATGCCGGCCGTGCGGCGGTTGGCCGGGAAGCGGCCGGCGTTGTAGATCACGGCGTCGGGGTCGCCGTACGTCGCGAGTTCCTCGCGCGTGGGGCGGATGAGCATCGTGTGCATGAAGAGCGCGTGGTAGGGACGCGAGCAGATCACGCGGACCTTGAGCCGGTGCTGCGGATCCCAGCCGGCGAAGGCGTCCACGCAGTAGAGGAGCGGCCGCGTGTTGAGGTAGTCCTTGGCCCGCTCGAGGTTCACCTGGAAGACGTCGTCGTCGATCGGCACGTTGACCGGGCCCCACCAGACGTCGTGCTCGCTCGCCGGGTGGCGGACCACCCGCTTGTCCTTCGGCGAGCGGCCGGTCTTCGAGCCCGAATAGGCGATGAGGGCACCGGAGTCGGCGAGGGCCGCATCGGGCTCGCGGCGGAGGGCCTCGGCGTAGAGCTCGGCGGGGGCGAGGTTGCGGCGGACGTCGGCCACGGTGATGCCGTGGGGGGAGAGATCGATGGAACGCATGCACGGGGCTCCGACGGGTGGATTGACTAGCAAGATAGCGACGGCCGTCGCCAATCAGCCGAGCTCGGCGAGGAGTTCCGCCAGCGGGGCGCGGAAGTCGCGGAGCGGCGGGTAACCGGCCGCCCGCCAGGCGACGTCGGCCAGCACGCTGTTGGCGGGCCGCGGGGCGGGCCGCGGCGGGTCGAGCTCGGCGGTCGTGATCGGCCGGACGGTGGCGGGATCGCCCCCCGTCAGCCGCACGATCTCGCGGACGAACTCGCACCAGCTCACGGCGCACTGGTTCGTGACGTGGTAGAGCCCGGTGCGGCGGTCGGCCGCGAGCCGCAGGAGCGCCGGGGCGAGGTCGGATGTGAACGTGGGGTGGCCCGTCTGGTCGGAGACGAACGCCAGCGGCTTCCCCTCGCGGGCGAGCCGCAGCACGGTCTTCACCATGTTGCCCCCCGCGGCGCCGCACACCCACGACGTGCGGGCCACGGCGGCAGCCGGATATTTCAGGGCCTCTACTTCGCCGGCGAGTTTCGAGTGCCCGTAGACGCTGCGCGGGTTCGGCGCGTCGGTCTCGACGTAGGGCGTGGGCTTCGTGCCGTCGAAGACGTAGTCGGTGCTCACGTGGACGAGGTGGGCCCCGGCCGCGGCGCAGGCCTCGGCCACCCAGCGGACGGCCGTGGCGTTGGCGCGAAATGCCTTGTCGGGATCCGACTCGCAGGCGTCCACGGCCGTCCAGGCGGCGCCGTGGATGACGGCGTCGGGCCGGGCGGCGGCGACGGCGGCGGCCACCGCGTCGCGGTCGGTGACATCCACCGTATCGACGTCCACGCCCGTGGCGTCGATGCCACGGGTGGCGCAGACCCGCATCAACTCGGTGCCGAGTTGGCCGCGATGGCCGGTGACGAGCAGCCGCATGAGGGATGGACGTGGGGGCGGGGGGGCGGACGGATTGGCCGAAGTTTACTGCATCGTTCGTGATCCGCCACGTTATCCGGCCACCGCGGGGTCGCGTGGTTGGCGGCCGTGTGCAGACTGCCAGTCTGCACCTACTTTGCTTCGCGGAGGCGGGGCGTGCCGAGCAAAACGTCGCTGCGCGGAGGCGGGGCCGATCCTAGGTACGGTCGCGACGCGGAGACGGAGGCGGGGCGTGCCATGCTTTTCCCGGGCGGCGGCGTTACATTCTCTGGTGCCGTCCCGCCCTCCGGAACCCGACCATGTCCACGCCCGAGGCACGCGTCGCCGCGCTCGGTCTCACGCTGCCGCCGGCGCCGAAGGTGCTCGGCGCCTACAAGCCCTGTCTCGTCGTGGGGCGGCAGGCCTGGGTCTCGGGCCACCTGCCGCTGCTGCCCGACGGGTCGCTCGTCCGCGGCAGGGTGGGGGCCGGTCTCGACGCCGACGCCGGCAAGCAGGCGGCGCGGCAGGCCGGCCTGGCGATCCTGGCCACGCTCCGCGCCACGCTCGGCGATCTCGATCGCGTGGGCCGCGTCGTGAAGCTCGTCGGCCTCGTCAACTGCACGCCCGACTTCGAGCAGCATCCGCACGTCGTCAACGGCTGCAGCGAACTCTTCGCCGAGGTCTGGGGACCGGAGCTCGGTGTCGGGGCGCGGAGCGCGGTCGGGGCGGCCTCGCTGCCGGCGGGCGTGGCGGTGGAGATCGAGGCGGTCTTCGAGCTCGCATGAGGGGCACGACATGCAGACGATGACGATGACGAGACACCGCGGGGCCGCCGCGGCCCTGGCCGCGCTCGCGCTTGTCGCAAGCGTGGCCGCGGAGGACGTGGCCCCGGCGGGCGGCGAGGCCCGCACCGGCCGGCTCGACGTCGCGGGGGGGCGGCTCGACGGCGGGCTCGTGCCCGTGCCGGAGATCGGCGGCACCTGCCGCGAGACGTTCCTCTGGCGGTCGCCCCGGTTCGCGACCCCGTTCGAGTTCCGGCTCGGCGAGGTCGCCGGGATCACCTTCCCGCCCCAGCCCGATCACCCGCGGCCCCCGGGGCCGTTCGTGCACCTCCGTGGCGGTGACCTGCTCGCGGCCACGATCGAGTCGCTCGACGCCGACGCGCTCGTCGCCACGACCGCCGGCCCCGACGGGCCGCAGCGGCTGCGGATCGCGCGCGACGAGGTGGAGGCGATCTCGCGAGCCGGCGCCGGCGGCGGCTCCTACGTCGGGCCCGCGGGTCTCGCCGGTTGGGAACAGGCGCCGGCGGGCTCGTGGCGGGAGGAGGCGGGCCGCATCATGACGGAGAAGGCGGGTGCGTCCGTCACCCGCGACGTGGCGGCACCGGCCCGCGCGCGGTTCGATATCCGGCTGTCGCGGCGCAAGGCCGCCGAATTTCGCCTGGCCCTGGCCGCCGCCGAGCGGCCGGCCGACGACGAATACGTGTTCCAGGCGGTCGGCGGCGACGCCGCGGGGGGGATGATGCTCGTGCGCCGCGCGGGGGGTCGCGCCGCGATCGAGCCGCTGCCCGCCGTCCCGTGGCGGGGTGACACGCTTCGCGTGGTGCTCTTCGTCGATCAGGCGGCCGGCCGGGTGGCCGCGATCCTGCCCGACGCCGAAGGGGAGGACGGCAGGCGGGTCACCGAGGCCCAGGTGCCGCCCGTCGCCGGGAACCGGCCGTCGGGCCGGGTCCGGCTCGAACTCGCCAGCGGCGACATCTGCCTGGACCGGATCCGCGTGGGCGCCTGGAGCAACGCCGAGCCCACGCTGCGCGAGGCGGCCGAGACGACGATCGTGACCCGCGCGGGCGGCCTCGAGGGCTACGGCGTGACGTCGTTCGACGCGGCGGGCGGTGAATACGTCCTCGCGCGCGGCGGCGAGACGAAGCGGGTGGCCGCTGCCGAGGTGGAGGAGATCCGATTTCCCGACGCGGCGACGGCCCAGGACGACGCGACCGTGCGCGTGGTGCGGTACGACGGCGGCACGCTCGCGGGCGACCTCGTGAAGATCGACGACCGCGCGCTCTGGCTGCGGCGGCGGGGCGTGGACGCGGCCGTGGCGATCCCGCTCGACGCGATCGCGGCGATCCGCTGCCAGCGGCCCGCCCCGAACCGCGAGGAGCCGGGCGGCCGCGTGGGCACGCTCGTGGCCGGCGAGGACCGGCTGCGCGGCTGGCTCGTCGGCGACGCCGCCGAGGGCATCGGCTGGCGGCCGCTGGGCAGCGCGAACGCCGCTGCATTCGCGGAGCGGCCTGCCGCCGAGGTCGAGTACGTCGCCCCCCGGCCGGTTCCGAAGAAGGGGGCCGGCGTGGAGGTGGGTGGCATCGGCGGCCTCGTGAACCGCGACGCCGACGGCTTCTGGGCCCTCGCGATGATGACCGAGGAGGGCGCGGCGGCCCGCGACGGCCGCCTCCAGCCGGGCGACCGCATCCTCGCCGTCGCGCCGGCCGAGAAGTCGCGGTTCGTGGACGTGAAGGAACTCGACCAGGAGACCGTGACGCGGCTGCTGCGCGGCGTGGTCGGCACGACGGTGCGGCTCAAGGTGGTGGACGCCGCGGGGGCGAACCCGCGGGGCATCGGCTTCCCCCGCGGTCCCATCAGCGTGGCGGGAGCCGACGTCCTCGCCGAGGCCCTCCAGACGCACCGCGCACTTGCCGGCGCGGTCGAGCAGGGTGCCCCCGCCGACGCGGCATATCCGTCGTCCATCGTGCTGCGGAGCGGCGACGAGGTGCCGTGCCGGATCGAACGGATCGATGCGGACGGCGTGCTGCTCAAGTCGCCGCTCACGGGTGGCCTCGAGGCCGAGGCCGTGCGCGTGCCCGTGGCCCTCGTGAAGGCGGTGGAACTCGCGAACGTGCCGAGGGTCACCATCGACCCGGCCGCGATGGACTGGCTGCTCACGCTGCCGCGGATGCAGCGGGACCGGCCGCCGACGCACCTGATCCGCCTCGTCGAGGGCGACTACGTGCGGGGCTGGCTCCAGCGGCTGGACGAGAAGACGGTCATGTTCGAGATGCTCGAGATCGTCAAGGAACTGCCCCGCGCGGAGGTCGCCCGGATCATCTGGCTCCATCCCGACGTGCCGCGGGCCGACGAGAACGAGGACGCGCCGAAGCCCGAGCCGGTCCCCGAGGACGACGGGCTCCTGGTGCAGGGAATCGGCGCCGGTGGCCGGCGCACGACGCTCGTGGCCGATACCGTGGCGGGCAACGTGCTTCGCGGCCACTGCCGGGCGTTCGGCCCGGGACGCATCGACCTCGGGCAGGTGGACCGGCTCCTGATCGGCGGGGCGATCGGTCGTGACGACCGCCAGTTGCCGTTCGCCCAGTGGACGCTCAAGCCGGCCCGCGAGCCGCGCGCCCTCTCCAAGCCCGACGAGAAGTGACGAGGGCGACGCGGCGTCGGCCGGCACCGGGCTTCCGGTCCCGTCACTCGCGGGCCGTGTAGGTGGGCAGGCGGCGGTCGGGGACCTCGAGCGCGAGCAGGTGGAGCGCGGTCACGTAGACGCGCCCGCCCCAGCGGCCCCAGCGGTCGGGACGCGGCCCCAGCGGGTCCCAGCTGCCCGCCTTCGCGGCCGCCGTCTCCTGCGTGGCCGCGAGCGCATCGACGAGGGCGGCGTACCATGCGTCCCACTCCGCGCCGCCGGTGTGCACGAGCACCTGCGACGCGTAGTACCAGAGGTACGAGTCGCGGCCCTGCACGTCGTAGGTCGGCCGCCGCGCCGCGAGCACCCGCGCCGCGGCCGCGACCCGCGGGTCGTCGGGCGTCGCGCCGGTGTGCAGCCGCATGAGCGCGCCGACCGCGGTCATGCACAGCCCGGAGAGCTCGCTCGCCCGCTGGTCGGGCTTGCGCGGGTTGTAGGCATAGCGGGCCGGGTCGTCCGCGGCCGCCGCCGCGTCGAGGAGCACGCGCACGCCCGCGATCCCGCGCGGGTCCGTCTCCACGCCGGCGAGCGCGCCCGACCGCAAGGCCACGAGCATCCAGCCGCTCACCGAGAGATCGGCGTCGCTCCGCGGCGTGTAGCGCCAGCCGCCGCGGTCGGGGTGCTGGGTCGTCGCGATGAAGCCGCAGGCCCGCGCGGCCGCGGGCCGCACGAGCGGGTCGCCCGTCATGCCCACCGCCTCGCACAGCGAGATCGAGGCGATGCCGTGGCTGTAGAGCCAGGCGCAGCTGTTCGAGAGCTCGTCGGCCGGCAGGTAGAGGTCACCGTCGGGCTTCTGCACGGAGAGCAGGAACTCGAGGCCGCGGCGGACCGTGTCGCGGTGGGGTCCGTCGAAGTGGTCGTGGCCGGCTCCGAGGAAGGACAAAAGCGCGAGCCCCGTGGCCGCGGTGTCGCTCGCAAGCTCGGGGACGTCGGCCGGCCCCGAGCCCTCGAAGCGGCCGAGGCTCCAGCGGCCGTCGGCCTGCTGCGCCTTGGCGAGGAAGACGAGCCCGCGGTCGATGACCGCCTCGGCCCGCGCGGTGCGGGGGTCGGCGGCACGGTCGGGCCGCGCGTCGCGGCCGCGCCGTGCGAACGCCGCGGCGACGTCGCGGACGCGGGCCTCTGCCGGCAGCGCCACCACGGACACCCGCTCCGGCGGACGCGGCACGCCGGCGGCCGGCCCGTCGTCGTCGCGCCGCGGGCGTCCCACCGTTCCGGCCGCGATCGCCGGCACGGAGAGTTCCGCCTCGCCATCGATCTCGGCGGCACGCGCATCGCCGTCGCCGCGGCTCACCGCCGGGGCGCGCGCCGCGGTGCCCGCCGCGGCGTCGGCCGCACGTCCCACCGTCCGGGGCCCGGGGGCAGCGGTCGGGGCATCGCCCGTGCCGGGACCGCCGCCGCCCGTAGCGCTACCGGACGGGGCGCCACCGGCCGCGGTGTCCACGGAGTCCGCCGTGCCCGAGCCGCCGCCCGCGCCGGCGGCCGGCGCCGCGCGGCCCGCCTGCCGCGTGGCTTCGGGCGCGGGACCGTCGGTCGCGCCTGCCGACCGGCCTCCGCCGCCGGTGAGCGCGGCGAGTCCACGGGCGTCCGGCACCATGCCGGATGGCAGGCCGTCGCCGGCCCCCGCCGCCGCGCCACCACCCGAGGTCGGCGCGCCGACGACCGCGGCACCGCCCCCGCCGCGCCGCGGTGAACCGGCGACCGTGGCCGGGCCGGGCGCGACGGCGCCGCTTGCCGCCGATGCGGGGCCGCCGCGGGCGTCGAGCGGCGTTGCCGCGCCGGACGGGCCGGCTGCGGCGGCGACGCGGCGATCGGGTCCGCGACCGGCCGCCGTCGCTGCCGGTGCAGTCTCGCGGCGGGCGCGGGCGCCCGAGAGATCGGTGGCGGCGGAGGCATCGGCACCGGCCCGCGGCGCGAAGCGGTCGCGCGGCGCGACGGTGCCGCGCACCGCGGCGTTGGCCGCGTTCGACTGGGAGCGATCGGGTGCCGGTGCGGGCGCCGTCGTCGCCGGTGCCTCGGTCACGCCCGCCGGCGCGACGGTCGCGTCGGCGGTCGTCGTGGCGGCCGCGGTGTCCGCGTCGGCTTGCGCGCGGTCCGCCGGGGTCGCCGCGGGGAGGCCCGTGTCCGCGTCGGCGCGGGCGATCGCGGGGCGCGGCGGCGCCGGCGCGGCGAGCCGTTCGAGCAGGGCGACCTCGCGGGGCCGCCAGCGGGAGGCGACCGCCGCCGCGGTGTCGCGCGAGCGGGTGGCCGCGGCGGGCGCCGCGGCGGCGTCGGCGAGAGCCGGCGCGGCTGCCGCGGCCGAGGCGGCGGTGGCGTCTGTGGTCGGCGCGGGGGCCGGCGCCGCGCGGTCGGGGGTGGCGGCCGCCTCGAGCGCGAGGTCACGGCGCCGGCCGGGGGCGGCTGCCGGCGCCGGCGCCGGCTCGGTCGCGTCCTGCTGGCGGCGCTCGGAGGCGGTGCGGGACGCGGGGCGCGCGGCCGCGGCGCGGTCCGCGGCCGGGCGGACGGCGGCGATCGCGAGCGGCCGCTCGTGTGCGGGCGAGGCCACGGGTGTTTTCGACGCGCGGATCGTGAAGTCAACGCGGGGCTTCGGGGAGCGCTGCGTCGCGGCGGCCGCGTCGGGCTGTCGGCCGTCGAGACCGAGGCTCGTGAGCGCGAGCCCCTTGGCCAGGATCAGGTGCAGCGCGAGGCTCGCCGCGGCCGCGGCCGCGAGCCGGCGGCGGTACCAGGTGCGGCGGGAGGTCGGTTCGGCGAGGTCGGCCATCACATCGGTCCCCGTCCGCCGGTCGCGAATCCGCCGGTCGGATCCGGCCCATCGACATGTTTACCATGAGCCGCGTGTCGGCCGCCGCGATGCGCCACGGGTCACTCCGTGCCGGCGGACTGCACCTGGTAGTCGTCGATGCCGGCGGCCACGCAGGCGTCCATCGCGTTCACGACGAACTTGTGGGCCACGTTCTCGTCGGCCCGCACGATCACCGTCTGCCGCTCCGGCTCGTCGGCGACGGCCTGCCGCAGGAGCCGGCCCAGCTCGTCGAGCGCCACGGGCCGCGCCCCGGCGAAGTAGTTGCCGTCGCGGTCGATGTTGATCACGAACTCGCGGGGCCGGGCCGTGAGCGGCTTCGCGGCCGAGGCCTGCGGCAGCACGACGTCGATCGACCGGTCGGCCTCGTCGAGCTTGCTGGCCACGAGGAAGAAGATCATGAGCAGGAACACGATGTCGATCATCGGCGTCAGTTCCAGCCCGCCTCCCAGCCGGCCCTTGTCGATGCGCACGCTCATGACCGGCTCACGCTCCCGGCCGCGGGGCGGCCGCGGGAACGGCCCGCAGCTGCTCGGGCGTGACGCGGCCCTTGTTCTCGTAGCGCTCGAGGTGCGGCAGCAGGCCGCCGACCACGTCGTCCACCTCGCGGAAGCCGCGCATGATCCGCCCCTCGAGGAAGTGGGCGATCATCGCCGCGGGGATCGCCACGCACAGCCCCGCGAACGTCGTGATCAAGGCCACGTAGATGCCGCGGGCGAGCTCGGCGGCCCGGTTGGCGCCCGCGTCCAGCGAGGCCGTCGTCATGAAGGCGATGATCATCCCCTGCACGGTGCCGAGCAGGCCGAGCAGCGGCGTCACGGTCACGGCCAGCGAGATGGGGCGGATGTTGGCGTAGAGCCGCGAGGCGACGCTGTCCTTCTGCACCTCGACGGCCCGTTCGATCTCGGGAAGCGGCCGGCCGATCTTCTCGAGCATCGTCTTGACGACGTCGGCCGCCACCGACGGGAACTGCTCGCACAGGCGGTAGGCCTTGCGCGGGTCGAAGGCCGCCTGCGACTCGAGCTGCGCGAGGCCCGCGCGGAGCTCGCGGGGCACGAACCGGCTCCGCCGCAGGGCGACGAGCCGCTCGAGGCCGAACGTCACGACGACGAGCGACATCGCCACGATCGGCCACATGAGCAGGCCGCCGGCGAGGAACAGTTCCCAGAGGGTCTGGATCCGGTCGAGACCGGTCATGGGGAGTCTCCGGACGGGGCGGGGGCGGGCAGGTCGGCAAGCCGCTTGCGGGCGGCGGCCACCTGCTCGGAGTCGGGGTAGCGCTCGACGAGCTCGGCATAGAGCGTGCGCGCCTGCTCCGGCTTGCGGAGCACCTCGAAGCACCGCGCAGCTTCGTAGGTGGCCTGCGCCTGCCAGGGGTGGAACGGCCGCGGGGCCTGCGCCTCGCCGAAGCCGTAGGCCACCTTGAAGAAGGCCTTGATCGCCTCCTTGTGGTCGCCCTTCTCGAAGAGCACCTCGCCCTCCATGAGCCGGGCGCGGGCCGCCGTTTCGGTGCGCGCCGCGTCGGCGAGTCCGCGGTAGCCGGCAAGCGCCTCGTCGAGCTTGCCGAGATTCTGCCGGGCCCAGGCGGCGGCGTAGCGGGCCTGCGGGGCCTGCGGCGAGTCGGGCGCGGCGGCGAGGAACGTCTCCGCGATCTCGAGGCTCCGCTGCCACTGCCCGCGGCGGGCCGCGGCCTCGGCCGCCCGCACGGCGGTGACGCCCCGCAGCTCCGGCGACGACAGCCGCGCGGCGTCGGCGAGCGCCGCGTCGAGCGCCTGCGCGGCCTCGTCCACCTTGCCGCACAGGAGGAGCGACTCGCCGAGCAGCGCCCGGCCGTCGGCCACGAGCGGGCCGCCCGGGCAGGCCGCGACCTGTGCCGCGAACTCGCGGGCGGCGGCTGCGTGGTCGCCGCGGCGGACGAACGTCCAGCCGAGCTTGTGCCGCGCCTGCTCGGCGACCGGTCCCGCGGCGGCGACCGGCCCTCCCGCGGCGCCGGCCGCGCCGGTCGCCTCGAGCGCCTTCGTGTAGGCCTCCGCGGCACCCGGCCAGTCGGCGGCGGCCCAGCGGGCCTCGCCGAGTTCCAGCCAGGCGTCGGCCGCGTAGCCGCTCTTCGGGAAGCGCTTCACGAGGTCGGCGAACGTCGCGGCCGCGTCGGCCGGCTTGCCGTCGAGCGCCTGCGCGAGGCCGAGTTCGAAGAGCGCGCGGTCGGCGACGGCACACCCCGGCTGCTCGTCGAGGAGCCGGCGGAAGGCGGCGGCCGCCTGGGCGTGCTTCTTGTCGCCGGCCAGGCAGAGACCCTCGAGGAGCCGGGCCTCGGCCGCGGCGGCCGGCTCCAGCTTCGAGGTTCCCTCGCGGGCCGCGGCGAGCACCCGCTGGGCGTCGGCGAGGCCGCCGGCGAAGTCCCGGCGCCGCTGTCGCGCATCGCCGCGCGCGAGGAGCCCCGCGGCCAGGGCGGACGACTTCGGATGCTCGTCCACGAGCCGGGTCCAGGCGGTGATCGCCTCGTCGAGCCGGCCCTGCGCCTCGTGGCACCAGCCCGTCGCGAGGAGCGACCACGGTGCCCGCGGCCCCTGCGGCTGGAGCGCCACGCTCTTGGCGAAGGCGTCGATCGCGGCGTCGTGCTCCTTCGCGTCCTGCCGCAGTTGGCCGAGCCGGTGCCACGCCACGTCGGCGCCCGGCCCCTCGGGGAACTCCTTCACGAGCCCCTCGGCGACGGCCCGCGCCGCCCGCTGGTCGCCCGCCTCGCGGAGCGCGCGGACCTGGAGCAGGAGCGCCTCCGGACGGCGCGGCCACTTCGGCAGATCCTTGGCGAGCGGCGCGAGCAGCGCGGCGGCGTCGGCCGGCTTGCCCAGCTCCACGAGGGCGGTCGCGTCGAGGAGCACGGCCTCCGCGCGGTCGTCCCCGCGCAGTTCCGCGGCCGCCGCGGCGAGCGCATCGTGGGCCCGCTGCCACTCCTTTGCCGTCGAGAGCGCGGCCCCCTCGCGCAGGAGCCACGATGCGCGGCGCGGCGACTTCGGCTCGGCCGTGAGCAGCGCGCGGTAGGCGTCGGCGGCGTCCGCCGGCCGGCCCGCGGCGAGCAGGGCCTCGGCGCGCACCGCGCGGAGGTCGAGGACGGAGTCGGCCGGCGCGGTCGCGGCGTGCCGCGCGAGGAACCCGTCGATCCGCGTGGCGGCGTCGGCCGGCTTCTTCGCCTCGATGAGCGCGAGCGCGGCCATCACGAGCGCGGGGGCGGCGGCGGAAGACCCCGGGTGCCGCGCCACGAGCGCGTCGGCCGCGGTGGCGGCCTCGGCTCGCCGGCCGGGCATGTCCCACAGCGCCTCGACGCGGTCGAGCTCGAGCCGCGGGATGACGGCCGGGTCGAGGCCCTTTTGTTTTTGCTGCGCCGCGCTTGCGAGCGCGCGATCCGCGATCTCGAGCGCCCGCGGCCGGTTGCCGGCGTCGATCTCGAGCACCGCGAGCCGGTGTGCCGCGTCGAGGGCCGCGGGCCCGGCACCGGCGGCGGCCTGCTCGAACAGCGGCCGCGCGTCGGCGGGTCGGCCCGCCTCGACGAGGGCCCGGCCCGCCGACACCCGTGCGGCGGCGGCGAGGGGCGAGTCGGCGTGCTCCTTCGCGAGCCGCGCGAAGGCCTCGGCGGCGCCGGGCCAGTCCTTGCGGCTCCACCGGGCCTGGCCGAGGCGGTCGAGCGCGTCGGCCGCCTTCGGGGTCTTGGCGGCGACGAGCGGGGCCAGGATCTTCTCGGCGTCGGCCGGGCGGCCGGCCGTCGTGGCCAGGTCGGCCCGCCACAGGGCCACGTCGGCGGCGAGCGCGTGCTGCGGAAACTCCTTCGCGAACCGGTCGAGCGTGGCGGCCGCCTCGTCGCGTTTGCCGGTCTCGGCCTGCCCCACGCCGAGCGCGTAGAGCACCTCGGGCAAGCGCGGCGATTTGGGCTGCTCCTTCAGGAATCGTTGCCATGCGGCGAGCGCCTCGTCGCGTGTGCCGGCCTGCCAGAGCGCCTCGCCGAGGAAGTGGAGCGCGTCGGCGGCCTGCGGTCGGCCGGCCGCGCCGGCGAGGTAGGTCTGCAGCTCGGCGGCGGCCGCGGCGAAGGCCTCGGGCGCCGGCTTGGCCTGGGCCGTGGCGAACGCGCCGCGGGCGAGTTCCCAGCGGGCGAGCGCGATCGTGTCCGCGTCGGCCTTGCTGGCGACGACCGCCTGGAGTGTCTTTTGCGCCCCGGGCCAGTCGCCGTTCTTGAGCTGGCAGATCGCGAGGTAGTAGCGGCCCTTGAGCGCGAGCGGATCCTGCGGGTGGGCGGTCAGCAGCGCCTGCCACTCCTCGGCGGCGAGGTCCCAGGCCTCGCGGTTCTGGAACGCCGCGGCCGACGCGTAGGCCGCGCGGGCGGCGTCGCTCGACGCCGGCTCATCGGCCGCAACGCGGGCGACGGCCGCCGTCGCGAACAGCGCGGCCAGGCCCACGCGGGCCAGGCTGGTGGACATGGCGGGCCGGCGGGGCTGCATGGGGAGGGGTGCGATGGCACGGACCAGGTGTCGTCGTCACGGCGGCGCGGACGTGCCCAGCAATGTACCGTCGCGACGGACCGCCTGGCACACGACCCCGGATACCTGCGAAGAATGCCCCCGGCTGCAATCCTGTTCGGCAGACGGGTCGCGCTATCTCCCTCTCCCTCTGGGAGAGGGCCGGGGTGAGGGTGCAGGAAATCCGCTCAAACGCGCAAGCACCCTCACCCGGCCATCGGCCGGCCTCTCCCAGAGGGAGAGGCACGATCGGTGGCCGTGGCATCCGCGAAGCGAGTAGGTGCAGACTGGTAGTCTGCACACGGTGACCAACCGACCAACGCCGCGGTGGCCAAAAACGGCACGCAATCGCCGTGCCGAGAACGAGTCGTGCCGGGGAGTGCGTTCGTGGCCGACCTCGTCCGGAAACGCGTGGTCGTGACGGGCGTCGTGCAGGGCGTCGGCTTCCGGCCGTTCGCGTGGCGGCGCGCGACGCGACTCGGGCTCGCCGGATTCGTCGCCAACGAGACCGGCCGTGTGGTGATCGAGGTGGAGGGCGGGTCCGCCGCGGTGGCGGCGTTCGTGGCGGGACTCGCGGCCGACGCGCCGCCGCTCGCCCGCGTCGAGGGGATGGACGTACGCGACGTCGCGGAACTCGGCACCCCCGGCTTCGCGATCCTCGAGAGCGGGAGCACCGATGGTCCCGCGACGGCCACGCCGGCGGACGCGGCGCCGTGCGCGGCCTGCCTCGCCGACGTGCTCGATCCCGGCAACCGCCGCCACCACCACCCGTTCGCGACCTGCACCGACTGCGGTCCGCGCTACACGATCATCGAGTCGCTGCCCTACGACCGCGCGGCGACGACGATGCGCGACTTCGCGATGTGCGCGGACTGCGCGGCGGAATACGCCGATCCCGCCGACCGTCGGTTCCACGCGGAGCCGATCGCATGCCCGAACTGCGGCCCGGGGCTGTGGTTCACGGTGCCGGGGCCCGACGTCGCGCTGGCCCGCGCCGCGGCGACGATCCGCGACGCCGCCGCGCTCGACGCGGCCCGCGACCTGCTCCGGCGTGGCGGCATCCTCGCGCTCAAGGGCGTCGGGGGATTTCATCTCGCCTGCGACGCGACCGACGAGGCGGCCGTGGCCCGGCTGCGAGCGCGGAAGCGGCGCGTTCGCAAGCCGCTGGCCGTGATGGTGGCCGACGTCGCGGCGGCCCGCCGGTTCGCCGCGGTGGCCGAGCAGGAGCGGCTGCTGCTCGAAGGCCGCGAGCGGCCGATCGTGCTCCTGCGGAAACTGGCGGAACGGGAAGGCGCGGCCGCCCTCGCTGACGAGGTCGCCCCGGGCAACGACTTCGTGGGCGTCGCGCTGCCCTGTTCACCGCTCCACCACCTGCTTCTGGCCGGCCTGCCGCCGCTCGTGATGACGTCGGGCAATCTCGCCGATGAGCCGATCGCGCACGCCGACGCCGACGCCGTCGCGCGGCTCGGCGGGATCGCCGACGCGTTTCTCCTCCACGACCGGCGGATCCACGTGGCCTGCGACGACTCGGTGGTCCGGTGCGTGGCCGGGGCAGCCGTGCCGATCCGGCGGTCGCGGGGCCACGCGCCGCTGCCGGTCGCGCTCGCGGAAGCAGGGCCGCCGGTGCTCGCGGTCGGCGGCGAACTGAAGGCCGCCCTCTGCGTGGCGCACGGCGACCGCGCGGTCCTGAGCCAGCATGTCGGCGACGTGGAAAACCTCGAGACGCTCCGCGCGCTTGAACGCACCGCGGATCACCTCCTCGGGCTGTGCGGCGTCGAGCCGGCGGCGGTCGTGGCCGACCTCCATCCGGGCCACCTTTCGACCGGCTGGGCGCGGTCGCTCGCGCAGGCCCGCGGCATCCCGTTCGTGCAGGTGCAGCACCACGAGGCCCACGCGGCCTCCCTCCTCGCCGAGCACGGCCTCGACGCCGCGGCTGGGCCGTGCGTCGTCGCCTGCTTCGACGGCACGGGCTACGGCCGCGACGGCACGATCCAGGGCGGCGAGTTTTTTCATGTTTCCGAGGGCCGTATCCGGCACGCCGCCAGCCTCGCGCCCTTCCCGCTGCCGGGCGGTGACGCGGCCATCCGGCATCCATGGCGGGTGGCGCTCGCGCTGCTTCACGCGGCGGGCCTGCCGTGGGACGAGCGCGTGCCCGCCGTGCGGCTCGCGGCTGCGAACGAGGTGCGGCTCCTCGGCCGGCAACTCGATCGCGGCGTCGCGTGCCCGGTCACGACGAGCATGGGCCGGCTGGTCGACGCGGTGGCGGCGCTGGCCGGCGTGAGGCAGTCGATCGCCTACGAGGCCGAGGCGGCGCTGAACCTGGAGGCGCTCGCGGCCGACGGCGTGGTGGCGGGTGCGGAGGCGTATGCGTTCGACGTGCCGGCCGCCGCGGCCGAAGCGCCGTGCATCGGCTGGCGGCCGGTGGTCGTGGCCGTCGTCGCCGACATGCTCGCGGGCGTCGCGCCGGCGACGATCGCGGCGCGGTTTCACGAGGCCGTGGCGCGGATGATCGTCGCGGTGGCGGACGCGGTCGGCGCCGACGCGGCCGTGGGCCTGACGGGTGGCGTGTTCCAGAACGCATTGCTGGTGGAGCGCACGGTGGCGGCGCTCCGGTCCGCGGGCCGCGAGGCGCTCCTGCACCACCGCGTCCCGCCCAACGACGGCGGGCTCGCGCTCGGCCAGGCCGTGCTCGGCCGGCGTGCCGTGAGGACGTAGCCGCAGAGTGGTACTCTGCGGAATGCGGGTGGCAACGTCGATCGGCCACCGCGATGCCGTGTGGCGTGCCCGGATGTAGCCGCAGAGTGGTACTCTGCGGAATGTGGGTGGCGACGTCGTTCGGCCACCGCGATGTCGTGTGGCGTGCCACCGTGTGCAGACTACCAGTCTGCACCTACGCGCTGCGCGGAGGCGGCGTCGGTGATACGGCGCGGCGTCGGTCGTACGGCGCGGCGTCGGTCGTACGGTGCGGTGGCGGTCGTACGGTGCGGTGGCGGCGTCGGCGGTGCGGTGGCGGAATGCGGGTGGCGACGTCGTTCGGCCACCGCGATGCCGTGTGGCGTGCCACCGTGTGCAGACTGCCAGTCTGCACCTACGCGCTGCGCGGAGACCGAGCGAGCGCGGTCGCCACGTCGGCGGCGAGAGCCGCGTTCGCCACGAGCAGCGCGCGGTTCACCGCCACGCTCGCGCCAGCCGTGAGCGAGCGCATCCGGTCGAGCAGGAATGGCGTCACGTCACGGCCGCGGACGCCGGCCGCGTCGGCCGCGGCGAGCGCGCGGTCGATCGCGACCGCGCATGCCTCGGCGGCAAGTTCATGCTCCGCCGGCACCGGGTTCGCGATCACGACGCCGGTCGTGGCGAGGGCGAGATGCGCGCGCACGATCGCGGCGATCTCCCCGGCGTCCGCGCACGGGCGGTCCACGGGCAGGCCGCTCGAACGCCGGTAGAACGCCGGGAACTCGGTCGTGCCCGCGCCGAGCACCGGTACGCCGAGCGTCTCCAGAAACTCGCGGGTCCGCGCGAGATCGAGCACGGCCTTCGCGCCGGCACACACCACCGCGACCGGGTGGCGCGCGAGCGCGACGAGGTCGGCGGACACGTCGCCCGTGACCTCGGCGCCGCGGTGGACGCCGCCGATCCCGCCCGTGGCCATGACGCGGATGCCCGCGCGGTCCGCGGCGAGGAGCGTGGCGGCCACCGTGGTCGAGCCGGCCGCGCCGGCGGCGAGCACCGCGGCGAGGTTGCCGGGGTTCGCCTTCTCGACGCCCGGGGTCGCGGCCAGTCGGGCCAGCTCGTCCGCGGAGAGCCCCACGACGAGCGCGCCGTCGAGGATGCCGATCGTGGCCGGCGTCGCGCCCCGGGCGGCGACGACGCGCTCGAGCTCCGCGGCCACCGCGAGGCCGTCGGGGTGGGGCAGTCCGTGGGTGACGAGCGTGGTCTCGAGCGCCACGACCGGGCGGCCGCCGGCGAGCGCCGCCGCGACGGTGGGGGCGACGCGCAGCAGGTGGGTCACGGGGCCGGCTCCACCGTGGATGAAGCGGGCATGCCGGCGAGCAGCCGCGTGCGGCGGTCGGCGAGCCATGCGAGCCAGTGGTCGAGGCCGGCGCCGGTCTTCGCCGACGTCTCGAAGACGGTGATCCCGGGGCGGACGGCGTCGAGGTTCGCGAGCGCGGCGGCCCGGTCGAAGCCGCAGGGCTCCGCGAGGTCGAGCTTCGTGAGCGCCGCGGCGTCGGCCGTGTTGAAGAGGCCGGGGTACTTGAGCGGCTTGTCCTCCCCCTCGGTCACCGAAAGCAGCGCGAGACGGACCGCCTCGCCGAGGTCCCAGCTCGTGGGGCAGACGAGGTTGCCCACGTTCTCGATGAAGAGGTAGTGGAGGTGGCCGAGATCCCAGCCGGCGAGGTGCGCGCGGACCATGTCGGCCTCGAGGTGGCAGAGGCCGTGGGTGTTGATCTGTCGGACGGGGACGCCGCTCCGCGCGAGCCGGCGGGCGTCGAGGTCGGTCTCGAGATCGCCCACGACCGCGGCCGCCGGGGTGCCCGCCGCGCGCAGGCGCGAGAGCGTCTCCTCGAGGAACGCGGTCTTCCCGGTGCCGGGGCTCGACACGATGTTCACGACGAGCACGCCGGCCGCCGCGAACTCCCGCCGCAGGTCGCGGGCCGATTCGTCGTTCTTCTTGAGGATCCGCGTGCGGACCTCGAGGATCCGGGGCAGGGGGGCGCCGGCAGGGTGCGCATTCGACGGCGCGGGGGTGTCGCTCATGCGGGCGACTCCTCCGCGGCGGCGAACTCGATCGACTCGAGGTCGAGCTCGCGGCCCGCGCGGATGTCGCCGCTCCGCGTGCCGCAGTCCGGGCAGATGAAGGGCTGGATGCCCGGCAACGCCACCTCGGCGGCGCACGCCGGGCACCAGATCCGCACCGGCACGTCCACGATCCTCAGGTCCGCGCCGTCGAGGGGCGTGCCCCGGCGGACGACGTCGAAGCTGAACCGCAGGGCGTCCTCGTGGACGCTCGCGAGCCGGCCCACGCGGAGCGTCACGGCGACGATGCGTCGCCCGGCGACGTCCGGGCCGAGGCCCGCCACCTGCTCGACGATGGCCGACGCGATCGAGAGTTCGTGCACGAAAGGGTCCACCCACGAGGATCCGAGACAGGTCGCGGCACGGGGCCGCGGAGTCGCGCGACCGCGACCGCCGACATCGTACCGCCCGCACGCGGCCGGGCGCGGGTGTCGGGGTGGCCCCGGCCGCGCCGGCGGGGCGGAACCCGGGGCCACCGCGAGGCGGCATCCGTCGGCTGGCACGCGGGCCACGAGGCCGCGCACAATGGCGGCGGGCCCGCGGTCGGCACGCCTGCCCGTGACGAGCCGCGGCCGCGACCCGGGGCGATCCCATGCACGAGCCAGGCGCAGCGGTCGGCACGCTCGTGATCGGCTGCGGCAACCTGCTCCGCGGCGACGACGCCGTCGGGCCGGAACTCGTGCGGCGGCTGCGGGAGCTGGGCCTGCCGCCGGGCGTGCGGTGCGCCGACGGCGGCACCGCCGGGATGGACGTGGCCCTGCAGATGCGGGGTGCGGAGGAGGTGTTCCTCGTGGATGCCTGTCGTTCGGACAGCGAGCCGGGGTCGATCTTCGAGGTGCCGGGCGCGGACGTCGAGCGCCTGCCGCCACCGTCCGGCATCGACCTCCACTCCTTCCGCTGGGACCACGCGATCGCCTTCGGCCGGTGGCTGCTCCGCGCGGACTACCCGGCCCGGGTCACCGCGTGCCTCGTCGAGGCCGCCTCGTTCGAGCCGGGCGCGCCGCTCTCGCCGGCGGTGGATCGGGCCGTCGATGCGCTCGCCGACCGGCTGCACGCCACGCTCTGGGCGCGGCGGGGCGGCGCGCTCCCGGACGGGGAGGCGTAGCCATGTGCCTCGCGGTGCCCGGTCGCATCGAGTCGATCCGCGACGAGGACGGCGTGCGGATGGGCCGCGTGGACTTCGGCGGCGTCGTCAAGGACGTCTGCCTCGCCTACCTGCCCGACGTCACGGTCGGCGACTACGCGATCGTCCACGTCGGCTTCGCGATCTCGCGGATCGACGAGGACTCGGCCCGCGACACGCTCCGCACGTTCGCCGAGCTCGGCCTCCTCGCGGAGGGCCTCGCCGAACTCCGGGGCGACGAGCCCGAGCGAAGCGGCCAGGACACCCCGCCGTGACCGCGCCCCACTGGCGGGACGCGGACGGTCCGCCGGGTCACAGGTCGGCGGTCGTCCAAACGCCATCGACGAGCCGCCACGTCCGCGGCGTGGGGTTCCGGTCGCGCAGCAGCCAGGGCAGCCGCGCCGGTCGCACCGCGTCGTAGCAGGTCAATTTCGCGAACCGTTGCACGGCCGCGGGGATGCCCACCGCGGTGAACCCCGGGTGGCCGGTGGCGGGAAACGGCCCGCCGTGGTTCATCGCGGGGCTGACGGCGACGCCAGTCGGCATCTTGTCGTTGAGCAGCCGCCCGACGCGGTGCGCGAGCGTGGCCGCGAGGTGCGCGTAGGCCGCGTCGTCGCGGTCGGACTCCCGCGCCGAGCAGATGCAGCCGGTCAGGTTGCCCTCGAGCGCGGCGAGCACCCGGCGCAGCTCCTCGACGTCCGTGCCCAGGACGACGAGCGCGGCGTTGCCGAAGGCCTCGGTCTGGAAGGCTTCCGGATTCCGGAGGAACTCCGCGGCGGAGACCTCCAGCAGCGTGTTCGCGAACGCGCACCGCGGCCCGTCCACGTCGCCGCCGCCCGCCAGCACCCGCGCGCCGGCACCGCGCAGCAGCGTCACGCTCTCGCCGAGCGTGCGGCGCACCGCGGGCGACAGGAGCGTGCCCGCGGCGGCGGCGCGGAACCGCGCCGCGACGTCGGCGACCCAGCCCCGGCTCCGCTCGTCGTCCACGAGCAGCACGAGCCCCGGATTGGTGCAGAACTGGCCCGCCCCCATGAGCACGCTGCCGACGTACTCCTCGGCCAGCGCGGCCGACCGTTCCTCGAGCGCGCCCGGCAGGTTGACCACCGGATTGACGCTGCTCAGCTCGACGTAGATCGGCCTGCCGACGGCGTCGGCGGCCTGCTTGAGCCGCAGGCCCGCGGCGCGGCTGCCGGTGTAGCCGGTGGCCCCGACGCGCCGGTCGCTCACGAGCCGGAGACCGTCCTCGTGCTCGACCCGGTAGGCGAGTTGCACGAGCGCCCGCGGCAGCCCGGCCGCGACCACCGCCTCGAGGGCCAGCTCCGCGAACAGGCGGGTCGTCGCCGGGTGGGACGAGTTCGCCTTGCCGATCACCGGATTGCCCGCGGCGATCGCCGCCGCGAAGTCGCCCCCCGAGACGCTGCCGAACGCGAACGGAAAGTTGTTGGGGCCGAAGACGCAGACCGGGCCGATCGGCTCCAGGCAGGAGCGGATGTTCTGCTGCGTGTCGATCGTCGGGCGGGCCCAGGAGCCGGTGCGGGCCGCCTCGGCCGCGAGCCGGAGCTGGTTCGTCGTTCGCGGGAGCTCGACGTCGCGGAGCCGGGGCGCCTGCGGCAGGGCCGTCTCCTCGTGGGCGACCGCCACGAGCCGATCCCGGTGCGTCTCGATCCGCGTCGCGAAGTCCTCGAGGAAGGTCGCGATCGACTCGCGCGGATGATCGTGCAACTCGTGGAACGCCCGCTCCGCCGCGGCGATCATCCGGTCGCACTCGCTCCACGGCGAGATCGGAAACAGGCCGGTGGTCGCCGCTCCGGTTGCCGGGTTGCACGCCGCGAAGGTTCGCGTGCCGGCCGAGGGCTGCCACGAGCCGTCGAGCAGGACGCGGGCGACGTCGCACGCGGGATCGATCATGGCCGGAGGGAACCCCAGGGGAGGTCGCACGCGCGGCCGTGCCGATGCCGGCGACCGAGGCCGCGGCAGCGTACTGCGCGGCCGCGGCCGCGACAAGGAGCGACGCGGCCGGTCCCACGCGGCATGCCGACGGTGGGGGCCGGCGTCAGCCCTCGATCTCCCAGCCCGTGCGGTAGGGGCGGGCCAGCATCGCGTTGGCCTGGTCGTCGCCGACGACCTTCCCCGCCGCCGCGTCCCATTTCAGGCCTCGGCCCAGCCGGGCGGCGATGCCCGCGAGGTGGCAGACGTCGAGCCCCCGCATGTGGGAATGGACGTCGGAGATCGGCTCCTTGCGGTGCTTCGCGCAGTGGAGGAAGTTGGCCCAGTGGCCCTTCCGCTCGTCGTGCTCCATCGGCAGGTTCTTGTAGACCTTCGCGACGGCACCCTCGGGGAGCGGGTCGTCCTTCAATGCATCGACCGGGGCCCCCGCAAGCTTCCCGCGGCTCACGAAGATCCGTCCCTTGTCCCCCTCGATGAGCACGCCGTTGTCGGTGTCGTGGCGGATCACCATCTGCGTGCCGCCCGGGTAGTCCACCGTGAACAGGAATTCGGTCGCCGTGTTGTAGCGGTCACGCTCCACCGGCTGGCCGTCCTTGAACTCGACCGGATGCTTCGCCGTGCCGCTGATCGCGAGCGGCCCGTCGGTCTGGCCGTTGAGCGCGAGGGCCCAGGCGGCGATGTCCACGTGGTGCGCGCCCCAGTCGGTGAGCTTGCCGCCGGAATACTCGTACCACCAGCGGAACTCGTAGTGGCAGTTCGTGTTGGCGGGCGGCCGCTTCTCCTTGCCGTCCTCGCCCACCGTCGCCGGTCCCTGGAAGTAGCGGTAGTCGGCCGCCGGCGCCGGGCCCAGCCAGCGGTTCCAGTCGAGTCCCGCGGGGGGCGCAGCGACCGGGATCGCCGGGCTCGTCGGCGCGCCGCCGATCGCCGCCTGCACCAGTTTGATCCGGCCGAGCCGCCCCTCGGCGACGAGGGCCATCGCCTTCGTGAACAGGTCGAACGTGCTCCGCTGCTGCGTGCCGACCTGCACGACGCGGCCGGTTTCCTGCTGCACGCGGCGGATGAGCCGGCCCTCGTCGATCGTGAGCGTCAGCGGCTTCTCGCAGTAGACGTCCTTGCCGGCCCGCATCGCCTCGACGACCGGCTTCGTGTGCCAGTGGTCGGGCGTGGCCACGTGGATCACGTCCACGTCCTTCCGCTCGAGCACCTTGCGGTAGTCGTCGAACACGGCGGCCTTGCCGGCGGCGAATTTGTGGTTCACCTTGTCGCGCCGGCCGGCGTCGGGGTCGGCGATCGCGACCACGTCGATCCACTCCTGCGCGGCCTTGAGATTGGCCCGGGAGATGCTGCCCGCGCCGATGAGGCCGAGCGCCACGCGGTCGTTCGGCCCCCGCGTCTCGTCGGCGAGCGTGCGGGGCCCGGAGAAGAAGTAGGGTACGGTGGCGGCGGCGGACGCGCCGGCGACGAAGCGGCGGCGGCTGATGCGGCTGGGGGTGGGCATGGGAGGCTCCTGCAGCGGTGGGACGTCGGAAGGCCGTCCGTCAGGGTAAACGCCCGACGTGCCGGTCCGCAACGTCATGGCTCCCCAGGGTGCGCGGATCGCCGCCGCGGAAAAACGGCTGCGTGTCCACGACCGTCACGGCGCCGGCGCACGCGGGGTGCTTCGCCGGATCCCCCACGGCCAGGGTGTGCGGCGTGAACCGTGCCGGTGCCCATCTTCAACGCCGCGATCACGACCGGCAGGCGCGGAGACGCGAGATCCTTCCGCAGGTCGCGGATCAGGTTCGCGCGATTTATCTCGTAGGCCGCCGCCTGTGCCGGGGACTCGCTGTCGGCGATCCCATGAACCCGGACAGCCCGGGATGCCGGCGGATCAGGAGCCGGAAAAAAGATCGTCGTACAGCGATCGTGGCGAGTGGATTCGGACGCCGGCGACCGTGCGGCCGAAGGACCTGCCGAAATGCGTGCGGTCACCGGTGACCAGGGCGTCGCACCCGAGGGCGGCCGCCGCGGCCAGGACGAGACGGTCCTTCTCGGGCAGGCCGGGAAGGTCGATGCGGGCCCTCGCGGGCACCACGGGGGAGATCCTCAAGCGTGGCAGCAACGCCTCGAGTTGTGGCAGGTGTCCCGGAGCCTTCGCGACGATGTTGCGCCGGGCTTCTTCGATCACGTACCCGTCCACCTGGCAGTCGTGCCCGGCGTGCAGGAGTCTGGTGACGAGGGCGCGGATCGCGCCGTCGCTCTTCGCCGCCGAGAACAGGATGTTCGCGTCGAGAATGAGGCGCTGGGCGGGTTCATGCCCGTCGCCGTCGCGGGGCCGCCTTGGGCGCCCGCGACGGCGGGCCACGCATCGCCCGGGCCAGTTCCGCCTCGGCGGCGTCGAACTCCTGGATCCTGGCCGCGGTGTACATCTCCACCGGCAGCGTGACGGCGGGCCGCAACAGCAGCCCGTCGGGCGTGGATTCGGCGATCAGCGTGTCATCGGCCTTGATGCCCAGGGCCTTGCGCAGGCCGAGCGGCAGCGTCACCACGCCCCGGCTCGTGACCGTCACCGTCGTGTTCCTACAAACAGTATTGCAGAGTTTGTGCTTTGCGTCAACGTGGACGCTCGGGTCTCATGTCGGGCACGCTCATGCCGTCACGGCGCGGCTCCGATCCGGCGGGCGCGGATGCCGGCGCCGCCAGGAGCCGCAGAGTGGTGTTCCGCGGAATGGGGCGTCACGCCGTTCGGCCGCCGCGGTGCCGTGTGGTCGGCCACCGTGTGCAGACTGCCAGTCTGCAACTACTTGCTTCGCGCAGGCGACAGCGGGGCTCGCCCCGCGCGACGGCGGGCGCGTCGGTCCGGTGATTCAGGCGAGGATCTCTCTGACGACGTGGCCGTGGACGTCGGTGAGGCGGAAGTCGCGGCCCTGGAAGCGGTGGGTGAGCTTCGTGTGGTCGAAGCCGAGCAGGTGCAGGATCGTGGCCTGCAGGTCGTGGATGTGCACCATGTCGCTCGCCACCTTGAAGCCCAGGTCGTCGCTGGCGCCGTGCACGTGGCCCGGCTTCACGCCGCCGCCGGCCATCCAGACGGAGTAGCAGTCGGGGGTAGTGGTCGCGGCCGAGGATGCTGCCCTTGGCCGTGCGCCCCTCACGGAACGGCGTGCGGCCGAACTCGCCCGTGCAGAGCACGAGCGTGTCCTCCAGCAGGCCGCGGGCCTCCAAATCCTCGATCAGTGCGGCGGCCGGCCTGTCGAAGGTGGCCGCCTTCTTCGTGAGCCCGTCGCGGATGTCCTCGTCGGGGGATATGCCGTGAAAATCCCAGCCCCAGTCGAAGAGGTGCACGAACCGCACGCCCTGCTCGACGAGCCGCCGCGCCAGAAGGCAGTTGTTGGCCAGGCTCGCCTGCCCCGGCTTGGCGCCGTAGGCGTCGAGCACGGCCTGCGGCTCCTTCGAGATGTCCATCACGTCGGGCACGCTGGCCTGCATGCGGTAGGCGAGTTCGTACTGCGCGATGCGCGTGAGCGTCTCGGGATTGCCGAGTTCCCGGGCCTGGAGTTCGTTCAGATCGCGGAGGGCGTCGAGCGTCTTGCGGCGCATGGCCCGGTCCATGCCGGGCGGATCCGACACGTAGAGCACGGGATCGCCCTTCGAGCGGCACTGCACGCCCTGGTAGACGCTCGGCAGGAAGCCCGAACCGAAGCTGCTGATGCCGCCGTTGGGTTGATATCCCGACGAGATCAGCACCACGAAGCCGGGCAGATTCGAATTCTCGGTGCCGAGGCCGTACGTGGTCCAGCTGCCGAGGCTGGGCCGACCCGCCCGCGGCGAGCCGGTGTAGACC
>JBJTJO010000205.1:0-14987 GCA_046095965.1 Planctomycetaceae bacterium
CCGTCCTTGACGCCGTAGCGCTCGGCGGCGGCGAAGCTCATGTGGACGTGGCGCTCGGCGCGGATCACGCCCTCGGCGAGCTCGATCGCGCCGGCGGGTCCCACGAGCACGCAGCCGGGCGTGCCGGCGATCTTGCCGCTCGGCCGCACGGGCAGGTCGATGCCCAGGGAGATGCCGTCGGTGAAGGCGAGCTCCACCTGCGACGCCTTGCGGGTGGGGCCGAGCACGCGGACGGTGGGGAGCATCTTTCGCTTGGGGCCGACGAGCATCACCGTCTCCTCGGCGGCGTAGAAACCGTCCTGGTAGAGCGGCTTCATGGGGGTGAGTGTCCGGCCCGGTCCGAAGAGCTTCTCCACGTGCTCGTCGGTGAGATGGCAGTGGCGGGCCGAGATGCTGACCACGAGTTTCGGCTCCGCCGCGGCGGGCTGCCGCGGCGCGCGGAGCACGATCTCGCGGACGATCCGTTCGACGGCGGCCCGGTCGAGGCCCGGCCTGGCGAGCGTGGTGGTCATGGGGACGGGCGCCTCCGGCGCGGTGACGGGGAGTCGGCGGCGCCGTCCGGCTCGGGCGGCGGCGCGAGGATCAGGTCGGCACCGGTCGCCGCGATCCGACGCCGCCAGTCGTCAGACAGGGACGCGTCGGAGACGAACACGTCCACGGCGTCCAAGGCCGAGACGAGCGTCAGGCTGCGGTGGCCGAATTTCGAGCTGTCGGCCACGACGATCACGCGACCGGCGGCCCGGAGCATGGCCTGCTCGGTTTCGGCGAGGAGGAGATGGGCGTTGAAGAGACCCTCCTCGGCGATGCCGGCCGCCGAGAGCACGGTGGTCGTGACGTGGAGCCGGCTCAGAAGCTCGTTGGCGTAGGGGCCGAGGCAGACGCCGGTGCGGGGCGACACGTAGCCGCCGAGCAGCACGAGATCGGTCCGCGACTCGGTGGCGAACAGGTTCGCGACGGGCAGGCTGTTCGTCACCACCTGGAGTGGACGGCCAACGAGCAGCCGGGCCACTTCGTAGGTCGTGGTGCCGCCGTCGAGGAGCACGGTCTCGCCATCGGCGATGACCTCGGCGGCGCGCGCGGCGATCGCGCGTTTCGCGGCCCAGTGGAGCGTTTGCCGCTCGTCGAACTCGCCGAGCCTCGGGAGCCCCCCTGCGTAGAGCACGCCCCCGTGCGTTCGCCGCGCCGTGCCCTGCTGCTCGAGGGCATCGAGATCCCGGCGGACCGTGGATTCCGAGACACCGAGTTCGCGGACAAGTTCCTCGAGAGCGACGAAACCCCGGACCCTGATGAGTTCGAGGACTCGGCTGCGTCGCTCGTGATTTTGCACGACTACGATCATGTTCAGGGCGTTTATGCTCTGCTCAACGAACAAGCGTGAGTGTAATCAACCGTTGGCTGACTGCAAAACAGCGGAAAACGGTCATCGAATCGCGGTCGTGGTGCTAGAATGGGCGGCGGTTCTACTCCTCGACGACCTTAGGTCACGTTTGCGGGGTTGGTGAGCAGATGGGGGTCGTGCCGCTTGTTTTTCGATTTTCCACCCAGGAAATGCCCTCTGTCGTGGCGGGCGGCCTCGAGATCCGTCGCTGTGTTCCCACAGCGGACGCGGGATCGATCGCCTGGCTGACGGAATTCGCGCACGACGATGATCGGCCGCCGCCTCGGGCCGCCGGGATGGCGGCGGAATTGACCAGTCGCCCGGGGCGGGGCGTCGAGTCGTGGCTGGCACTCCGCGCCGGCAGCCCAGTCGGTCTCGTGGCCCTCGTCTCGGCGGACGCGGGGGCCGGTGTCCGCCATTCCGTGGCGTGGTTGTTCGTCGGCCGCGGCGAGCGTCGCCGGGGGATCGCCACGGCGCTGGTGGCGACGGCCCTGCAGTCAGCCCGCGACCGTGGCGCCGCGGAGGTGTGGGTCGAGACCCGCTCCGACTGGCCGGCCGCCACGGGTTTCTGGGCGGCGATCGGCTTCAGGCCGGCAGGCTGACGGCGCCGCTCGCCCGGTGCTATGCGGCCCCGAGGCCCTCCATGCGGCGCCAGGCGCTGACCTGGCCGAGGTGCATCATCATGTGGCCGCCGCAGTAGAAGGCCTGCGCGGAGCCGATCGTGGGAAACAGGTCCTTCATCCGCCCCGTGGCCGGATTCGGCTTCGCGAAGGCGTCGTCCGGTGTGCTGCGGAGGGCGGCCATCACCATGCGGTAGCCCTCCCGGAAGAATTCCACGATCTCGTCACGGCCGGGATAGAGGTCGCCATCGACGTCGTCGGCGCAGGCGGCGTCCTTCGAGAACCGGACCTCGAACTGGTCCGGCACCGGCGGCGCCGGGTGACCGATCTGGAGCAGGACCTTCGGGGCATAGAGGCTCAGGTGTCCGTAGACGAAGGCCGGGTGGTTGGAGGCCACGACCATGCCACCGGGGGCCGCGAACCGGCCGAAGCGGTCGGCGGGCATGTCCTTGAGGAGCCGGTCCGCGTAGCCGAGCGAGACCTGCAGCGAGTCGGCGATCACGTTGCCGAGCGAGCGGGACATGCTTCAGTTCCTTTCGGGATGATGGGAGGCGATCCGGCGGATCGCCTCGGGCAGGGCCTCGCACTCGGCCGCGAACACGCGGGCCGCGAGGGAATCGGGTGTGTCGTCGGGCAGCACGGGCACGGTCCGCTGCAGCAGGATGCGGCCGTGATCGTACTCGCCATCGACGAGGTGCACGGTGCAGCCCGACACCGTGCAGCCGCGGTCGAGGACGGCGCGGTGGACGTGCATGCCGTGGAAGCCCCGACCGCCGAACGCGGGCAGCAGCGAGGGGTGGATGTTGATCACCCGGCCGGCGAAGTCGGCGGGGATCTCCACGAGGTGCAGGAATCCCGCCATCACGACGAGGTCGGCGCGGGCCTCGCGGCACGGCGCGAAGACGTCGTGGCTCCAATCGGCGAGGGGCCGACCACGGGGCGGCACGACGTGCACCGGCACGCCTGCGGCCCGCGCGATCTCCACGCCGCGGACGTCGGGCCGGCTCGCGACGACGGTCTCGACGATGGCCGGGAGCGTGCCGGCGGCGATCCGCTCGAGCAGGTTCGCGAGCGTGCGGCCGGATCCGGAGATCAGCACGGCGAGGCGGAGCGGCGCGGGGTGGCTCACGACGTCACCCTGCCTTGTGAATCGTGATCGCGAGCGTGTGGCCGTCGACGTCGATGACGTCGCCCGCAGCCGGGCCGGCCGCCACGGTGGCGGTCGTCGCGAGCGTCTCGGCCGCCAGGTAGTCGATGTGACGCTCGAGGGCCGCCCGCAGGTCGGCCGAGTCGGTCGTGAACGCGAGGTCGATGCGATCCGTGAACTCGAGGTCGAGCGCCTTGCGCTGCGTCTGCACGGCGTGGACCACCTCGCGGACGAGGCCCTCGGCCACGAGTTCGGGCGTGAGCGCGCTGGCGACGACCACCACGGCGAGCGGGCTCTCCGCGGCCGCCCAGCCCGGCTTCGCCATCGTGCGGATGAGCACGTCGTCCTGCTCGACGACGACGCTGCCGCCGCCCGCCAGCGGCACCTCGGCACGGCCGGCGCGGTGGAGCGCGGCGAGAAGTGCCGCCGCGTCGGCCTTGGCGAGCGCGTCGCGGGCCCTGGGCAGGTCCTTGCCGAGCCGGGGCCCGAGCTTCTTGAGGTCGGGGAGAACCGACCGCGTGATGTAGCGGTCGGGCTCGCGGCAGATCTCGAACTGCTTCACGTTGAGCTCGTCGCAGACGAGGTCGGCATGGGCAGCGAGCCAGCGGGCATCGTCCTCCCGGGCGTCGGCGAGGATCACCTCCACCTTGGCGAGCGGCTGCCGCACCTTGAGCTTCTCCGCGGCCCGGGCCGCGCGGCCGAGCGACGAGACGTCGCGGACGAGCGCCATCCGCCGCGCGAGGTCGGCATCGACGAGCGCGGCGGCGCCGGTCGGATAGTCGGTGAGGTGGACGCTCCCGGGCACCTTCGATCCGAAGGGCACCACGGCGAGGTTCCGCCAGATCTCCTCGGCGACGAACGGCACGAACGGGGCGGCCAGCCGGGTGATCGTGAGCAGCGTCTCGTAGAGGGTCCAGTAGGCGTCGAGTTTTCCCGCGTCCGTCTGCGGGCCACCGTCCGCGCGACCCGCCGCCCAGAACCGGTCGCGGCTGCGGCGGACGAACCAGTTGCTCACGGCGTCCACGAGGGCCGACAGCCGCTGCGCGGCGGTGAAGTGGTCGTAGGCGTCGAGCCGGGCGACCATGCTTGTCGCGGCGTCGTTGACCTCGGAGAGCATCCAGCGGTCGAGCTCGCTCCGCTCCGCCACGGGCCGCCAGCCGCGGGCCCGCGCGAGGTCGGCGTGGTCGAGCGGGCCGGGCTCGGCGAGCAGGCCCGCCGGATCGAAGCCGTCGATCCGGGCGTAGATCACGAGGAACGAATAGACGTTCCAGAGTCGCAGCAAAAACTCGGGCACGCTCTCGCGGATCGCCCGCTCGCTGTAGCGGATCGTCGTCCACGGCGGCTGCGTCGCGAAGAAGAACCAGCGGAGCGCGTCGGCCCCGTAGGCGTCGAAGATGGCCGCCGGCTCCTTGTAGTTGCGGCGGCTCTTGCTCATCTTCTGCCCGTCCTCACCGAGCATGTGGCCGAGGACGATGCAGGTCTTGAAGGGATGCGGCCAGGCGGCGGGCGGCGGGGTCGCGCCGGGGGGCAGGCTCGGCGCGTCGCCGGGCCCGAACAGGAGCGTGCTGATGGCGAGCTGGCTGTAGAACCAGCCCCGGGTCTGGTCGATCGCCTCGGAGATGAAGTCGGCCGGAAACTGCGCGGCGAACTCGCCGTGGCCGCGGTGCGGCCAGCCCCACTGGGCGAACGGCATCGCGCCCGAGTCGAACCAGCAGTCGATCACCTCGGGCACCCGCCGCATCCGGGCGCCCGGCGAGAACGGCGAATCGTAGGTGACGGCGTCGATCCAGGGCTTGTGGACGCGGAGGTCGTCGGAGAGCGACGGGTTCGCGGCCTGGGCCCGGTCGAAGACGTCGGTGCCCGCGACCCCCGGCTTCGCGACGAGGTCGTCGTACGACCGCACGGCCTCGGTCCGGCCGGTCGCCTCGCAGCGCCAGATCGGCAACGGAGTGCCCCAGTAGCGCTCGCGGGAAAGCGCCCAGTCCACGTTGGTCTCGAGAAAGTTGCCGAACCGGCCGTCCTTGATGTGCTCGGGCAGCCAGTCGATCCGCGCGTTGTTGGCGAGCATCTCGGCGCGGAACCGGCTCGTGCGGATGAACCAGCTCTTCCGCGGATACTGGATGAGCGGGTCGGCGTCGGCCCGCCAGCAGAACGGGTAGTCGTGGACGTACTGCTCCTGGTGGACGAGCAGGCCGCGGGCCCGCAGGTCGCGGGCGATGTCGCGGTCGCAGTCCTTCACGAACCGGCCGCTGCCCATCGGGAAGGCGTCGGTGAACGTGCCGTCGGGGGCCACGCAGTTGAGGAGCGTCGGGCCCGTGCCGTCGGCGAACCGGGCCTGCTCGACGCCGAGGACCCCGAAGTCCACCTCGCCGAAGGCGGGGGCGATGTGGACGACGCCGGTGCCGGAGTCTGTCGTGACGAAGTCGGCGGCGACCACCCGCCAGGCGGTCGTGGCGGTGCCGCCGGACTTCAGGGCCGACGTCGGCGCCGGTCCGGCGGGGCGGTAGGTGTCGAATGGCGGGAGGTACGAGCGGCCCACGAGGGCCGAGCCCGGCACGGTCTCGACGACGGCGAACGACCGCTTCGTCTTCTCGATGAAGGTCGCGGCGAGGGGTTCCGCGACGACGAGGGCGGGCGCGTCGGCCGCGCCATCCTCCCGGAGGACGACGTACTGCAGGTCGGCCTTCACCGCGGCGAACTGGTTCGAGGGCAGCGTCCAGGGCGTCGTCGTCCAGGCGACGAGGCTGCGATCCGTGGGCTTGCCGGCGTCGTCGAGCAGCGGGAAGGCCACGTAGACGCTCGGGTCGGCGACCTCCTTGTAGCCCTGTCCGACCTCGCCGCTCGAGAGCGCGGTGCCCCCCTGCGCCCACCACCAGACGATCTTGTGCCCCTCGTAGAGGAGGCCCTTGTCGAACAGCTCGGCGAGCGCCCACCAGACGCTCTCGACGAACGACCGGTGGTAGGTGACGTAGGCGGCCGAGAGGTCGATCCAGAAGCCGATCCGCTCGGTGAGCGTCTCCCACTCCTGCATGTAGCGCCAGACGCTCTCCTGGCACTTGTGGATGAAGGGCTCGACGCCGTAGGCCTCGATCTCGGCCTTCGAGTGGATGCCGAGCCCCTTGCAAACCTCGACCTCGACCGGCAGGCCGTGGGTGTCCCAGCCGGCCTTCCGCTCGCAGAACTCGCCGCGCATCGTGCGGTAGCGGGGGTAGAGATCCTTGATGGCCCGCGTCAGGCAGTGGCCCGGGTGGGGCATGCCGTTGGCGGTCGGCGGCCCCTCGAAGAACACGAACCGCTGCGCCCCGCGCCGCCGCTCGAGCGACTTGCCGTAGGTGCCATCGGCGCGCCAGAACGCGGCGATCGCCTTCTCGAGGGCGGGAAAGTCGGGCTTGCCGCGGACGGGCTCGAACATGCGGTCGGGGAGGGCGGCTGCAGACGTGGATGGTCCGAAACGGGCTGCAATCCTACCGGGAAGGACGCCCCGGCGCCGATGGCTCGATTGCGTCGTGGTCCCGCCCCCCACTCCTTCCAAGATCACCCGAAAAGTGTCAGCGCACGTGATTCCGCGGCCATCGCAGGCCGCCGGCCTCAGCCCGTCGGGGTCTTCCTGTTCGCCAGCGTGGCCGCCTCGGCCAGTAACTGCCCGAGGATCGTCGCGGCCCGCTCCCGTGAAACGCGGTCGGGCGCGAATCGCAGCGTGAGGCCGAGGCGGCCGCCGTGCCCGCTGGCGAGCAGCGCCAGGCTCGTCCCCGGCCGCAGGGGCGGCAGGGCGTCGTGCGCGACGATGCGCACACCGTCCGCCCGGCCGTCGTCCGCGGCCAGGGCATCGCCGAGGTTCGAGAGCACCGCCGTCGCCCAGATCAGCGGCAGGCGGGTCGTGCCCCAGAGCAGGCCCGACCCGGCACGGTGAAGAAGGCCGAGCACGATGTGCATGGCGCGCCCGAGCTTCAGTTGCTTGATGTGCGTCATCTCGGCCGACACGCCACGGAGCAAAGTGGCGTCCGGCGTGCGGCCACTCGCCCGGTCGAGGAACACCATGCTCACCTGGTTGCAGAACGCCGCGTTGCCCGCTCCCCGGAGCGACACCGGCACGGCGATGCGGATGACGTCCCGGGGATCCATGTGTGGCGCGAGCGCCCGGTAGAGGGCGGTCAGCAGCAGGTCGTTCAGGCTCACCCCCGCGGCCCGGGCCCCGGCACGCAGGCCCGCCGTCTCGGCGCCGGACGCGACGACCCTCTCGCAGGCGACGTCCGCCAACGGCGCGGCGGGGGTGAGCAGTCGGTCCGGGGCGAACTCCGCGGGGCGCCGCGAGAAGCACAGGGCCACCCGCTTTACCTGCTGGGGCAGCACCCGCCGCCACGTCGTGCTGGAGTCGCGCAGCGTGTGCCGGCCGTCGAGATCGCCGCGCGACGGCGGCGGGACGGGACGGCCGGCCAGGATCGCGCACACCTGCCGCATCAGCGCGACCGCCCCCAGCGCGTCGGAGATGGCATGGGGAAACCGCAGGACGACGAGCGTGCCGCGCGAGTCTGTGAGTCCCTCCTCGGCGATCTCCGCGGTGGCCAGTCCCAGTTCGCCGAGTGTGCCCACGCGGACAGTCCAGCGCACGAGCATGTCGTCCGGCGACAGGTGCCGCAGGGACACTGGCTCGTCCGCCTCGTCCCAGTCGATTTGCACCTCGGGATCGAAGGGCAGGGGCAACCACGAGCCCCCCTGCGGTCGGGCGGCCAGGAGCGGATTGTCGCGGGCCACCCGCGCCACGGCTGCGACGAACTCGGCCCGTTCGACCGGCCGGGACAGCCAGAACCGGGAAAAGACCGTCATCGTGTGGCGCGGCCCCTGATCGTACGCCATGTAGCGTTCCCACGCGGTGATCCGCAGCCGCCGCGCGGGGGGAATGCCAGACGCGTCACCCGTGCTCACGTGACTGCCCGCGTCACGAGAGGTCCACCGTGCGGCCCGTGCGGACGCTCTCGTCGGCCGCGAGGACGATCCGCAGGCTGTTGACCGCGTCGTCCATGTGGTCGCCCAGGTCGCGGTCGTTCACGATCGCGTCGAGGAAGAACTCCTGCTCCAGGCGGCAGAGGCCGTCGTGGTCGGGTTCGCCCGAGCAGTCGAGGAGGTCGTCCGTCCGGGCGAACGTGCCGTCGGGCCTCAGTTCCGCGTGATGCACCCGCAGCAGGGCTGCCTTCGTGTGCCCCTCGATCTCGTCGGTGTCGGCCTCGCTCTCCTTGACGCCGGCGATGCTCACGCAGCCCTTCGGGCCCACGACGTCCTTCACGAAGAAGGCCACGTCGCTCATCATCGGCCCCCAGCCGGCCTCGTACCAGCCGACCGAGCCGTCGGCGAACGTGACCTGGAGGTTGCCGTAGTTGTACATGCCCGGCACGAGTTCCTCCGAGAGCCGGGCGCCGATGGCGCTCACGCGGACCGGCTTCGACCGCGTCATCTGGCACATCACGTCAACGTAGTGGACGCCGCAGTCCACGATCGGCGACATCGAGTCCATGAGCGCCCGGTGCGTCCTCCACTGGTCACCCGAGGACTGCTGGTTGAGGTTCATGCGCATGACGAGCGGCTTGCCGAGCGTGCGGGCGGTCTCGATGAACCGTTGCCACGTGGGATGGACGCGGAGGATGTAGCCGACGACGAGCTTCCTGCCCGCTTTCCGCGCGGCCGCCACGACCTCCCGGGCCTCCGCGACCGTCACCGCCACCGGCTTCTCGAGGAACACGTGGCAGCCGGCGGCGAACGACTTCTTCGCGTAGTCGGCGTGGGTGTCGGGGTAGGTGTTGATCGACACGGCGTCCGGCTGCGTCGCGGCGAGCGCCGTGTCGAAGTCGGAGAACTGCGGATAGTCGGCCCCGAGCGCATCGAGCAGCGCCCGCCGTGACTTCTCGCCGCGGGAGACGACGCCGACGATCCGGAAGCCTGCCAGCGCGTGGTAGGCCTTCGCATGGGAGATGCCCATGTGGCCGCAGCCGACGACCAGGATCTTCAGGGGGGCGGCCATGCGTGCGGTTCCGCGGGTGTCGTGAAAGGGGGGCGGGACAGGGAACCGGTCAGGAGCGGCCGGCGTCGCGGACGGCCCCGACGATCAGGGCCCGCAGCTTCGGCTCGGCCGAGCGGGCCGCCGCGAGGATGTGCTCGACCGTCGCCGCCTCGAGCGCGTCCGGCAGGCACATGTCGGTGATCACGGACAGCCCGAGCACCTTCATCGACGAGTGCACCGCCACGATCACCTCGGGAATCGTGGACATCCCGATGGCGTCGGCGCCGATGATCCGCAGGAAGCGGTACTCGGCGCGGGTCTCGAGGTTGGGGCCGGTCACGGCGGCGTAGACGCCGCGGTGGCAGACGAAGTTCTCCCGGCGGGCCACGGCGAGGGCGGCATCGACGAGCGCCGGCGTGTAGGGGGCCGACATGTCGGGGAACCGCGGGCCGAGCCGGTCGTCGTTCAGGCCGATCAGCGGGTTGGCGTTGAGCAGGTTGATGTGGTCGTCGATGACCATCACGTCGCCCGTGCGGTAGGTGGGGTTGAGGCCGCCGCAGGCGTTCGTGACCACGAGCAGGTCGGCCCCCAGCCGCTTCATCACGCGGACGGGAAAGGTGATCTGGGCCAGCGGATGCCCCTCGTAGGCGTGCATCCGACCCTCGAGCACGATCACGGGCACGCCCTCGAGCAGCCCGCACACGAGCTGACCCGTATGTCCCGGGGCGTGCGACTCGGCGAAGTGCGGGATGTCGCGATACGGGATCGTGACCCGCTCGGTGACGGAGTCGGCGACGGCGCCGAGGCCGCTGCCGAGGATGATGCCGACCTTCGGCGCCCGCCGCCATTTCGCCGTGATGACCGCCACGGCCTCGGTGATCTTGTCGTACTGGTCGAGCATGCGTGCTCCCGCTGGGGGCCGGTCCGAGACCCTGGAGGCGGCATGATACCCGACCGGGCGGCCGCGGGCGCAGGGGCCGTCGCGGCGGCGAGGCTCAGTCGCCCTCGATCAGGGCGCGGAAGTCCGGGTGGCCGCGGAGCGACTCGAGATCGGGATCCGACTCCATGTGGGCGAGGTCGTCGTAGCCCAGGAGGATGGCGCGGGAGAGCGAGTCGATGGCGTCGTCGGGCCGACCCGCCCGGGCCAGCGAGCAGGCGAGGTTGTAGCGGGCCAGGAAGTCGTCGGGAAGCAGTTCGACGAGGCGCCGATCAAGTTCGACCGCGCGTGCGACGAGGCCCTTCCGCGACACGAGCTCCGCCAGGATCCGCAGCACCTCGATGGAGTCGGGCCGCCGTGCCAGCAGCCGCTCGAAAAAATCGACGTCGAAGTCGAGTTGGCTGAGGCTGCCGAACCATGCGACCGGCTTGCGGCGCCGGGCGCGGCCCTCCGCCGGGCCCTTCGAGCCGGGGTCGTCGGACGCTGGTTGTGGGGTGTCGCGACCGGCCATCGACGCGGGCTCCGCGGCAGCGTGCCTACTTCGAGCGCCCCGGCCCCTTGCCGGGAGGCATCTCGTCCGAATCCGACTCCTCGGGATGATCCCAATCGGGGTCGTTCTCCTCCTCCTCGAAATCGTCGTCGAACTCGTCGTCGAAGTCGTCGAAGTTCGACTCCTCGTCGGCGAGCGGCTGCGCCACCGCGAGATCCTCCTCGTCGCCGAGCTCCTCTTCCTCGTCGTCGGGATCGACGCATTCGAGGCGGCGGGGCGGCACGACGCCCGCGGGCTCGGGCACTTCCCGGGCCGGGCGCGCGGCGATGCGCAGCCAGGGGATGGTCGGGCAGGGGGGCGTGGCACGAAGCATCGGCGCTGGTCTCGCGGGATCCGGAACGGCCCAGAGCAAACAGTTTCGGCCCGTCCGCGTCAAGGCACGGATTCCGGTCCGGACGCCCATCATACGCCGCCGCAGCCGCGCCGGCGTGCCGGGGGCTCGTCGTCAGGTGTGGTAGTCGGCGTTCAAGTGGACGTACTCGGCGGTCAGGTCGCTGGAATAGAACCGGATCGAGGCCGGACCCGAGGCCAGGTCCACCTCGATGAGCGTCTCCCGGGCGGCCTTGATCGATGCCGACACGGCCTCGCCGTCGAACGGGACCGGGCTCCCCCGTTCGAAGAGGAGCGTGCCGTTGAGCCGCAGCCGCAGGTGCCCCGGGTCGAACGAGACCCCGGAGTAGCCGGCGGCGGAGACGATCCGGCCCCAGTTCGGGTCCGCGCCGTGGACCGCGGTCTTCACGAGCGGGCTGTCGCCGATCGTACGGGCCACCTGGCGGGCCTCGTCGCGGGTCCGGCAACCGGTGACCGCGATCCGCAGCACGTGCGTGGCCCCCTCGCCATCGTCGGCCATGTCGCGGGCCAGCGCCGTGCAGACGTCGGTGAGCGCGGCGCCGAACGCCTCGAGGCCGGCGCCGTGGAGCGTGCCGCCACCCGCGGCCCCGTTGGCGAGCAGCAGCACCGTGTCGTTCGTGCTCATGTGGCCGTCCACGCTCACGCAATTGAACGACACCTCCGCCGCCTCCCGCAGCAAACGCTGGGCGTCGTCGGGCTCGAGCGCCGCGTCGGTGAGCACGATGCCGAGCATCGTCGCCAGGCGCGGGCCGATCATGGCCGCCCCCTTCGCCATGCCGAAGACGGTGTGCCTGGTGCCGGCGGCCGTGCAGGTCGCGCCGGCGAGCTTCGGCCGCGTGTCGCTCGTCATCATGCCGCGGGCGGCCCGCACCGCCGCCTCGTCGTCGGACCCGAGCCGGCCCTGCACGGCCTCGATGCCGGCGCGGATCTTCTCGAGCGGCAGGAACTCGCCGATGATCCCGGTCGAGAGCACGAGCACCTCGTCGGCCGAGGCGCCGATGGCCGCCCCCGCCGCGGCGGCCATGGCCCGGGCGTCGTCGAGTCCGCGGGAGCCCGTGCAGGCGTTGGCGTTGCCGGAGTTCAGGACGACAGCGCGGAAGTTGCGGCCCGGGGTCAGCGACCGGTCCCAGGCCACCGGGGCCGCGAACACAAGGTTCGTCGTGTAGACGCCGGCCGCCGTGGCCGGCAGGTCCGAGACGACGAGCATGACGTCCTCGCGGGTGGCGTTGCGCTTGATCCCGGCGTGGACCGCGCCCATGCGGAAGCCGCGGGGCACGGCCGGGATCGGCAGGCGGACCGGCGTGTCGGCGATGCTCATCAGAGGAGCCCCGCGGTCTCGGGATGGCCGAACATGACGTTGAGATTCTGGACGGCGGCCCCGGCGGCCCCTTTCACGAGGTTGTCGAGGCAGGAGATCACGAGCACGCGGCCGCGGACGACGCGGGCCGTGAGGTCGCAGAAGTTCGTGTCCACCGCGTCCTTGGTGGCCGGCAGATGGTCCACGACGCGGACGAACCGCTCGCCGGCGTAGGCGTCGCGGAGGAGTTTCATGACCTCGGCCTCGGTCACCGGCCGGCGGGGCTTCACGTAGATCGTGGCGAGGATGCCGCGGTCCATCGGTGCGAGTTGCGGCGTGAAGATCACCTGCGGCCGCGCCCCGGCGTGGCGGGCGATCACCTGCTCGATCTCGGGGGTGTGGCGGTGGCGGCCCACGTTGTAGGCCGACAGGCTCTCGTTGCACTCGGGAAAGTGGGTCGTGAGCTTCGGCTGCCGCCCCGCACCGCTGACGCCGCTCTTGGCGTCTACGATCACGTCGTCGGGTTCGAAGAGGCCGCTCTTCAGGAGCGGCGCCAGCGGCAGGATCGCGGCCGTCGCGTAGCAGCCGGGGTTCGCCACCAGGGCCGCGTCGCGGATCCGGGCGCGGAACAATTCTGGCAGGCCGTAGACCGTGCCGCCGAGGCGGCCGGCATCGGGATGCTCGTGGCCGTACCACTCGCGGTACGTCGCGGCATCGTCGAGCCGGTAGTCGGCGCTGAAGTCCACCACGCGGGCTCCCGCGGCCAGCACCTGCGGCAGGATCTCGGCGCTCGCGCAGTGGGGCAGGCAGCCGAACACGCAGTCGGCCCGCTTCCCGACCTCCTCCGGCGCGAGGTCCTCGAGCGGCAGGTCGAGGCGGCCGACGAGGCTCGGGTGCACGCTCGAGATCGGCGGCGCGCCCTCCTGCCGGCTCGTCACCGCCACGATCCGCGCGTGCGGATGCCGCAGCAGGAGCCTGATGGCCTCGAGCGCGGTGTAGCCCGTGGCACCGAGGATGGCGACGGTGGTCATCGGGGAACCTCGTTTCTCCCTCTCCCCCTGGGAGAGGGCCGGGGTGAGGGTGCTTTCACGGCGATTCAAACGGCACCCTCACCCGGCCTGCGGCCGGCCTCTCCCCGGGGGAGAGGCGGAGCAAGGATGTGCCCTCGTTGCGGGGCCGGAGTATAGGCGTGGCGTGCGGCCACGACTACCGCCGCACGAGCCGCTCCTCGATGAGCCGGATCAGCCAGCCCGCCACGGCCCGCTTCGAAGCCCGCTTCGAGCCCACGTGCTCGTGGCGGGCGTCGTAGACCGCGACGGCATTCTCCGCCGACTCCAGCGCCGTCACGTCGTTGACCACGATCAGGTCGCACTTCTTGGCGGTGATCTTCTCGAAGGCCCGCCGCGGGTCGGCACCGGGCTCGAGCGCGAACGCCACGAACCACTGGCCGGGCCGCTCGCGCCGGGCGAGCGTGGCGATCACGTCGGTCGTGGGCTTGAGCCGCAGGACGAGTCCGGCCTGGCGCCGCGGGATCTTGCCCGGGACGCGCTGCACCGGCTCGAAGTCGCAGGGGGCTGCCGCCGCGATCACGCCGTCCACGGCGGGCAGTTCCGCGAGCGCCGCCTCGAGCATCTCCGCCGTGGTCACGACCGGGATGACCCGCGCCTTCCGCGGATAGGCGACGTGCACCGGGCCGCTGACGATCGTGACCGCATGTCCGCGGGCGAGCGCCGCCTCGGCGAGGGCCTTCGCCATCCGGCCGCTCGAGGCGTTCGTGAGGTAGCGGACGTCGTCGATGTGGGCGCGGGTGGGGCCGGCGGTGAGCAGGATCTTCGCCATGGCGCGCCCGTCAGCCGTCCCGCCGCGGTGGCCTGGCGGCGAGTGCCGCGCGGATGGCGGCGGCGATCTCCTCGGGCTCGGCCATGCGGCCCGCGCCGCGCTGGCGGCACGACAGCCAGCCGGTGCCGGGCTGGATGACCGTCACCCCGTCGGCGGCGACTTGGTCCACGTTCCGCTGCACCGCGGGCTTGGCCCACATCGCGGCGTTCATGGCCGGGGCCACGAGCACGGGGCACTCGGCGCACAGGACGAGCGTGGTGAGGAGGTCGTCGGCCGCGCCCGCCGCGGCCTTGGCCAGGTAGTCGGCCGACGCGGGGGCGACCACGACGAGGTCGGCCCGGGCCGCGAGTTCGATGTGCGCGCCGAGCGGATACCGGGCGTCGAAAGCCCTCGTCGCCACGGGCCGGCCGGTCAGGGCCGCGAACGTCGCCGAGCCCACGAACCGTCGCGCGTTCGGCGTGAGCACCGCGGTGACACCCGCGCCATCCTGGACGAGGGCGCTCGCGAGCGCCGCCGCCTTGAAGGCGGCGATGCCCCCGGTCACGCCCAACACGATCTCACGACCTTGCAGCATCGGATGAAAACCGTCGGCGAACCGACGGCCGCCCGGGGGTGCGGCCGTCCGCCGTCCGGTCGAACCTCGGGTTCGGCCGCGACGGCCCAAGCCCGCAGGGGCCATGGATAGCCCTGCGGGCGTGACATCAGAGACTCGTGGGGTCGAAGTCGAGCGGGCCGCCCGCCTCGGGCGACTCGCCGGTGATCCGCAGGTTGAGTGACGTGTCGAGGAAGATCTTGTCCTGGGTGATCTCCTCGATGACGATCTGCATCTTGTCGGTGGTCGCGACATCGACGAGCGGACGGCTGCCGGCGTTGAGG
>JBJTJO010000206.1:0-4471 GCA_046095965.1 Planctomycetaceae bacterium
GATAGGTGCAGACTGCCAGTCTGCACCTATCACGCTGCGCGACTGCCCGCCAGTAGCCGCAGAGTGGCACTCTGCGGAATGCGGTCGGCCACGTCGTCCGGCCACCGCGGCATTATCCCGCCCTGAGGGATAGGACGGTCAACGGCACTTCCGCAAGCGATAGCCGGGAGCCGGTTGGCGGTTGACCGGGAGTTGGCGTGGCCACCGCCCCCATGGTTGCGACCGCCGGCGTTCCGCCAGACTGGGATGGAGCGGGATAGCGAGGTGATTTTCAGCCTGCGCGCAGGCCCTCCTCGAGTCCGACCGTGCGGATGCATCAGAGGCTGCTGATGTCGATCACGGGCAGGTGGTCAGGCGACGCTTGGATCGCGTCGCGGTCGTCATGGGCCTGGAGGATCTCGGCCCAGCTGGTCGGCGGGCCCCGGGCCGGCGCGAGCGGCGGCGGCTCGAGGGGCTCACCGAGGTGTGTGAGGATCTTGCGGATCGGGGCCGGGTCAGTGATGAACGCGATGAGCCGGATGTCGCCGCCGCAGGCAGGGCACGCGAGCGGGAAGTCTTCTGCGATCTTCGCCATGAGCTTGGCCCACGCGATTCGCGACGTGTCGTGGGAACGGGGCTGCTCGTGACTCCGGGCACCCTCACCCCGGCCCTCTCCCTGAGGGAGAGGGAGAGACGATGCGGCGCCGGCCCGAGCGGTCGCGTTGCCGATGGCCAGCGCCGTGACGGCCGGGCGCAGGGGATGATTGGGAGCGAAGGCGCCGTGGTAGCGGTGGCGGTGCCTTCGAGGAGGCGGCACGAGGTCGGTACCCGGAGGTCGTTCGGCGTGATGGGCCTGGCTGGCAAAAACGCGACGCCTTCCCGGCCCGTCATGAATAGGCCGTCGGTGACGCAGGCGTGCAGGTGGACGTGGCGGTTGAGGGCGGAGCCGAAGCAGAGGATGCCGCAGCGGAGATAGTCCCGACACTCCCCCTCGACGTGCGTCGGGACGGGTCGCTCGCCGAGGCTGCGAGCGGTGAGCCAGCTCTCCAGGTGCCGGCTGATGAACCGATGAAGCGGCGTCTTCTCGGGACGACGGCGCTCGTAGCGATCTGAGCGCCGTTGGCGCCATGGACCAGACGGCTGGCACGCTCGAGAACGAGGTGTACAGACCGCGATCACGAGTGCATCCGCCGCCGGGAGAGTTCCCGGTAGGGAAGACGAGTGCAGTGGCGATCAGGGGCAGCGGGGGATGCTGGGTGTGGCACGCCGCGGACAGTTGGCCGCCGCCTTGGTCTGCCGGCGCGGTACCGGTTTGGCCCGCCAAAGCCGCGAAACCTGGCAGGGCCGGTCGGCCGTCGTGCGCCGCGAGCCGATTTGGAAGTGGCTGCTGGATCAGGGCTGAAACGCCTCCCACCGCGCCGCCGTGCGGAGCCACGGAACGGCACTCTGCGGAATGCGGGCCGCCACCTCATCCGGCCACCCCGTGGTCATCCGGCCCGGGAATCGACCACCGCGATCCGGAGCTCGACACCCAGGGCCCGTGCGATGCGGTCGAGCGTCTCGATGGTTGGATTGGCGTCTGGATCTGATTCCAGCCGCGACAGTCGCGCCCGGTCGATGCCGCTGATGCGTTGCAGGTCGGTGAGGCTGAAGCCGCGCTCCTGCCGTTTCGCCTTCAGGGCCTGCAACGCCTGCTGGAGGCGGTCGTGGGCCGCCAGGACCGCACGCCCCCTGGCCGCGATCGCCGGCTGGTCCCGTTTGGTCGCCGCGATGATGCGGCGGTGCCGCGCCACTTCGCGGCCCGTCAGCGGCCTGCGGATTCGCTTGCGGATGCTCGGCATATCAGCGTCTCACTCGATGTCGAAGCCGGTCACGGGAAGGACGGTGATCGCATCGAGAACTTCGTAGACGATCGCAATCTCACGGCCCGCGGACGTTTTCCCGAACGCGATCCAGCGACGACTCGACCGACTTCGCTCGCGAGCGACGGCGTGCATGAGCACCTCCTCGGCTTCGGCGACGCTGATGCCGTGCTCGGCCAGGTGGGCGACGTTTCCGTTCGGCAGCGACTCGTCCCACACGATGTCGAACCAGGGCATTCCGGCCGCCTTCCAGACCGTTGACATACGTTACACGACCGCGGCAGGCGAGGCAAGCCGTCGTTCGCCTGTCGGCGCCGTGCCCGGGCCCGCGGCAAAACGTGTACGCATGTATATGGTTGCGTGCAACCGTCATCGACGCATCGGGCAGTTGGAATGCGATCCGCCCCGTCATCCGGCCGGCAGGGCGCGTCAGCGCCCGGGCCGCCCGGCGCGGCGGATTTCGCCGGGCGTGCGGCCGAGGTGGCGGCGGAAGACGTTCGTCATGTGCTGCACGTGCGTGAACCCGGCCTCGTGGGCCACCTGCTTGAGCGCGTGTTCGCCCCCGGCGATGAGCGCCTGCGCACGGTCGAGCATCGTCCGCCGGATCTCCTCGCTGATCGTGCGGCCCAGCACGTCGCGGAACCGCGCCTCGAGCGTGGACCGCGACACGGCCACCTCCCCGAGCACGTCGGCCACGCCGATGCGGTCGCGGATCCGCCCGCGGATGAACCGGAGCGCCGCGGCCACGTCGGCGTCGCCCACCGCCACGGCGTCGCTTGACTGCCTCACGACCACGCGTTCCGGCGGCACCTCCGTCGCCAGCCGCGGCGGTTTTCCACCGGCCATGAGCCGGCCGAGCAGCTCGGCGGCCTGGAATCCGATCGCATGCACGCCCTGCTCCACGCTCGACAGCGGCGGCGTGGTGATGTCGCACATCAGCTCGTCGTTGTCCACGCCGAGGACGGCCACGTCGTCGGGCACCCGCAGCCCGAGCGTGCGGCAGGCTTCGAGCACGTGCCGCGCCCGGGCGTCGTTGGCTCCCATGATGCCGACGGGCTTCTCGAGCCTGGCGAGCCACGCGCAGAGCCCCTGCTGCAGGGCGTCCCAGCGGCGCGTCGTGAGGTGCCGGCCGCGATACTCGTCGCACTGTGCCCCCGCCGCGCGGGCGTGGTCGCGGAAGGCCCGGGCCCGCGCCACGGACCACACGGTGTGGCGGCTCGTGGGCAGGCCACAGAAGGCGAGACGGCGGTGCCCCAGGCCGAGGAGGTGGTCGGCCGCCATCCGGGCCACGGCGGCGTTGTCGGTGTTCACGTAGGGGATGCCAGAGCGGGCGTCGTACCAGTCGTAGCCCCCCTCGATGCCGACCACGGGCAGGCCTGAACCCTGGACGATCGCGGCGACGCGCCGGTTCGTGAATCCCGTGATGATCCCGTGGCCGTGCCACCGGCCAAAATCGGGGATCGCGTCGAGCAGCTCCTCCTCGGCGTAGAGCTGCCAGCCGCCCTCCCGCCGGGCGTAGGCCGCGATGCCGCGGATCATCTTCCGCTGGCTCGGAAGGGCCACGTCGAGGATCACCGCCACCCGCCGGACTTCGCCCATGACGCCGTGCTCCCACCTGCCGCCGCAGCGATCCACCCGAAAACGCAATCATGCAACACTTTCGCAATTATGTGCAAGTTTTGGCGCTTGTCGAACCGGGGGGGGGGGGCACAATCTCACTCAGGTCTTCGGTCGATTCTGCGACGCCACCGTAAGCGGCGACGTCACATTCAGCCAGCGGTGGATGCAAAGGGAGGGGGCTAAACATGTTCACGGCCACGTCTTCGAAGAGGTTTTTCGGGTCGGCGGCGTTGGCCCTCGCCGTGCTCGCGTGTGCCCCCGCTTCCGCGCAGACGCTCACCTGGGACGCCACGACGTCCTCGACCGGCCCACAGGATGGCGGCGGCGCCTGGCTCACCGGCACGAACTGGTGGAACGGCTCGGCGAACGTCGCCTGGACCGCCGGTGCCGACGCGGTCTTCGGCAACGGTGGCACGGGCGGCGCCGTCACGCTCTCCGGCACCACCTCCGCCAACTCGATCACGTTCAATCCCTTCACGGGCACCTACACGCTCGGCACGACGGGCCAGACGCTCACGATCGGTGGCGGCGGGATCACGATGAACTCCGGCGCGGGCGCCGTCACGTTCTCGAGCCCGCTCTCGCTCGGCTCCGCTCAATCGTGGACCAACAACTCGTCGAGCCTGCTTACGGTGAGCGGCAACGTTGCCAACGGCGGCAACCTGCTCACGATCTCCGGCAGCGGCAATGCCACGGTCGGCGGCGTCATCAGCGGCGCGGGCGGCCTCACGAAGACCGGCAACGGCACGCTCACGCTCTCGGTCGCGAACACCTACACCGGCCCGACAACGGTGAACGGCGGCCTCGTAATCGGCTCGAACCTGACGTCGTTCGGCACCGGCACGATCGCGCTCGGCTCATCGGGGACGATCCGACTGACGGCTGCGACCGGTAATAGTCAGAATACATTCATCTCGGGAGCGTATTACAGCGATGGATACAAGAACGCCGTCTCGGGCTCCGGCGTGATCGAGGTCGTGGGGGCGTCCGGCTTTTACAGCGTGAATTAC
>JBJTJO010000207.1:0-11580 GCA_046095965.1 Planctomycetaceae bacterium
CGACGAGGCCGGTGAAGGCCAGCAGCTTCTGCACGCGAAGGGGCTCCTGCGGGACGGACTCGTTTCATGCCCACCGCCGCCGCTCTGGATCGCGGGCCCGGAATCGCTATCGTACGGCGGCGGTGGGCATGAAACGAGTCCGTCCCGCAGGAGCCCCTTCGCGTGCAGAAGCTGCTGGCCTTCACCGGCCTCGTCGTCGCCGGGCTCGTCACGATCCTGTTCATCGCGGATCTCGCGGCCGGCTTTCCGTTCCAACGGGCGAGCGTGGCCACCGACGTCGGCTTCGTCGTCTCGGGCCTGATCGTCGCCTACCTGAGCTGGTCGCTCATGCCGAAGGCGTGAACGGCGTCAGGCCGCGTTGAGCACCGAGGCGGAGAGGGTGGACGGACGCCGCCCCTCGAGGATCGCCGGCAACTCCGCGAGCGCAACGGCCGCGGCCCGCCCGCGCGCGACGCCCTGGCCCGCCCAGTCGAGCAGGCGGCCGGCCGCGCCGCCGTCCGCCACGGCGACGTGCAGGCCGCCGCGGTGCGGCGCGGGAAGACCCGGCAGCCAGGCCCAGCCGCGCGGACGCCGGGGCGGGCACGCCAGCACCTCCCACAGTCCCCAGGCCACGTTGCGGCACGGCCAGCCGGCGGGAGCGGGGCGGCGGCTGCCGCGGCCCAGGGCCGCGAAGGCATCGACCACCACGACACGAAATCCCTCCTCCGCCAGGACCGCATGATGGTCGAGCGCGGCGCTCCGCAGCACCGCGGCCGCGATGCCGGGCGCCGCGTGACGGGCCCGGACGAGCGCCGTGCGGAGGATCTGCCGAGACGCGAGCCAGGTGGGATCGAGCGCCAGCGCGAGGTTGGCCCCGGCCCCGTCACGGACGGCATCGGAGAGCCCCGCGGCATCGACGACCCACGTCACGGGCATGGCGTGTCGCCGCGGCAGGCCGGCCGCCCGCGCCCACGGCGCGCAGACGACCACCGTCGCTGGAGTGTTCCTGACCGCCATGCCGCGTCCCCCGGGCTCGAGTCCCCGCGGGCCGGTTTTTTCCCGACCCGCGGGGCCGATCCGCCAGCGGTCGTATCGACCGGGCCGGCATGGCTCTGTACCCCGGACCCCGCAGGGCGCATCGCCCGCACGGTCGGGCCTCACCCGGCCGATTGGGCCGACTCTGCCGGCGGGGCGTCGCCCGCGGACCGCCCGGCCTCGTGGGCGGCGATCGCGTCCACGAGCGACGCGGCCGTCGCCCGCGCCGCCTCGGTATCGGGCCGGAACCCCGTCGCCTCGAGCGCGGCCGACGTGATCGGGCTGATGCTCGCGATCCGCCACCGCCCGAGCCGCGTGCCGAAGAGGCGGACCGCGGCGGTCGCGATCGCGGGACTCGTGAGCGTGATCCAGTCGATGCCCGCGCGGTCCATCTCGGCCACGGTCTCCGGAGGCAGCGACTCGACCGCGCGACTCGAGTAGGCGGCAACCTCGTCCACGTGGTGCCCGCGCGCCTCGAGCTCGCGGCGGAGCACGTCGCGGCCCCGGTCGGCGCGGACGAGCAGGAACCTGCCCCCCGCCGGCATGCCGGCCAGGGCGGCGACCAGGCCCTCGGAGCTGAAGGTGTCCGGCTCGAGATCGACGGCCAGGCCGCAGGCCTCGAGCTCGCGCCGCGTGGCCGGGCCGATCGCGGCGAGCCGGGCGGTGCCGAACGCCCGCGCGTCGCGGCCGGCGGCGCGCAGGCGCGCCGCGCACGCGCGGGCCCCGTTGGCGCTCGCGAACACGATCCAGTCGAAGCCGTCGGCGCGGGCGAGCGCCTCGTCCAGCGGCCCCCACGAAACGGGCGGCCCGATGTGCACGAGCGGCACGTGCAGGCTCGCGCCCCCCGCCGCCCGCACGAGCGCCGCGAGGTCGCCCCCCTGCCCCTCGGGTCGCGTGACGAGGACCGTGCGGCCGGCGAGCGGGCCGCACGCGGGGCGGGCCGCCGCGCCCACGATCAGCGCCGCGGGCGACCGCCAGCCGTGGACCGCGACGTCGGCCGCCAGGCCGCCGAGCGTGCTCGAAGCCACCCGCTCGTCGGGCCACGAGCAGCGGCTGACGACGGCCACGGGCGTGTCAGCCGGCCGACCGGCCGCCACGAGCGCCCGCGCCCACTGCGGGGCCTGTTCGACTCCCATGTAGACGACGATCGTGCCGGGCAGCGCGGCGAGCCGCGCGAAGTCGCAGGCCTCCTCCCGGTCGTCGGCGCCGCGCCCCGTCACGATCGTCAGGCTCGACGCGCCCGAACGGTTCGTGAGCGGGACACCCGCGGCGCTCGCGGCCGCGAGCGCCGCGGTCACGCCCGGCACGAACTCGACCGGGATGCCGGCCTGCCGCACGGGCTCGAGTTCCTCGGCGAGCCGGGCGAAGACGGTCGGGTCGCCCCCCTTGAGCCGCACCACGAACCGCCCCGCGGCGGCCTGGGCGACGAGCAGCCGCCCGATCGCGGCCCCCGGCTCCACGTCGTCCCCCCGCGGCGCGGCGATCCGTTCCGCCCGGGTGCCGACCGCGTCGAGCAGGCCGGCGGGCACGAGCGCGTCGTGCACCACGACGTCGGCGCGACGCAGGCACTCGACGGCCCGCAGCGTGAGCAGGTCGTGGGCACCGGGCCCCGCGCCCACGAACGCGATGCGGCCTGCCGGCGGAACCGGGTGGTCGGTGTCGTCCCTGGGCGAGGCAGGCATGGGGCGTGACGAGCGGGGCGGCGTGATTCGGGGGCCGGGTTCCGGCCCCACGAGGGCGGACATACACTCTGGGAGTTCTCTTCCCGCCAGCGTCGCCCGCCATGCCGCACGAGTCTACCGCGACCCCGACCGGCCCCGTCGATCCCTCCGCGTCGGTGGGCGTGTCGGCCCTCTCCCCCGCGGAGCGGTCCCGCCTCCGGCAGTGCTTCCAGCGCGGCACGCAGAACGCCCCGACGAACCTCGACTACGCGGCCGACATGTTCGCGATCTGCGTGGTCGGCGACCCGTCCAACGCCGTCTACCTCCAGGGGCTGCTCGGCGTCCTCAAGCGGAAGCACGCGGGCAAGAAGGGGCTCGGGCTCTCGGGGCTGTTCTCGGCCGGCTCCCGCTCCGCGCTCAAGAAGCACGCCGCCGCGGCCCAGTGGCGCGACGTGATCAAGCAGGGCGTGGAGATCGTCAAGGCCAACCCGGCCGACCACGCCTGCCTGCTCGCCATGGCGGAGGCCTGCGGCAACCTCATGTACCTCGACGCCCAGGGCGTCTACCTGCGGGCGGCCCTCGACGCGGCGCCGGCCGACCCCGAGGTCAATCGGCAGTGCGCGCGGTTCGCGGCCAACCAGGGACTGTTCGACCAGGCCATCGAGTGCTGGCGCCGGATCTCGAAGGTGAAGGGGCTCGGCGAGGAGGCCGACCGCGAGATCGCGCGGCTGTCCGTCGAGAAGACGATCGTGGCCGGACACGGGATGACGGGCCGGCCCGGGACCGGCGCCGGCACCACGGCGCCGAAGCCGGACTCGGGCGCGGCGGCCGGGCCGGCGGCCGGCGGTCGCGTGGCCGAGCTCAAGGAGCAGATCCGCACGAACCCGACGGCGATCGACGCCTACCTCGAACTCGCCGACCTGCTCGAGCGCGATGCCACGGTCGAGGAGGCGGAGAAGGTGCTCGCCCGGGCGCTCGAGGTCTCCGGCAACGACCTCAAGGTGCAGGAGCACGTCGAGGATCGGCACCTGCGCTGGGCGCGGCACAAGGTCATGCTCGCGGAGAAGCGGCTCGAGGCGGGAGACACGCCCGAGGGGCGGGCCCTCGTCGAGCGGCTCAAGGTGGCCCAGCTCAAGCGGGAGATCGACATCTACTCCGCCCGCTGCACCCGCTACCCGGAGAACGTGATCTGGAAGTACGAGCTCGCGATGCGACTCAAGGCCGCGGGCAATTTCACGGAGGCGATCCGGTATTTCCAGGAGGTGCTCCAGGACGCCCGCCGCAAGGGGGCCGTGTCGCTGGAACTCGGCGAGTGCTTCCAGAAGATCAGGCAGTACCAGCTCGCGATGCAGAGCTACCAGGCGGCGGTCGAGTCCCTCACCGACCGGGAGCTCGAGCTGCGGAAGCGGGCGCTCTACCGGGCGGGCGTGCTCGCCACCGGCCTCGAGGACCCCGATTCGGCCCGCAAGTACCTGGCGATGCTGGCCGCCCTCGACTTCAACTACCGCGACGTGGCCCAGCGTCTGGACAACCTGGGAACCGCGAAGGATAACAGTGTTTCCAAGCCCGACGGCTGACCGCCGCCGGCCAAACCGCCCCGCCCCGTATCCGCCCTTCCCGAGGACCCGACCGCATGCCCCACTCGGCCAGCGCCAAGAAGCGTCATCGCCAGAACCTCCGCAACCGCGAGCGCAACCGCGCGGTGAAGTCGGAGGTGAAGACCCACGTCCGCAAGATCCTCGACGCGCTCTCCAAGGGTGACGCGGAGGCGGCCGGCACCCACTTCCGCACGGTGACGAAGAAGGTGGACCAGGCCGCGGCGAAGAAGACGATCCACCGCAACCGCGCCGCCCGGATCAAGTCGCGCCTCTCGGCCCGCCTCAAGACCGCCGGCGCCGGCAAGGCGAAGAAGGGCTGATCGAGGGTTCGGACCGCATTCCGCAGAGTGCCACTCTGCGGCTACTTTTACGGGCACCCGCGGCACCGCCTCCGCGGAGCGGTCTAGGTGCAGACTGGCAGTCTGCACACGGTCGCCAACCGCACGACACCGCGGTGGCCGGGCGGGGTGACGGACCGCATTTCGCAGAGTGCCACTCTGCGGCTACGTTCCGGGCGAGGCTCACCACTCGATCGCCGCGCCGGGGAACACCGGCCCCTCGATGCACGTGCGGCGGTAGTCCCAGCCGCCGGCCGCGTCGCGGACCCGCGCGACGCACGTGAAGCAGATGCCCACGCCACAGGCCATCGGAGCCTCGAGCGAGACGTCGCAGCCGGCGCCGGCCTCCGCGGCCCAGCGGCTCACCGCGGCCATCATCGGCTCGGGTCCGCAGCAGGCCACGTGGAGTGAGTCCGGGACGCGGTCCGCGAACAGGCCGCGGAGCAGATCGATCACGGTGCCGCGGACGCCCGCCGAGCCGTCGAGCGTGGCGAGGTGCACGTCGCACCCGGCGTGGCGGAAGTCGTCCACTTCGCCGAAGCGGTCGGCCGTGGCGGCGCCCCAGCAGAAGGTCGCGCGGCGGGCCCGGGGCGCCGGGCGGGCGGGAACGCCGTAGGCGGCCCGGCCCAGCCGTTCGCGGGCCAGTGCGAGCAGGGCCGTCTGGCCGATCCCGCCGGCGACCAGCAGCAGGTGATCGACGGGGGGCGGATCGAACCCGTTGCCGAGCGGCCCCCAGGCGGCCACCTCGTCCCCGGGACGCAGCGTGGCGAGCGCGGTCGTGAACTTGCCGTGGACGAGGTAGACGAAGTCGGCGTGCCGCGGTCGGCCATCGACCGCGAACGTGTCGTAGACGGCCAGCGGCCGGGCGAGCAGCGGATCGACGCGGCCGGGAATCCGCAGCATCGCGAATTGCCCGGGCACGGCGGCGGCGGCGATCTCCGGGCAGTCGAGCCGGATTCGCCAGGTGCGGTCGGCGATCCGGCGGTGTTCCACGATCGGCGCGAGGACGCAGCGGGCCGCGCCGGCGCTGCAGGCCGCCGTGGTGCCCGATGGGACGGCGGTCATGCCTGGTCGCCCCGGGCCTTGGGCGCGCCGCGCCACGCGGAGGCCTTGCCCGGGCGCCGGCGGCGAACGCCGGGCCGGCCGGCACCGGCCGGTGGACGTCCCGCTCCCGCGGGCCGGCGCGGCGGACGACCGCCCGGGGCCCCGCCCCGCGGCCGCTCGAACCGTGGCGGCCGGCCACTGCGGCCGTCCCGGGGCGGCGGGGCCGTCCGCATGCCGTCGGGGCCGACCGCCGCGAGCGCGTCGCGCCGCAGCTCCTCGACCTCGCTCCACGCCAGCTGCCGCCATTGGCCGGGCAGCAGGTTGCCGAGCGAGAGCTTGCCGACGGCGGCGCGCTTCAGCTGGTGCACCTTGTGTCCCAGGCGGGCGAGCATCCGGCGGATCTCGCGGTTCTTGCCCTCGTCGAGCACCATCTCCAGGACGGCGCTCTGCTTGTGCTGCGAGCGGATCGAGACCCGCTTCGCATGCACCTCCCCCTCGGCCAGCCGCACGCCCTTGCGGAGCTTCTCGAGCAGTTCCTCCGTGGGCACCCCGGCGACCTGCACGAGATACTTCTTCTCGACGCCGTACCGCGGGTGCGCGAGCAGGTTCGCCAACTCGCCGTCGTTCGTGATCAGGAGCAGGCCCTCGCTCATCCGGTCGAGCCGCCCGATCGCGAACAGCCGCTGGTCGGCCGGCACGAGGTCCACGGCGCGGGGCCGACCGGCGGGGTCGAAGTTCGTGGTCACCACGCCCACCGGCTTGTTGAGCATGTAGACCACGCGGCGGACCCGCGGGAGCCGTTCGCCGTCGATGCGGATCTCCTGCGTCGCGGGATCGACGCGGGTGCCCAACTCGGTCACGACCGTGCGGTCCACCTCGACCCGACCGGTCGTGATCAGTTCCTCGCAGGCGCGGCGGCTGCCGAGGCCCGCGGCGGCGAGCACCTTCTGGAGCCGCTCCCGGCCGTCGTCGGCCCCCGTCTCACGGCCCGGCCCGACGGGGCGTCCCCTCCGCTGCGGCTCGCGGCGCTGGAGTTCACGGCGCGGGGGCTCACGGCGGGGGGGCTGGCGGCGCGGCGGTCGGTTCGGCGGGGGCATCTCGTCCGCGATCATACACGCGGGGAGCGCGTCACCGCAGGGGCTGCGACCACCAGCGGGCGCGACGCACCTCCGGCACCGGCTCGGCGTAGTCGCGGGGCCGCGCACCGTCCATGATGCCGTAGGTGCGGAAGGCGTAGGGACCGATGTCGTCCTGCGGGAACGGGTCGAACCGCGCGGCCCGCCGCTGCTGGGAGCGAGCCGGCCCCGGCGCGAGCCAGTCGGGCTTGCCCAGCGACGCGCAGCCGCCAGCCGCGAGCGCGACGACCGCGATCGAGCACGCGGCGCCGGAGATGGAGCGGACCGGCGACATGCAGCCTCCCGGGGGGGGCGGGGAGTGTAGGGGCGTCCCCGACGCGCCCCTAGGGCGTTTTTCCGCCGTCGGACGCTACGGCAGGGCGACGTGGAGCAGGAGCGGTGGCTCGCCGCCCACCGCCTCGACGACGAGGTGTTGCCCGCCCGCGGAGGCCGGGACGAGGGCGCACGCCCCACGCCCGAGCGGCGGGAGCCCCCAGCGGTCGTCGAACCGCACGCGCCCCGCGAGCACGGCCAGGACGTGGCAGCCGTCGTCGCCCCCGACCCGCCACGATCCGCCACCGCGTTCCGCGCGGTCCCCGGGCCGCACCTCGTCGAGCAGGAAGAACTCACCCGCGACGAGTCGCCGCACCGCCCGGTCGGCCGTCGCCGTCGGCGCCACGGGACCGACGGGGCCGAACCGGGTCACCGCCTCGAGGCCGGCCTCCACGTGCAACTGCCGCGGCCGGCCGTCGGCACCGACCCGGCCCCAGTCGTGGAGCCGGTAGGTGACGTCGCTCGACTGCTGGATCTCGGCCACGAGCAGGCCGGCGCCGATCGCATGCACGGTGCCGGCCGGGATGAACACGCAGTCGCCGGGTCGGGGCGTGAACGAGTGGAGGACGTCGGCGATCCGCCCCGCGCGGAGCGCCGCGGCGAACGCGGCCGCGTCGGTGCCCGGCGTGGTGCCGGCCCAGATTCGCGCTCCCGGCACCGCATCCACCACGTACCAGGCCTCCGTCTTGCCGCGGTCGGGGGGCACGAGCCGCGCCGCCCGGGTGTCGTCGGGATGCACCTGCACCGACAGGTCGAGCCGGGCGTCGAGGAACTTGAAGAGCAGCGGAAAGGCGGCGCACGGCGCACCGCGGCCGAGCAGCTCGTCGCCCCGCTCGCGCACGAGGCCGCCGAGCGTCGAGCCCGCGAGCGGCCCGGCGGCGACGACGCTCTGGTCGGACCCACGATCCACGACCTCCCATGATTCGGCGTAGTCGTCGCCCGGTGGCAGGTCGCGGCCGAGTGCGGTGGCGAACCGACGGCCACCCCAGAGGTAGCGGCGGTAGGTCGGCGCGAGGAGGAGCGGCGGCAGCACGGCGGGAGTCCGGGCCCGGCAGGACGGATCAGGAAGGGGCGTAGCCCTCGACGATGCGGCCGATCCAAAAGCAGCATACCGCCGCCAGGAGCAGCGAGAGCATCTGCCCGAGCGAGATCGCGCGGTTGAGCTCGAGGAGGATCGCCAGGCCCGGCAGCGCGAGCCCGACGAACTGCCCGAAGCGACCCAGCGACCGCATGGCGTGCCTCCGCCGTCCCGGTTCGACCGGCGTTTCGCGGCCGGCCCTTGCCGCCCGGCGCCGGACGGCCATACTGCCCCTGCATGGTGGAATCCCGGCCGGGATTCCGCAACCCGTCACGCAGGAGGATTCGGCATGGGTCGGCACGGCGCGGTCACGTTCAAGGGCAATCCGCTCACGCTCGTCGGCGACGAGGTCAAGGTCGGTGCCCCGGCTCCGGACTTCGACCTGGCCTGCTTCGGCCCCGCGGGCATGGGCCACATCCGCAAGGCCGACCTGCTCGGCAAGCCCACGATCATCAGCGTCGTGCCCTCGCTCGACACGCCGGTCTGCCAGGTGCAGACGAAGAAGTTCAATGCCGAGCTCGCCGGTCTCGGCGACAAGGTCAACGCCGTCACGGTGAGCCTCGACCTCCCGTTCGCCATGAACCGCTTCTGCGGCGCCGAGGACATCAAGGCGATGAAGAGCGGCAGCGACTACCTGGACCGGGCCTTCGGCCGGGGCTGGGGCGTGCTCATCGACGAGCTCAAGATCCTGGCCCGCGCCGTATTCGTGCTCGACGCCCAGGGCGTCGTGCGCCACGCGGAGGTGGTCAAGGAGGTCGCGAGCGAGCCCGACTACGAGGCCGCCCTCGCCGCCCTGCGGAAACTCTCAGCCTGACCGTTCATGCCTCCCGGGCCGGCCCGATCGGCACCGTCCAGGGAGGCTCATGGCCGTCCGTGGGGCCTCCCCGGCCTACGCGCGGAGCAGCGTCTCGATCGCCTGGCGGGCGGCGTCGAGCGCGGCGGGAAGCTTGTCCACGAGCTTGCCGCCGGCCTGGGCGAGGTCGGGCCGGCCGCCCCCCTTGCCGCCGACGATCGTGGCCGCGTCGCGGATCCACGCGCCGGCCGAGAGGCCGCGGGCCTCGAGTTCCCGCGAGATGCCCGCGACGAGCGTGACCTTGTCGGCCTCGACGGCACCGAGCAGCACGGCGATCGGGCTGGCCTTGCGGCGGAGCTGGTCGATGCACTGCCGCATCGCGCCCGCGTCGCTCCCCTTGGCCTCGGCGACGACGACGCGGGTGCCCCCGACGTCGATGGCCTGCGCGAGCAGGTCGTCGGGTGACGCTCCGGCGGCCGCGGCGGGCTTCGCCTTCTTGAGATCCCGCAGTTCCTTGACGACGACGCCGAGCCGATGTGGCAGCTCCGGCACCGGTACCTTGAGGGCCCCGGCCGCCTCGGCGAGCGTGTCCTCGGCCTGGCGGAAGCGGTCGAGCGCACGCGTGCCGGTGACGGCGGTGATCCGTCGCGTCCCGGCCGACACGCTCTCCTCCGCCACGATCCGCACGAGGCCGATCTCGCCGGTGCTCGACACGTGCGTGCCGCCGCAGAGCTCGCGGCTGACCCCGTCCATCGTCACCATGCGGACCACGTCGGGATACTTCTCGCCGAAGAGCATCATCGCCCCGGCGTGCCGCGCCTCGGCGAGCGGCAGGAGCCGCGCCGACACCGGCACCGCCGCGAGCACGCCGGCGTTGACCGTGGACTCGATCGACCGCAGCGTGTCGCGGTCGATGGCGCTGGGCTGGGAGAAGTCGAACCGCAGGTGGTCGGCATCGACCTTGGAGCCCTGCTGGACCGCGTGGCTGCCGAGGTGGTGCTGGAGCGCGGCGTGGATCAGATGCGTCGCCGCGTGGGCCCGCCGCAGGGCCGCCCGCCGCGTGCCATCGACCCGGGCCCGCACCGCGTGGCCGAGCTCGATCACGCCCTTCCGCAGGTGGCCGACGTGGAGCACGAAGCCCCCCTCCCGCTGCGTGTCGGTCACCTCGAACTCACCGCCGGCCCACTCGAGCCGCCCGGTGTCGCCCACCTGCCCGCCCGACTCGCCGTAGAAGGGGGAGCGGTCGAGCACCACCGTCACCGGCGTCGCGTGCCCCACCTCCTCGAGCCGGTCGCAGAGGGCATCCTGCGCGATGATGCCCAGCACGGTGGCGTCGGCCTCGGTCGCGTCGTAGCCGAGGAACTCGGAGCCATGCATGGTCTTCTTGAGGGCGTCGAGCGGCCCGGAGGTGAACACCTCCACGCGGGTGCCCGCGCCGGACTTCAGGCCGTGCGCCTCCATCGCGACCCGGAAACCGTCCCAGTCGAAGCCGCAGTTCCGCTCGGCGGCGAGTGTCTCGAGGAGCTCGGGGGGGAAGCCGTAGGTCGTGTAGCGCTCGGCCGCGTCGGCGCCGGGCACCACCGCCCCGCCGGCCCGGCCGATCCCGGCGAAAAGCTTCTCGATCCGCTCGAGGCCGCCGTCGATCGTGGCCAGGAACGACTGCTCCTCGCGCTCGATGACGCCGGCCACGCGGCCCGTCGTCTCGCCGAGCTCGGGATAGGGATGCCGCATCATCGCGGCGACCACGGGGGGCAGCGTGTGGAGAAAGGGCTCCCGCATCCCCATCTGCCGGCCGTCGAGCACGGCCCGCCGCAGGAGCCGCTTGACGACGTACTTCTCCTCGTTGTTGCCCGGGAGCACGTTCTCGTGGATCGCGAACGTGCAGGCCCGCACGTGGTCGGCGATCCGCCGCATCCGCCGACCGTCGTCGCTCGCCGGCTCGTACCGCTTGCCGCAGACCTCCGCCACGGCCTCGACGAGCGGCCGCAGGATGTCGATGTGGAAGTTCGTGTCCACTCCCTGGAGCATCGCGCAGGTCCGCTCGAGGCCCATCCCGGTGTCGATGTTGCGGCTGGGGAGCGGATGGAGGTTGTCGGGCGGCACACCGACGCGGTTGAACTGCGTGAAGACGAGGTTCCAGATCTCGACGTCGCTCCCGTCGGGCATCCGGTAGAAGATCTCGCTGCAGGGGCCGCAGACGCCGTCGGGGCCCTGGCTCGGGGCGCTCGCGGGCCAGAAGTTGTCGTCCTCGCCCATCCGCGTGATCTTCGCGGCCGGCACACCGATCTCGTCGGCCCAGATCGCAAAGGCCTCGTTGTCGTCGTGATAGACGGTGATCGAGAGCTTCTCAGGCGCGATGGCGAGCCAGTTCCGGGCCGTGAGAAACTCCCAGGCCCAGTGGATCGCCTCCCGCTTGAAGTAGTCGCCGAACGAGAAGTTGCCGAGCATCTCGAAAAATGTGTGGTGCCGCGGTGGGATCCCTCCGTGCTCTTCACGCCGGCCGGCATGAACCAGTTCCAGGACCACGTCCTGGGGAAGTGCTAGCTCGAGGTCACCCGGGCCACGACCTGCCAGAAGTGCCTGCGGACGGGCGACATCGGCACCGT
>JBJTJO010000208.1:0-5408 GCA_046095965.1 Planctomycetaceae bacterium
CGGAGACGACGAGGCCCACGATGCTGCGGCCGTCGTCCGTGAGCACCGACGTGGAGAGGTACTGCTCCGCGACCTCCGCGTTGGGATCCACGATCGACTCCACGATCTTCGCCGGCTTGAGCCGCGTGCCCACGCCCGCCAGCACGGGGCCGAGCGTGGCTCCGTCGGCGCCCACCTTGTGGCAGGCGGCGCACACCCGCTTGAACACGAGCTGCCCGTTGCCCGGATCGCCCCCCGGCATGCGGCCGAGGATCTGGAGCGCCTTGGTGCGGTCCTCCGCGGTCTGCTGCGCCTTGCTCGTGAGCACCTCCAGGTGCGGCAGAATCTTGCGGGCCTTCTCCTCGTGGCCGAGCACCCCGTTCACGATGCCGGCGGCCGGGCTGTCCGCGGCGACGAACCGGCCCGCGGCATGGAGCTCCCGCCAGGCGTCGAGGTTGGCGCCGAGCGCGGCGTCACAGGTGTAGGCCACGAAGCGGTCGGTCGGCACGACGTCGGCCGCCGCCACGACGGCCTGCATCGCCCGCGGCGTGGCAAAGAAGCTCAATCCGCGGACCGCCTCGCACCGCACCCGCGGATGCGGATCGCTGGCCCGGGCCACGAGCAGGCTCTCGGCGTCGGGAAGCCGGTCCCGCTCGTCGGCGACGACGCGGGTCGCCGCGGCCCGCGCCTCCGGCGTCTCGGCCGCGAGGAGTGCGCCGAGCAGCGCGGCGTCAACCGCATGAAAACTCTGCTGGAGCCAGAGCACCTCGGTGGCCAGCCGGTCCGCGACCCCCCGCGGCAGCGACGCCTTTCGCACGCCCGCGAGCCATGCCTGCGCCGCCGCGAGCACCTCGGCCCGGGGCCGCGCCTGGAGGTCGGCCCGGGCGCGATACCGCGTCCGCCACTCCGGGGCCTTGAGTTGCTCGAGCACCTCGGCCACCGACTTGCCGAACTGCGTGGCGGGCTCGACGAGCGGCCGCTCCGTGCAGACGAGCCGGTAGATGCGCCCCTTCGCGTGGTCGCGGTTGGGGTCGCGCTGGCTGTATTGCGCGTGGCCGATGAGCGGGTTGGCCCAGTCGCCGAACCAGACCGCGCCGTCGGGTCCGACGTGCGGATCGACCGGCCGGAAATGCTTGTCGCTGCTCTCGAGAAGGTCGAAGGCCGTCTTGGGGTCGGCCGGGTCGCGGCGGACCCGCTCCCCTTTGAAGCCGCCGCCGTCGGCGGAGAACCGCCACCGGGGCATGCCGTTCAGGTTGATCACGCAGGCGTAGGTGAACTGGTCCTGCACATCGTCGGGAAACTGCCGGGTCCGCAGGAACTCGCTCCCCACGACCGGCCGCAGTTCCTCGTTGTCGAAGACCGGGTCCATGCCCTTGCGGCCGGAATATTGCGCGCCCGAGAGCGGGGTGTCCCAGTGCTGGGAGCCGTTGGTGCCGTCGCCGACGATGCCCTGGCCCCATTCGTCGAACACGGAGCACCACGGATTTCCCTTGCCGGGCGTTTGGAAGTGCCGCACCTTCCAGGTCCGCGGATCGATCACGAAGCAGCCCGAGGCGTCGCGGGTGCGGAACGGACCCCAGGGCGTCTCCAGGTTCGTGCACATCACCACGCCCTCGAGCATGTGCAGCAGGCCGCCCGGGCTCATCTCGAAGGCGCCCGCGGTGTGATGCGTGTCTTCCGTGGCGAAGCCGTCGAGCACGTGCACGACCACGTCGGCCTTGTCGTCGCCGTCGGTGTCCTTCAGCCACAGCATCCGCGGCTGGTCCATCACGAGCACGCCGCCGGCGAAGAACTCGAAGCCCGTCGGGCAGTGGAGCTTGTCGTAGAAGACGGTGCTCCGGTCGGCCTTGCCGTCCTTGTCTGTGTCCTCCAGGATCACGAGCTTGTCGGAGGCCCGCGGATCGCCCGGCAGCCACTGCGGGTAGCTCGGGATCGTCGCCACCCAGAGCCGCCCCTTTCCGTCGAAGCCCAGCTGCGCCGGCTTGGCGAGCTCCGGAAACCGCCGTTCGTCGGCGAACAATTCGATCGTGAAGCCCGGGGGCACCGTGCAGGTCTTGATGAAGTCCTCGGGGTCCTTGATCACCGGCCCCCCCTCGGCGTTCTCGCTGTAGGCCTGCTTCGGGGCCCCGAACCGCGTGGGCGGCACGACGAGTTCACCGGTCTGCGAGTCGTCGGGCACGTCGGGCACGGGACGGCCGGCGGCGATGTTCCACACGCGGGCGTCGCGGACCGCCGCCATCCGGCGGACCTTGAGCACTTCGCGCGGATAGGTCTCGGTGTCCCAGGTGCGGCGGCCGCCGTAGACGTACCAGCCGTTGACCATCCGGTGGTCTTGCATGTGGACCCACGACTTTTCGTTCACCGCCTCCGTGAGCTTCGCGAAGGCGGCGGCATCGAGCCGCTTCGCGGGTGGCGGGCCGAAGAGCGCCCGGTCGAGCGCCCCGGCGACGAACCGGTCCCCCGCCGCGTTCACGTGGCAGCCGTTGATCGTGAACTGCAGGCCGGGCTGCGACGCGAACTCCGCCATCGTGGCATCGAAGAGATCGACGCAGGCGATGCCCCGCGCGGCGGCGACCTCCCGCGCGGCGTCGCGATACAGCGCGAGGTTCGAGTTTTGGGCCGCGGCGTCGGGCAGGAGCGGATCGCCGCTCGGCTCGACGGCGATCGGCGACACGATCACGAACCGCGGCGGGGCCTGCGTGTCGTCGCGCGGATAGCGGGTCGCAAAGTCGTCGAGGAGTGTGCCGTAGTTCGTCTTGAAAGCCTCCACGCCCGCCGGGCCGGCGAACGATTCGTTGAACCCGAAGAACAAGAGATACGTGTCGGCACCGAACGCGGCGACCGGGTCGTCGAGCGAGGTGTAGTTCCAGGGCCGCTCGCGGACGGCCACCTCGTCGGCGGGCCGGGCGAAGTTGCGGACCACGAGCCGCTTGCCGGGGAACCGCTCGTGCAGGCGCGCCTCGAAGTGGCCGAAGAGATTCATCCGCTCGGCGGTCGAGTTGCCCACGAGCGCGATCCGCTCGCCGTCGATCAATTCCAGCGGCAGCCGGCTCGGCGGCAGCGACGGCCGCGCGGGCCGTGGCAGTGGCGCGAGGAGTTCCTTCGCGGTCTGGAACGGATCGCGTTCCTTGGGGCCGTCCGCGGTCTTGCCGCTGTTGGCTGCGAGACAGTAGACCGCCGTGAGGGCGGCCACTGCGGGAATGAAAATGGACAGGCCGCGGAAGGCGCGACGGGGAAGCATGGAAAGGCTCGGCGAGGGGGGCGGCAAGGTGGGAGGCGGGCCAGCGGAACGGGGGGAAACGCAGGCAGAAGCATAGCCCGCTCCGGCGTTGCGAACTACAATTCGCAGGATGCGAGTCGCCCTGCTCTTTGCCGTCGCCACGCTGCCCGCCGTCGTGCGGGGGGGCACGATCGACTTCACGCGGCAGGTGCAGCCGATCCTGTCGGAGAACTGCTACGCCTGCCACGGGCCCGACGCGGCGTCGGTTCAGGGCGGGCTGCGACTCGACCGCCGCGAGCTCGCGCTCGAGGGGGGTGAGAGCGGCAAGGCGATCGTGCCGGGCGACCCCGACGGGTCGCTCATCCTCGAGCGGGTGAGCCACGCCGACCCCGACACGGTCATGCCGCCGCCGGACAAGAAGCCGGCCCTCAAGCCCGAGCAGATCGCGATCCTGAAGCAGTGGATCGCCGAGGGGGCGGCCTGGGGCGAGCACTGGGCCTTCGTCGTACCCCGGCGTCCGCCGGTGCCCGAGGTCCGCGACGCCGCCTGGGTGCGAAACCCGATCGACGCCTTCGTGCTGGCCCGGCTCGAGGCCGAGGGGCTGCAGCCCACGCCGCCGGCAGACCCGGCCACGCTCCTCCGCCGCACGTCGCTCGACCTCACCGGCCTGCCGCCCACGCTCGCCGAGCTCGAGGCGATCGGGCCGCCCGACGCCGCCGTCGATCGGCTCATCGCCAGCCCGCACTTCGGCGAGCGCTGGGCCCGCGAGTGGCTCGACGCCGCCCGCTACGCCGACTCCGCCGGCTACGAGAAGGACCTCCCCCGGTCGCACCACTTCTACCGCGACTGGGTCGTGGCCGCGATCAACGCGAACATGCCCTACGACGAGTTCGTGGTGCGGCAGATCGCCGGCGACATGCTTCCGGGCGCCACGCAGGAGGACCGCGTCGCCACGGGCTTCCTCCGGAACTCGATGACGAACGAGGAAGGGGGCGCGAAGCCCGAGCAGTTTCGGATCGAGGGCGTCTTCGACCGCATCGACGCGATCGGCAAGTCGGTGCTCGGCCTCACGGCCCAGTGCGCCCAGTGCCACTCCCACAAGTACGACCCGCTCACGCAGGACGAGTATTACGGGTTCTACGCCTACTTGAACGGCGTCGAGGAGACGTCGCTCGCCGCCCGCACGCCGGCCGGGCGGCTCGAGACCGACGCCCTGCTCGATGCGATCGCGGCCATCGACGCCCGGATCCGGAAGTCGGCGCGCGACGTCGAGGCGGCGTTCGCGGCGTGGCAGCGGGAACTGCTCGCCCTGCCCCGCACCGAGTGGCATGCCCTCGAGCTCTACCAGCTCGGCGACTCGGGACAGAAGTACCTGCCGCTCCCCGACAAGTCCGTGATCAACATGGGCTACGCCGACACCCGCAGCGCGGAGGTCTTCAGCTCCGCGCTCGCGATTCCCGAGGTCCGCGCGGCCCGCCTCGAGGTCCTCAACGATCCCTACCTCCCCATGGGCGGCCCCGGCCGCTCCACTCGCGGCACCGGCACGCTGTCCGAGTTCGTGCTGCGGGCCGGGCCCGCGCCCGACGCCGTCACGAAGCTCGCCTTCCGCTCGGCCGCCGCCAGCGTCGCGGCGCCCGTCACGAAGCTCGACCCGCGGCGGTTTCCGAGCACGGCCGCCCGCCAGCCCGATGACCGCTCCACCGGCCCCGCCGCCTTCGCCATCGACGGCGACGAGAAGACGGGCTGGACCACCGAGCGGGATCCCGCCCGCAACCACGACCCGGCCGTGCTCGTCTGCGAACTGGCCGAGCCGTTGCTGGCGAGCGGCACCGTCCACTTCAAATACAACCTCGTGCAGGAGCATGGCGGCTTCAACTCCGACGACAACCAGACCTTCAACCTCGGCCGCATCCGGCTCTCCGTCGCGGCCACCGCGCCCAACGCCCTCGACCTGCTCCCGCCGCTGGTGGCCGAGGCGCTGCTCACGGAGCCCGCGCGACGCACCGCCGAGCAGGAGCGGCGGCTCTTCGCCCACTGGCGGGAGAGCAACCCGGCCTTCGCCGTCGAGTCCGCCGCGATCGAGGCGCTCTACGCGAAGGTTCCCGAGCCCACCTGGGCGCTCGTGGCCGCCGAGACCGCCGCGCCCCGCGAGACGCGGTTCTTCGAGCGGGGCGACCAGACGCGGTTCACGAACACGCGGGCGGCGACC